>CAZWNS010000040.1:0-22594 GCA_964635245.1 uncultured Spirochaetaceae bacterium
CCCCCGTTGCCGCCGTTTTCTTCCCACTCGGGGCTCGCGCCGGAGTCGCCGTCGGCCTCGCCGTTGCCCCCGTTGCCGCCGTTCTCTTCCCACTCGGGGCTCGCGCCCGAGCCCGCGTCACCTTCGCCGAAGCTCACGCCCGGCATGTTGACGGCGGCGGGATCAACGTCCGCGAGGCCACCGGGGCCGGGATTCAGCCAGCCTTCGCCGATCTTCGTCACCCCTTCGTAGAACCACTTACCGCCGAGCCACAGCCGCAGCGGCAGGGCCCAGTAGACGGGTATCTTCCAGGCAAGGTGTCCGCCGATGAAGGAGCGTCGGTTCTTCATCGTGAAGAACTCATGCTGGAGGTATTCCCACACGGCGTTGATACCGGCAACACCGAAGAGATAGTGGAGGTTGACCAGATGCTTCATCGCCATGGCGAAAAAGCCCGACATCGACACGCCCATGACGTGCGCGACGCCCCATCGACCGCCGACCGACACCATGAACCCGTGATACTGCGGCTCGAAGGTTTCCTGCTCCTGCTTTCCCTTGATGCGGCTTGCGATGTTCTTCGCGGCCACCTCACCGGTCTGCAGCGCGTTTTCCACGATCTGGGGCACGGGCTTATCGTTGTAGACGAACCAGATCATATCGCCGGCAAGATAGACGTTATCGACGTCCACCGACTGCATGTGTTCGTTGACCTGAATACGGCCGCGCTCGCCGACGATGTATCGATCGTCGTCGTCGTAGTAGCAGCCCTTCATGCCGTGGATGCCTTCCACGGTGGAGGCCTCGGTTTCAGTGCCGCTTGCACACTGGCCCTTGGTCAGGTCGATCTTGGAGGTGAACTCCGAGCCGTGAATGCCGGCGGTCCAAATGAATGTTTCCGCCTCGAGGGTCTCCTCATCGGCGATCATGATCTTGCCGGGCTCCGCCTTCGTGATAGGCGAGTTCAGGAGAATCTCACCCCCGTGACGCCGAATGTACAGCGCCGCCTTGCGCCGGAGCTGCGGAGGGAAAATCGGCAGGATACTGTCCATCATCTCGATGATGACGATGCGCACCTCTTCCTCAGCGATGTGGTACTTCGGGCAGAGCTCCTCCTTGCGCTCGAGGAGCTCTCCGGCGAGCTCGACGCCGGTAAACCCCCCGCCCGCGATCGCGAAGGTCAGAAGCCGTCGGCGCTTCATGGGATTGGGCTCTTTTGCCGCCGCGCGAAACATCTCCTCGACCTGGACTCGAATGCGGATGGCGTCTTCGAGAGACCAGCACGTGAAACTGTTCTCCTGCACGCCGGGCACGTCGAAAAACTCCGGTTCGCCCCCCGCCCCGAGGATTATGTAATCGTACGGGTATGTGTTGCCGTCGGAAACGGCGGCGTTATTCTCGAAATCGATGGTCTTGATCTCATCGATCACGACGTTGACGCGCTTGCCGGAGAAAATCTTCGCCAGGCTCACCTGCACCGAGTCCGGCTCCGTGCGTGAGCCGGCGACCTCATGGAGCTCGGTCATCAACGTGTGGTACGGGTTCTTGTCGATCAGCGTGATCTCCACCGAGTCGTCACGCTTGAATATCTTGTGCAGCTGCTTGGTCGCTTCGACTCCCGCATAGCCGGCACCCAGGACAACTACTCGAGTCGTCTCCTGCATATCCACTCCTTCTGCTGCGCATCGAGTGAAAGGATACGTGTCAGGGTTCAATCCTACCGCATGAGTCATACATGGTAAACAGCAAAGCCGTGCAGGCTAGTGCATGACGATGCGATTCCTGCCGCCCTCCTTCGCCTCGTAGAGCGCGGCATCGGCCGTTTGCAGCAGGGCGGCGCCGTCACAATCCGCGGCGTTACAGCTCGCTCCGCCTATGCTGACGGTCACCAAGAGTCCCGTATAGGCTTCGGAGAGCTCCTCCACGCCACGTCGTACCTTCTCGGCCACCTGCATACCCTGCTGCGCCCCGGTCTCGGGGAGAATCACCGCGATTTCCTCCCCGCCGTAGCGCGCGGTGAAATCACTTCGGCGAACGCTCGAGACTATGATCCGTCCTACTCCGCGCAGGACGTCGTCGCCCTTCTGGTGTCCGTGAGCGTCATTACAGGCCTTGAAATGATCGATGTCTATCATCAGCAGGCAGAAGGGGCGGGTGTAACGGCGCACGCGCTCGACCTCGTCGCGCAGGCGCGCGTCGAAGCTGCGGCGATTGTAGAGCCCCGTCAAATGATCCCGAAAGGCGAGCTCGGAGAGGCGCCGCTTGCTCCGGGATACGAATTCCTGCAGGCCGGCGATCCGCCTGGCAATCTCGGGATCATTGACTTCGCCCACCAGACGAGCAATTTCGCCCTCGAGCACGATCGTGTCGCCGGGATCGAGCGTCGCGGGCGTCGCATCATCCTCACGGTTCTGGAACTCGAGGTGCAAGCGCCCGACACGGATCTGGTCTCCGCTCTTCAAGGCCCGCCTGGTGACGGGCTCACCGTTCACAAGCGTGCCGTTGGTGCTGTTGAGGTCCTCGATGATGTAGCCGTCGGTCTCGCGGATGATGCGTGCATGCCGGCGGGAAACCGAAATATCGGGAAGCTGGATCTCGCATTCCCGACCCCGGCCGATCGTGTAGCCGCTCGGTCCTTCGAGCGATATGTAGCTGCCGAGAAAATACACCCAGGCGCTCATGCCTGATTAGATACTATCACCTCCTCCGAGATTGTACATGGGCGATCCGGCGGCCGGACGGTACCGCGCTCACCCCGGCAGCGCAGCCTCGAATCTCGACCGGATCTCTCTCTGTAACGCGGGTTCCATGTACCCGTAGACGTCCGGAATACCGAGCACAATTACCGGCGTGGAGGCCAGATCATCCCGGAATGCCGACTCGATATCGCGGGCGTGGCGCTCCTCCATGACCACGATGAGATCCGCCCACCGGACCAGCTCGCGGGAGACCCGTCTTTCGGCCAGCGCATGTGTACCGGCCGAGCCGACCTCGAATCGGTCGTCGTCGCGGTACATTGTCTCGGCGGTAGGGCTGCGCTGTAGATTGGCGGAGCACACGAATAGCACCTTCTTCCTTGCCGAACGACTCATATATTGCAAACTTAATGAGAGCCCGCGCCGATCGTCAGCAGATTCCGCGCGGCACCTGGAATCACACGGGAAGAGTCGCATGGCAGGATGGTAGATCATGGATGATCGTGTTCTCGAGGTCGTAAACAGAAGCAACCAGCGCGGCGGACGCATGTTGAGCCTCATTGACCTCATCGAGGCCGAGACGCTCACCCTATCGCAGGCCGCCGCGCTCACCGCCCGCATCGAGGCGGGAGCCTCGGTGCTTGTCGGCGCCGGTCCCGGCGGGGCCGGAAAGACCGCCGTCATGGGGGCGCTCTTGACGATGCTCCCACCCGGAGAATCGGTGCGCGTGACCCATACCGGCGGCGGCTTCGGGTTCGGTCGGGGAGGACACACCGACGCCTGGCGGGAGGCGGGCGACGGTGACTGTCTTGTCGCCTACGAGATCAGCCCGGCCTCCTACGAGGCCTACATCTGGGGGCAGGACCTCCGCGACTTCCTCGAGCGCGGCCTCGCCGGCGCGCGCCTCTTCGCAAACCTCCACGCGGACACCCTCGAAGAAGCCCGCGACCAGATCGTCATCGACAACGCCGCGCCGCGCGCCGGATTCAACGCCTTCGACGTATTCGTACCGATAACCGTAGCCGGCGGATTCGGCCGTCGCTCGCGCGTCGTCGAGCGGATCGACTACCGGGACGCAGGCGACTCCTCCCGCCCGGTCGCCGACACCCGCCCCGCCGGCTGGTCCCACTTCGGCCGCTCGCCGACGCTCTCCGACCGCGCCGGCGAGATCGCACACTTTCTCGAGGGCCTCGCCGACGACGACGTGCGTCGCATCGAGGACGTGCGGCGACGCTGGCTCGCGTTTCTCGGGGCGTGAGCCAGGAGGGGGCATGAGCCCGGAAGCCGCGCGGCGGCGTCCGGCCGCGCGGCGGCGCGCGGCCGATGCCGGCTGGGGGCTGCAGCTGCGCCCCCGCCGGCTGCAACCTACAGCTTCTTGTGGCAGAACCACCAGTCGTAGCAGTCGTACTGACTGCTGCGCTTCCTTGCGGTTTCGACGTCCTGCGCCGGCGGGATGATCACCTTGTCCTGAATGAGCTCGTTGTCGGGCCAGTTCGCCGGAACGGCCACGCCGTTTTCATCCGAGGTCTGGAATGCACGAATCATGCGCACGATCTCGTCCATGTTTCGGCCGATCTCCTGCGGATAGTAGAGAATGGCCCGGAAGACGCCGTCGGGATCGATGATGAATACGCCCCGAACGGTGTTGCTCCCCTTCTCGGGATGGATGAGCCCGAGCTTGTTCGCGACCACGCCGCGGTCGTCGGCTATGATCGGAAACTCGATCTCGGTGCCGAGGTTCTCGCCGATCCACTCGGTCCATTTGATGTGAGCAAAGACCTGATCGACGCTGTGGCCGAGAAGCTCGGTATTGAGCTTGCGAAACTCCTCGTAGCGGCGCTGGAAGGACACGAACTCGGTCGTGCACACCGGGGTGAAGTCACCGGGGTGGCTGAAGAGTACGAGCCACTTACCTTTGTAGTCCCCCGGAAGCTTCTTCCTGCCGTGGGTCGTGACGACCTCCATTTCGGGTACTTTCTGTCCCATCATGGGCATGGTTCCGTTTTCCATTCTTGCGTCTCCTCGTTGTGTTTAATAATGAGATCGATTCTGAATTTAAACGATGCGCGGTCCCCGCGTCAAGGGCGGGCGAGAAGAAAACCGGCGGCTACGATGCGCGGGCGCGCAACGTGTCGGCGAGGTCGGTGGTGAGCACTTCGAGTCGATCGAGGTTGGCGGGGAAGGTCTGCGCGATGAGCTGCCGGTAGACGTACTCCTGCGCCGAGAGCCGGGGCGGATGGGCAAGCAGCCGCGAGATCCCGAGCCGCTCGCGCAGCACCGGCAGAAGGAAGCGGCGTAGCTGGACGATGAACTGCTCGAGCAGGTTCACGCCGTAGCGAAGCGTTGCCTCGTCCTCGGGGTACAGGCTGTGGCGGGCAAGCGCCGCGCGGATTTCTTTGATGGTGGTGAACTGTATCGGCGAGCCTTCGATCAGCACGGCGAACCACCCGGTATCGAAGTAGGCCTCGAAATGGTCGCGAAGCTCACCGAGGCGGTGCACGGTCGCCGTGTGGTCGGGCTGTGTTGTGGTCGCCAGGTCCATGTACCCTCTCCTGCCGTCATTATCGGCCGTGCGCCGGGCCTGCTTGATGCACGCCGGCTCTATTCGCGGAGCCGATCCAGTGATAGTCGGCGTCCAGCGATTCGGCGAGTCGACGCATGTCCTCGTGCGGTTGTTCCGCCGGCGCGGTGTCTATGACGAATGCCCGGGTCGCCGCCCGGCGTGCTTCCTCGGCGCTTCGGATAACGTCGCGGGCGGCATTCCCGCCCTCGCGAAGGGGAACGTTTCCGCGCCCGTCGGAGAGAACGATGAGGACACGGGCCGTCTGCCCGCTTCGCATGCCGTCGAAACGAATCAGTCGCGCCGCCTCGGCGAGCCCGGCGGCAAGCGGGGTGCTCCCAGCGGCCGTCACCTCGGTAAGAGCGCGTGCCGCGCGGACGGAGCTTCTCGTGGGGTTGAGGAGCACCCGGGCTTCATGTCCCCGGAAGCTCACGATCGCCACGCGGTCGTGTCCCGTCTTATCCGAGCGCAGCAGCCCAACGGCCGCCTCCCGTGCGGCGGCAAGCTGATAGCGTCCTGCCATCGACTCGGAGGAATCGACGAGAAACACCACGAGGCGCCCACCGGGCCTGCGGCGCACCTTCTTTCGCAGGACGTCGCGCGCGCCCGCCCCGCCATGACCTGCGCGTTCGACGGCCCGCGCACGCAGGGTCGCATCGACGGCAATCTCGTAGTCCTGCTCGCCCTGTGCAGGCGCCGCGGCGCGCACGTAGCGGCCACGCTGTCTGCCGGGCGGCGGCGTCTCGCGCATCCGCGCCGGCGGCAGAGAGGAGAGCACCTCGTTCAGGGTCCGTCGGAGCTCGATGGGGTCGGGTGGCTCGCCGCGGTCTTTTTTTTTTCGGAATCAAAGAGCGAGAGGAGGATGCTGCCGGCTGCAGCCGAGCCGGGGACCTGCATGTCTTCCAGGTCGTCCGCACCGAGCTTCTCGGAGGCACCCGCGGCGGAGCCGTCGGTCCCTGCGCTCGGCCCCTCTTCTCCGGCCTCCTCGGCCGCCTGCCGAAGGACCCGCTCGATTTCCGCATCGGTATCGGCGGCAGGCCGAAGCAGAGCGTTCTGCATGCGGTGGGAGAGCACGAGCCGCGCCGCCTCGAACACGAGCTGCGTACCGACGTGCGAGAGCCCGAGAAGCGAGGCGAGGGCACGCGCGGTCTTCACGATTACGATGTCCGGCCTGTGGCCCTGCACCCCTGCACGCGCGGCGATAGTGACGGCGAGATGCACCATGCCGTCGGGAACCGTGACGTGGCCGATGCGCTCACGCGCCTCCGCGATGCGCGCCGAGAGCGCCTCATCATCGTCCGACCACTGCGCGGCAAAAGCTGCGGGATTCCGTTCGAACTCCCCCCAGCGACGCACGACGTCCATCCGCTCGCCCGGGTCCGAGAGCCCGGCTATCGTCACGCACAGGCCGAAGCGATCGAGGAGCTGGGGGCGCACCTCGCCCTCCTCCGGGTTCATCGTCCCGACAAGGAGAAACCGCGCGGGATGGCGATGGGAGATCCCCTCCCGCTCCACGATGTTCACGCCGCTCACCGCAACATCGAGGAGCACGTCCACGAGATGATCCTCGAGGAGGTTCACCTCATCGACGTAGAGGATGCCTCGATTGGCCCGGGCGAGCAGCCCCGGCTCGAACTCGCGTTTGCCGGTCTCAAGCGCATGCTCGATGTGCAGCGTACCTGCGAGTCGATCCTCGGTTGCGTTGAGCGGCACCTCGACGAGAGGGGTGCGTATCTGCTTCTCGGGAAGCTGCTCGCCCCGCTCGAAACGCTCCCGGCATCCGTCGTGCATGCGGGCGGGGTCGTCCGGCGGGCAGTTGTAGGGACAATCGGCGACCACGTCGATGGCAGGCAGAATCGAGCGGAGCGCCCGCACCGCCGTGGTTTTGCCCGTACCCTTTTCGCCGCGGATCAGCACGCCGCCGATCGACGGATCGACCGCGTTTACGAGCAGCGCGCTCTTGAGGCGTTCCTGGGATACGATCGCGGAGAAGGGAAAGGGGTGGTGCATGCCGTTGAAACGGTACTGCGGGGCCGCCGCCTCGTCAAGCGGCGGCAAGCGCCACGGCGATCTGCCCCGCGAGCGCCGCGTTGTTCTTCGCAAGCGCAATGTTGGTCTTGAGACTCTCACCCTCGGTAAGCTCTCCGATTCGCGAGAGCAGAAAGGGGGTGAGCGCCTTGCCCGAGATATCGCGGCGCTCAGACTCCTCGAGGGCGGAGTCGACGGCGCGGCTAATATCCCGCGCGGGTGACGCATGCTCCTGCGGCACCGGATTGGCGATAACCGCGCCGCCTTCGAGCCCCAGGCTCCATCCGGCGGCGAGTGCGGCGGCGATCTCTCCGGCATCATCGAGGCGGTAATCGACGGGATACCCGCTGTCCGGTGTGTAGAAGGCCGGAAAACGGTCGGTGCGGTAGCCGATCACCGGCACGCCCATGGTCTCGAGGTACTCGAGCGTGCGCCGCAGATCGAGGACGGCCTTCGCCCCGGCGGAAACCACCGCGACCGGGGTGCGCGCGAGCTCCTGCAGGTCCGCCGAGACATCCCAGGTGGTCTCGCCCCCGCGGTGAACCCCGCCGATGCCGCCGGTCGCAAACATCCGGATCCCGGCGCGGTGCGCACAGATCATGGTCCCGGCCACCGTCGTGGCCGCAGTCATACCGCCGGCAACGACGACACCGAGATCCCGCCGGCTCGCCTTTATCACGGTCTCACCGCCGGCGAGACGGGAGAGCTCGTCGTCCCCGAGTCCGACCTTGATGCGCCCGTCGATGAGCGCGATGGTGGCCGGCGTTGCTCCGGTCTCCCGCACCGTGCGCTCGAGATCCCGTGCCGTATCCAGATTCTGCGGGTAGGGCATCCCGTGAGCAATGATGGTCGACTCGAGCGCGACGATGCCCCGGCCGTCGCGGCGCGCGTCGGCCACCTCCTCCGCCATATCGAGAACCGCGTCGAGGTCGGTCATGATCCCCTCCCTGCCTGAACCTGCCGCACCGCATCGAGGGTCAGGTCGACCGGCACGGTGCCCACCGACTCCACCGTAAGCGCCGCGGTCGCAGCGCCCATGCGGATGGCCGCCTCGATACCGTCACCGCGGCCGATCCCCGCGCAGAACCCGGCGGTGAACGCGTCCCCCACCCCGGCCTCGACGGTCCGCGCGAGGACCGCCCGGCCGAACTCGTCATCGCCTACGGTCCCCACGAGCCTGCTCGACAGGCCGAGCCGCGCGAGTGCCTCGGCAATGTTTCGTCCCGCGCCGCCGGGGGTGATGGAAATCGTCCCCGGATTGGAGGTGCCGGGCACCAGCTCCTCCGCCGACCGGCCCGTCACGTCGGCGTTAATCCCGCCGACGACAACCACATCCCTATCGCTCATGATCCCATCTTCGTCGGTGGACGCCTTCGAATCAAGCCGGTATCCTCCGCCGCCGCCGGACGACCGGTTGCAGCACCGAGAGGCTCGTGCGTATATTTCGGCCATGCACAAAGCGATACACCACGCCGGCGGGTGGGTCGCGTTCGTTTCGCTCGCGCTCGTTCTGCTTGCCGGCTGTTCCAATACGCCCGAGGAGCCGGATACCCGAACAGAGCTGATCCTCGGCACCACGATAACCATTCGCATCTACGAGGGCGCAACGGAGGCCGCCTTTGAGCGGGCCTTCGACCGCGTGCAGGAAATCGAAGAGCGGATGAGCACGAACACCACCGACTATTCCACCACCGAGCTCATCGAGGTAAACCGCGCGGCCGGCGAGCGGCCGGTGGCCGTCTCCGAAGACACCTTCTACGTTGTCCGCCGTGCCCTCGAATACTCCCGCATGACCGACGGCGCCTTCGACGTTTCCATCGAGCCCCTCGTCGATCTGTGGGGCATCGGGACCGAGTACGCCGCCGTGCCGAGCGAGGAGGAGATCGCCGAACGCACGGCGAAGGTGGACTATCGAAACGTGCGGCTCGACGCCGACGAGCAGACCATCTACCTGCCCGAAGAGGGGATGGGGCTCGACGTGGGCGGCATCGCCAAGGGCTTCGCCGCCGAGGAGGTCGCCCGGATCCTGCGCGAGGAGGGCATCGAGCACGCCCTGCTCGACTTCGGCGGCAACATCATCACCATAGGGACCAAGCCCGACGGGAGCCGGTGGAGGATCGGTATACAGAATCCGCTCGAACAGCGGGGAGAGTTTCTCGGCATCGTGGAAGACGGGGCGATGACCGTGGTGACCGCCGGCGATTACGAGCGCTACTTCGAGGAAGACGGTGTGCGCTATCACCACATCATCGACTCGCGCACCGGCTATCCCGCCCGCAGCGGCCTTTCGAGCGTCACGATCGTGGCCGAGGATTCGACCGAGGCCGACACGCTCGCTACGGCGGTATACGTGATGGGGGTCGAGCGGGGTGCGGAGCTCATCGAGAGCCTCGACGACACCGAAGCGGCGTTCGTAACCAAAGAGCACAGCGTCTACATGACGTCGGGAATGCCCGACCGCTTCGACGTCACGAACGAAGCCTTCGAAATCGTCGATCTCGACGCCGCGCGGCAGGATGCGGAGGCGGCGGCGCAGGGCACCGGCCGGCCGTCCTCGTAAGACGACATCGAACTCGCGGTTCTCGTCGAGCGTGTATATGCATGAGGACTCCTCGTTTTCGACGCGAACCTGACTGCCCTGTGTTCGCTCACCGTAGGCGAAGACGGAACACCCCTGCCCGACAATTGCCCCCGAGCGCCGGTTTTCGTATAGTGAAGCCGCCCATGCTCAACTGGATCGGTCTCGCAGTCGCGTTTGCCTTCATCTTCGCGCTCATCGGCCTCGCTCAGCTTCTCCGGCGCCGAGGGCTTGTCGACTCGACCGTCTCGCGCAAGATCGTTCACATCGGCGTGTCGCACTGGTGGCTGATGGCGATGTATTTCCACGACAGCGTCGGCTTCGCGGCGGTGGGGCCGGTGGTGTTTATCGGGCTCAACTACTACTCCCATCGCGCACGGCTCTTCGAAGCAATGGAGGACGGGACCGCGCCGAGCAACCTCGGAACCGTCTACTTTCCCGTTTCGCTGCTCGTGCTGGTGCTGCTTTCCTACGCGGGCCCGATGCCCGCCTACGTCGCCGGGATCGGCATTCTCATTCTCGGCTACGGCGACGGGCTCGCCTCTCTGGTAGGGCGCGCCGCACGCAGTCCCGTGCTGCACCTTCTCGGCGGGCAAAAGTCCGTGGCGGGCACCCTCACCATGTTCATCGTCTCGGCGGTTGTCGCGGCCCTGTTCACCTACTGGGGACACCCCTCGCGGGCCGGGATCCTCACGGCGGCTATCGCGCCGGCACTCGTCACCGCCGCCGCGGCCACCGTGGTGGAGTTCGTGACCCCCCGCGGCGTCGACAACCTCACGGTGCCCATCATCACCGCGCTCTTCTACCACGGAGTGTTCGCATGAATACAACGAGGCTCCTCATGGCAGTCCTCCTCAACGGCGCGGCGGCCGTCGGTGCCCGGCGGCGGGAGGCGGTTACCGCCGGGGGGGCGGTCGCCGGGTTCACCGTGGGCGCCGGGATACTCTTTTTCGGGGGGTGGATCTCGTGGATCCTGCTGATGGTGTTCTTCGGCTCCTCATCGGTGCTCAGTCGCCTCGAGGCGAGCGCCAAGGACGATCTCTCGGTACTCCATGAGAAGGGAAGCCGCCGCGATCACGTGCAGGTACTGGCAAACGGCGGCGTCGGCCTCATCATGAGCGCGGGCTGGGCGGCCACGGGGGCACCCATGTTTCTCATCGCCGTGGCGGTCTCCTTCGCGGCGGCCAATGCCGACACATGGGCGAGCGAGATCGGCGTCCTCGCCTCCCGGCGTCCGGTCTCCATCCTCACCGGCAAACCCCTTCCGCGCGGAACCTCAGGCGGCGTGACGCCGCTCGGCTTCGGGGCCTCGGCGGCCGGCGCGGCGCTTATCGCGGCGGTGTTCACCGCGGGATACGGTCTCACCACCGGCTGGACCCCGGCGCTTGCCGCCGTGTTCGCCGTTGTCACCGGCGGCGGTTTCCTCGGATCGGTTATCGACAGCTTTCTCGGCGCAACCGTCCAGGCGCAGTACGCCGACAGCAACACCGGCGCCGCCACCGAGCGCAGACTCGCGAGCTTCGACGCGCAGCCGAATGTCCTTACCCGCGGCTTCGCTGCGATGACCAATGATGTGGTGAATGCGGTGAGCTGCGTACTCTCGAGCGCCGTCGGCGCGGCGGTCTACCTCATGGCCGTGTAACCGCGGCGGAGGCCGCGGGGCCGCGGGGCCGCGGGGCCGGGGTCGGCGCGCCCCCCTGCCCGCTCTCTAACCGCCGCGCCGAAAGATCACCCGGTCGGCCGCGTCCACGGCCGTCGGCACGGCAACCCCCTCCTGTAGCCCCGTCTGCTCGTGGAGCACCAGTGAGTATTCGGCCGGGGCGGCATCATAGCCCGTCTGCGTATCGACCACGGAGACACGGACCTCGTCGGGATCCACCGAAAGGAGCACATCCCTCACGCTGCGGCCGCCCTCCCGATAGGAGAGCGATATTCCGTCGTCATGGTAGAGACGCTGCGCGCGGTGCTCGTCGGCGGACCGGCTGCCGGGGTAGATATGGAGGGTGATGTCACCGGCGAGGGTTTCCTCGGCGTTGCGCCCGGCGGTCGCGGTCGGTATAACCGAGGGGGCACGGATGTAGAGGGGAAGCGTATCGAGAGGAGCCGCAGCGATGACATCACCGGCCCCCTCGAGCAGCTCGCCCGACCGGAAATCGTACCACTGTCCCTCGGGCAGATACACCGAGCGGGCCCGAGCGCCCGGTGAAAGAATCGGCGCAACGAGGAGGTCCGGGCCCAGCAGGAACTCATCGTTGAGATTCCAGGTCCGCTCATCCGCCGGATAGTGCCACAGAAGCGGGCGGGCGGGCGGAGCTCCGTGCCGCGCCGCCTCGTGAAAGAGCCCGTATATGTAGGGCAGCAGGTGGTACCTGAGCGCAACGTAGTATCGGGCGATCTGCTCGACCTCGGTGCCGAAAGACCACGGCTCATGCGCCCGCGAAAGCGCCGATGTGTGCGCCCGGAAAAAGGGCGTGAAGGCGGCCGCCTCGATCCAGCGTGCGTAGAGCTCGGGAGTCGCGTCGGCCTCGAACCCGCCGACGTCGGCGCCGACGAGGGGAAATCCGGAGAGGCCCATGTTGAGCACCATGGGGATCATGGAGGCAAGGTGTTCCCACCAGCTGTGGTTGTCGCCGGTCCACACCGCGGCGTATCGCTGGGTACCCGCGTATGCCGCACGCGTGAGGATGAAGGGGCGCTGCTCGGGGAGGTGCCGCCGGAAGGCTTCGGCGGTGGCACGACACATATTGTGGCCGTACACGTTATGATAGCGCTCCAGCGCCCGCGTTCCTTCCCCGTCGGGCCGGACGGTAACATCCGCGGGCGGCGTGAAATCCGTGCGGACCGCGAAATCTCCGGAGAAGTCCGCCGGCTCGTTCATATCGTTCCAGATTCCCGCCACCCCGTGTGCGAAGAGGTTCTCGTGGAGCTCCGCCCACCAGCTGCGCGTGGCCGCACGGGTGAAGTCCGGAAAGGCGGAGGGGCCCGCCCACACCTCTCCCTCGTAGACCTCGCCGGTGGGGCGGCGGCAGTAATGATCGCCGTCGAGCCCGCTGCGGTAGACCTCATATTCGGGGTCGAGCTTCACGCCCGGGTCCACGATCGTGACGACCCGCATGCCGATGTCCGAGAGCTCCCGGATAAGGCGGGCAGGGGACGGGAAGCGCTCGGGGTCCCAGGTGAAGACCCGATATCCCCTCATGTAGTGAATGTCGAGGTAGACCGCGTCGCAGGGAATCTTCTTGCTTCGAAAGGTCTCCGCCACCTCCCGCACGCGGGTGTCGGGATAGTAGCTGTAGCGGCTCTGCTGAAAACCCAGCGCCCATACCGGCGGCAGCTGCATGCGGCCGGTCAGGGCGGTGTATCGTTCGACAACGCCCGAGACCTGATCGGCGACAATGATGTAGAGGTCGAGCCGGGCGCTCTCCGCGGCCATGCTCCACGCGTCGGTCCGTGCCGAGCCGATGTCGAACCACGAGCGCGCCGGCTCGTCGAGGAACACGCCGACCGCCCCGAGTCGATCCGCGCGAATGACCAGCGGCACGGTGACGTAGAGCGGATCGGCGGTGGGCAGATGCGTCGACTCGTCGGTGTTCCACATCCGGTACACCCGTCCCCGCTTGTCGAGAAACCCGGTCTTCTCGCCGAGCCCGTAGACCCTGTCGTCGACCCCGAGGGGAAAGCGCATACCCATAATCCTGCGGTTGAAGCGAAACGCCCCGCCGATGGTCGCGAGCCTGCGGTCGCCGGGCTCCCGGCTGAGCTCGAAATCCCCGGTCTTCCGCTCGATGCTCAGCGTCAGCCCCTCCGCCTCGAGGAGGAGCCGCTCGGCGGTCTCCTCCACCGCGGGGGAGAGCGTCTCGGGGTGTCGCGTCACCGCGTACGAGGGTTCGGGTAGCCGTGCGTCTCCGCGGGAAAGCGTCACTCGCACGATACCGCCGGGAAAGAACCGGACGGCGGCGGTACCATATTCGAAGGAGATAACGCTCAACCGATCGTCCTCTCCCGCGGCTGCGGCCGGGCCTGCGGCAGCGACCTCGGCGGTTACCGCCTCGACGGCGATAAGGCGGCCGCTCCCACGGGTGTGCTCCTCGATCGGCGAGGTGGGTATTCCTCCCGGCGGCAGGGGGGTGCCTTCGTGGGTTCGGGTTCTCATGCCGGAGAGGGTCCTCTCGGGGAGTCCGGCCCGAGGGTCTCCCCCATCCATGAAATGTAGCTGTCGAGTCCGGCGATGACCGGTACGGCGATCAGCTCCGGCACGTCGTAGCCGTGATGCTCGGCGAAATGGCGCTCGATATCGGCCAGTCTGTCTCGATGCGTCTTGCAGAGAAGCACCGCCTCGGGGTCCGATGCCACCTTCCCCTGCCAGACGTAGAAGCTCTCGACCTTCGGTATGACCTGCACGCAGGCCGCAAGCCTTGCCTCGACCAGCCCGGCGGCAAGGGCGCGGCCCTTTTCGGGCTCTATCGTGGTGACGACCATCACGTAGCCGCCGGTGTCCTCTCGAATCACTGTGCTGCCTCCGGGCGGGATCCCTGCGAGAGCTTTTCCACGAGCCGGGAAAGCGCCTTGCCGGTTATCCCCGCCGCCTCGGCCGCCTCGGCAAGCTGCGGCGGAACCGGCGAGCCGTGTTCCGCCGGCCCGAGCGCCGATCTGAGCGCGGCGACTTCGGCCCCTGAGAATCTGACCGACTCGAGTACGTAGTCGGTGAACGCCTCGCAGGCGGCAGGCGCAACCCGCTCGGCGATATCGAACATGGTATCCGCATACGCGCGAATCTCGTACTGCGCGTGAGCGTCCATGCGCAGCTTCAGGAAGTGAAAGAGATTGTGCAGATCGATCTGCCAGTACATCTCGGTATAGAGACTCAGCGGGAGGTTGATACGGGCGAGCTCGCGCGCAAGCCCCTCGTCGAGGAGCTCTTCGTAGCCGCGGTATGCGCGCTCCTGTTCGGCGGCGAGCCTGTCCGCTATCTGCCGCTGCAACTCCGGCGATACCGCCTCCGCCTGCCGTCCCTGCCGGTTGTCCTCACTCTGCAGCGCGATATCCCTGCCCTGCGGAACATAGAACTCCGAGGTCATGACGCTGTACCGACCGGAAATCTCGTTTACCCGCGCGGTGCGATGGCGGATCCACTGCCGGGCCACGAAGATCGGCAGCTTGACGTGGAAGGTCAGCACCACCTGTTCGAAGGGCGAGGTGTGCTCGTTCCGCATGAGGTACCTGATGAGCCCCCGGTCTTCGCGGAAGGTCTTCGTGCCGGCGCCGTACGAGACCCGCGCCGACTGCACGATGCGCTCATCGCCGCCGAGATAGTCCACGAGACGAACAAAGCCTTTATCGAGTACGCGAAACTCCCGGTCGAGGATTGCCTCGGCCTCGGGAACGACGCTATGTGCCATATCGCCATCCTCCCCTCTCGAGCGAGAAGGATAGCAGCTCGCGCGCCTTAGTCCAAGGCGGAGGCGATGCGTACGCGATCGGAGCGCCACGCGACCTCCTGAAGCGCGTTTCGCCTGACCACGTAGTAGCGCTTCCACCGCCGGTCGATATCGCTTGTGATGAGCTCATCGAGGCGTCGTACGACCATGCCGTGCTCCGGATCACGATGATTCACCGCGAAGAGGGGGTCGTGGCGAAGGACGAGGCGCTCGCCCCCGTCGTCGCCCGTCTCCCAGCGTGCACGGACCCGGAACAGCGGCGTGTCGCCGGTGTAGGCCCGGGCGGTTGCCGCGTGCTCGGGCTCGAGATGCCACGTCTGACCGGAGATGAAGTTTCCGGTCGAATGCAGGATGAGCGCCGAGCTGCCGTCGGCCCGCTCAAGAGCGCGCCAGGGCTGTACCACGTGGGGATGATGCGACCACACGACATCGGCCCCGGCCCGGGCCAGGTGCTCGAAAAACGCAGCCTTCTTCGGGTCCGGCTCGAGGGCATACTCCTGTCCGCCGTGATAGGACACGATAAACAGATCGAAGCCCAGCGCTCGCACCGAGACCCACTCCGTAAAGGCTTCGGCGGCGGCGGAGTCGCGGTAGTCGACAAGCTGAACAAGCTCGCGCCCATCCGGCACGTTGAGGATCTGCGTGACCGCGACGAACCCGATGCGGCGGCCGCGGACACGAAGCTCGGTCACCTCCAGATCCTCTCCGGGATGCGCCCTCGTTCCGTTCGTCGCAAGCCCCCGGCTCGCCGTGAGCAGCGCCAGGGCCGACCGCGTCTCGGCGACGCCGTCGGCTCCCCAGTCGGTGACATGGTTGTTGGCCAGGGAGAACACATCGACCCCGGCATCCGCCGCGGCCCTTGCATATGCGGGTCCGACGTTGAAGCGGGGATAGCTCGCGTAGGGCCGCGATGCGACGACCGGTGTCTCGAGGTTCGCAAAGGTCAGGTCGTCGCCCCTCAGCTCGTCTCTCACGTCGTCGTAAATGCGTCCGTAGTCCTCCATGGAGAAGTTCACCGTGTGCGCCATGATGTCGCCGAGAAAGGTCAGCAAGAGCTCCGGGGCGGCGGACGGCTGCGCAGTCGGTGGGATCTCGGCACCCGGGCGCTCCGCGGCGCCCGGGTGCTCCGCGGCGCCGGCGCCGGTCTTGGTGACCGTGGCGACGTCAGCATCCGGGGAGCCGGCACGTAGCACGAGAGCGGCGACTGCACCCAGAATCACCAGCGCAGGGGGAATCGTCAGGGCCGGGAGACTGAGGGGAATGAGGTAGCGTTTGAACAGCAAGCGGCTCACGCCCCGATTATCGGAGGAGATTTCGCGGCATGTCCAGTGCCGCGAAGGCGGAAATTCCGTATGTTAAGGCACGAGCCATGAGAGCTTCGATCGGCATCGTTACGGGACTGATCATCATGACCATATTCACCGCGGTCGGCCGGGCGGAGGCCCAGCAGGACCTCGTACGCGTGTACGGAGAACGCAACGAAGAGGACGGCTACGACTTCTTCGCCGACAGCGAACACCTCATCGAAACCTATGTGACGGTGGATTTTCCACGCCTCGTCAATCTCAAAGCGGATTTCGAGCTCCCCTACAGCCGCACCCTCGAGCCGGGAGCGCAGCGGGTGCATCTGTTCACCCTCGACCTCGAGGATCCGAACGAGCGCCGCGGCTACAGCGTGTCCTACTCCTTCGCGCGCGGCGATCCGGCGGCGGCGGACCACGACGATTCACATCAGTACCTTCTCCCCTTCGCCCACGGAACCAAGCATCGTGTCACCCAGGGCTATCAGGGTGAGTTCACCCACTTCGGCGAGAACGAGTACGCGCTGGACTTCGACCTCGAGCCGGGCACCGCGGTGCACGCGGCGCGAGACGGGCTCGTGGTGGAGGTAAAGGAGGACTCGCGTATCGGCGGCCCGTCGGCCCGCTACGACGAGCACGGAAACTACATCCTTATCGCACACGATGACGGGTCGTTTGCCAACTACGTCCATCTGCGGCAGGGGGGAAGCACCGTCGAGGTCGGAGAGCAAGTGAGCGCCGGACAGCACATCGGCTACAGCGGAAACACCGGACGCAGCGCCGGACCCCATCTCCATTTCGACGTGCGCGTCCCGCTCGAGGACGGTACCATGCAGTCCATACCGGTGGAGTTCCGCGGCCTCGACGGGCCGATCTCCCCGGAGGAAGGCCGTTACTACTACGCACGTCACCCCGGCGGAGAACCGTTCGAGCCGGTCTTCGGTCGCGACCTCTCGCCCGCCGATTTCGAAGACCACAGCGCGGAAGTCCCCCTCAACCGCCGGGTGGAGTTCCGCACCGAGCGGGTGGACGCGACCTACATCGCCTTCATTCGAAACGGCTACGACAGGGCGGTGAACGCGACGATGACCGTCTCCGGCCGGGGCGTTCGCACCACCGCAGACCTGCCGCGGGAAATGCGTATTCCGGCGCAGACCGAGCGCTTCTTTACCCTCATTCGGCCCGAGCCCGGCGCACGCGAGCTGCGCTACAACCTGCGCGTGCTCGAGGCAACGCTTGCCGACGAGTAACGGCCGTCCACGCCGCTCAGCCTCTCTCCCCGAGGTAGTCGGCCAGGCGGGGAATGGTCGCCGCCAGGCCGTCCTCGACGATCCAGCGCGCGAAGTCCACAAGCGGCACGGGGCTCCGATCGATCAGGGTCGAATCCGATGTCGCAATGAGATCGGCCGCGCGCAGTGTCAGTGCGTGATCGGCGGAGCGCACGAGATGCAGCTCGAGCTTCTCGCCGAGGTCCGCCCAGGCCTGCCGCGCGGTGCCGATGTGGTCCTTGCTGTAGGTCACCGGCTCGTCGAAGTATACCGCGATACGGCCCGCATCGAGGCCACGAAAGCGCTCGCCGAGCTCGGAGACGGCCCGCCGGTAGTCCTCGCCGGCCCGGATGCGGCGCGCGGGGTTTCCCGCATCACGCAGGTATCCGTCGACGGCAATGAAGACGGGGCGTCCCTGCAGATAGTTCACCACCGTGAAAAGCACGTTATGCCCGTCGACGATGATTGTCGATCCCCGGGGGATGTCCTCGGGCGCGATCATGCGGCGGCGGCGAGCTTCGGCACACGCGCGCGAAACGACACCTCGATAGAGGATGGTTCGCTCGGTACCCGAGAGACGGTACCGATCTCCGACGAGCTTGAGCACGCCCTTCACCGGATAGCCACGCTCAATGAAGAGCGCGTAGTCTGCGACCGCACGGCCGAATGCGGGCCCAATCCGCTCGTCGGTGCTCATCGGAAGAGAAAGATCATCTCAGGCCCCTCTTCGAGGCGACGGCGGTCGTAGTAGCCGTATTCGCCGAGAATGGAGAACCCGGAAGCGGCCAGCCGCACCTGCATCTGATAGGGAAAGTAGTATTTCAGCGCAAACGGATCGCGGACACTCTCGCGCCGGCCGTCGGCGTGCTCCACGTGAAAGCTCACCTCCGAGTGAATGACCTGCTCCTCGTGGTCCACCGCGAGCCCGGTTCGCATGCGGGTGATCACCTCGCCCGTCTCCGGCATTCGGCGCACCCAGTCAACCTGCTCGCCGACCCAGCTCCCGTCCGGCTCGCCGTCGACCGCGAAGAGGTCGATGACCGCCGTGCCGCCGGGCATGAGGTGGCGCCGGATACCGGCAAGCGCACCGGTTATCCTCTGCTCGTCGGTGAGAGCCTGAAACGAGCGAAAGGGCACGATGACGAGGGGAAACCGTCGCCTCACCTCGAAGCTCGCCATGTCGTCGCGATGGAGGTGGATGCGGCGCGATATTTCCATCGGCAGCCGGTTCAGCTTCGACTGCAGCAGGCCGAGCATCTCGCGCGAGAGATCGAAGCCGTAGACCTCGTATCCGGCCCGCGCGAGCGGAATCGTCACCCGCCCCGTACCACAGGCGAGCTCGAGAATGGGGCCGCCGGTTTCGGCGGCAAGCTGCAGGTAGAACTCCACGTCGTGGTGCGGATACCAGGCCAGGTCGAGGTCATAGAATCGCGAGGTCTGCCGGAAGAGGTTCGGTTGTTGATGCAATCGTGGGCTCTTCATCGTGTGCCTCGCCTGCGCTCGTGCCGCGTCATTCCAGCCGCGCCGCCGGTCACCGCCGGTGCCGCCGCCGTGAGTGCATGCAACACGCCGGGGAGAACGACACGCCCGTTCATCCCGCCCATGATACCGCCGGCGGCCTCCGTTCGGCTACCGCGCGGTGCATGAACGGCGTAAGAAGGTCGACGAGCTGCTCGTGCTCGATGAGAAAGCCGTCATGGCCGGCGTCGGATCGTATGACGCCGTACTCGGCGTTCGGCATTGACCGCGCAAGTTCGAGCTGCTCGTGTGCCGGGTAGAGCACATCGGAGCTCACGCTGAGCACCAACGCCGGCTGCCGGATGCGAGAGAGAACCTCCGGATAGTCGCCGCGGTCACGGCCGACGTCATGGGTGTCCATGAGTCGCGTCATCTCGATGTAGCAGTTCGCGTCGAAGCGGTCGACAAGCTTGTGTCCCTGGTAGTCGAGGTAGCTCTCGACCTCGAACCGCGGCGTCGCCTCGTCGGTGCGCCGCCGCCCGAACCGCTCGGCGAAAGACGGGTTGCTGCGGTAGGAGATCATCGCGATCTGCCGGGCGAGGCCCAGGCCCGTTCTCGGTTGCTCGTCGTACTCGCCGTTCTGCCAGGCCGGATCGGCGGTGATGGCCGCGCGCTGCGTAGCACTGATCCCGATGCACCACGGAGAGTGCTTCGCCGTACTTCCGATGGTCACGAAGGAGCCCACGAGCTCGGGATAGAGGATGGCCCACTCGAGCGCCATGTGCCCGCCGAGGGAGACGCCGACGACGCTGTGAATGCGGCGGATACCGAGGGCGTCGACGAGGCGTTTGTGGGCGTGCACGGTGTCGCGGACGGTCACGCCCGGGAACTCCCGCGGCGATCGACCCTCGCGGGCGTAGGTCAGCGGGCTCGTCGAGCCGTAGGGCGAGGCAAGTGAATTGATGCAGACGATGAAGTGCTTCTCCGGGTCGAGGGCGCGGCCTTCGCCGAGAAGACCGCCCCACCACTGCGAGATATCGGAGTTCGCGGTGAATCCGTGCGCCACTATGACCGCGTTGTCGCCCGCCTCATTGAGCTCCCCCCACGTGTTGTAGGCGAGCTCGAGCGGGGAGAGCGTCTCCCCGCTTTCGAGCTCGAGAGGCGAGGAATCCGTCCAGAGCTCCCCCGTGTGGAAGGCATGGTATCTCTCGATCATGGCTCAGCTCCTCGCCGCACCCGGCGCGAGCGCGCGCGAAAAGGCCTGCTCGAAGTCGGACTTAATGTCGTCTATGTGCTCGATGCCGACCGAAATCCGGACCATCTCAGGGCGCACGCCCGCGGAGATCTGCTCCTCCGGC
This sequence comes from uncultured Spirochaetaceae bacterium, assembly GCA_964635245.1. GTDB lineage: Bacteria > Spirochaetota > Spirochaetia > DSM-27196 > PWMO01 > JAAAOH01. The sequence goes on from CAZWNS010000040.1 coordinate 20,665, forward strand.
TCGAGCTGCGAGTGCGTGGTCGAGGCGGGATGTATCACGAGCGTCTTTGCATCCCCGACGTTGGCGAGGTGGCTTGCAAGCTTAACCGAGTCGATGAAGGTGCGCCCCGCCTCGAGGCCCCCCCGGATGCCGAATGAGAGCATCGCGCCGAACCCGTGGGAGAGGTAGCGCCCGGCCGTCTCGTGGCTCGGGTGTGACGGGAGTCCGGGGTAGTTCACCCATTCGACCTCATCGCGCGTCTCGAGCCAATTGGCGAGCTCGAGGGCGTTCTCGGTGTGGCGATCGAGGCGCAGGGAGAGTGTTTCGAGGCCCTGGAGCAGCAGAAAAGAGTTGAACGGGGAGGGAGCCGGACCGAAGTCCCGCAGACCCTCCACACGGGCGCGAACGGCCAGCGCGATGTTTCCGAAGGGGCTGCCTTCGCCGAAGGTCTCCCAGAAGTTTATGCCATGGTAGCCCGGCGAGGGCTCGGAGAAGTAGGGGAACTTGCCGTTACCCCAGTCGAAGCTGCCGGCGTCGACCAGCACGCCGCCGATCGCGGTGCCGTGTCCGCCGATCCACTTTGTGGCCGACTCCACGACGATGTCCGCGCCGTACTCGATCGGCCGACAGAGGTAGCCGGCGGCACCGAAGGTGTTATCCACGATGAAGGGGATGCCGGCCTCATGGGCGATCTCGGCAAGCGCCGCGAGATCCGGGACCACGTAGCCCGGGTTTCCGATCGTTTCCGCGTAGAGCGCGCGCGTCCTGTCGGTGACGGCCGAGCGAACCTCATCGAGGTCGGTGATGTCGACGAAGGTCGTGTCGATCCCCAGCCGGGGCAGGGTCACCTTGAACTGGTTGTAGGTCCCTCCGTAGAGGTAGGAGCTCGACACGATATGTCCCCCCTGCCCCATGATGGAGGTGATGGCGAGGTGCTGGGCCGAGTGCCCCGAGGCCGTGGCGACCGCTGCAACGCCGCCCTCGAGCAGCGCCATGCGTTGCTCGAACACGTCGGTCGTCGGATTCATGATCCGGGTATAGATGTTTCCGAACTGCTGGAGGGCAAAGAGCTTCGCCGCATGCTCGGAGCTTTCGAACTCGTAGGAGGTCGTCTGGTAGATCGGCACGGCACGCGCACCCGTGGTGGGGTCCGCCTGCTGGCCGCCGTGAAGCTGGAGCGTTTCGTAGCGCAGAGACTGTGTATCCGACATCTCGGTTCCTCCTTGATTCGGCATCACCCGCGTTGCCGCCGGCCGCACGGCCCTGCGGGCGAAAAAAAAGGCTCACCATCCGGTGAGCCTTTCTCCATATGCCGTGGACACGGCACGCTCAATCCAAATGGTTACCCGGCGCACTCCTTGCGCATACCCATGTCCATCATCATGCTCATCATGAGGCTGGTTGACATGTTCATGCTCGCCGCCGTGTAACGCATCGTTCGCGTACCACTTCCTTCTTCGTTTGTTAGAACGGAGTATATTCATGCAGGGCGATTGCATCAAGTGCCTGAGGGAAAAAATCGGGTATACGGGGGTTCGCACGAAGCCTGCGGCGAGATAGCTTGACAAATTGCAAATGGAAGTTACGATTTGTCACAGTAATACCCGGATGTCCGCGAGTTCGCTCATACGGACCCCCGCGGGTTCCTGTCTCAGTATCCGGACGGCGCCCTGTTCGACGAGGGACAACGGGCACCCCACATTCTTCGGAAGCGTAACGCTCCTGCCCTTCTCGCTCGCGGAGCTGCGAAATGCAGGCCTGATGCCGATCGAACGCGACCAGCTCATAGTCCAGGGGCTATACCCACCCGTTTATGATCGCCCCGTAGAACCGCAGGTATGGTTCGAGAACTACGTGTCCTCCTATGTGGAGCGGGATGTTCGCCGGATCCTTGCTGCGACCATGGCACGATCCGCTTCCCGACGTCCTGCGCTCCGGCTGACCTCAGGTT
>CAZWNS010000040.1:22694-24196 GCA_964635245.1 uncultured Spirochaetaceae bacterium
GCGACCATGGCACGATCCGCTTCCCGACGTCCTGCGCTCCGGCTGACCTCAGGTTGACCTTCGGTCGGGCTCAGGTCGCCGGCTCGGCGCGCGCCGCGCGAAGCAGCGGCGGGAACTCGCTCCAGTGCGTGATGGTACCGACCGCTTGCGGCGCCTCACCCTCCACGCCGAGGCGGTTGTACCACACGGGCGTGATGCCCGCCGCCACGGCTCCGGCCACGTCGAACTGGAGACTGTTCCCCACGTACCAGGTCCGCTCCGGCGCGACGCCGGTGCGCTGTAGTCCGACACGAAAGATCTGCGGATGCGGTTTTCGCAGACCGTAATCGGCGGTAGATATGAGGAAATCGAAATACTCAAACAGCCCCTGCTTTTCGAGCTCGTGGCGAAGCACTTCGCCTGAGAACGAGGCGTTACTCACCACGCCCATTCTCACACCGGTTTCCCGCACCGCCGCCAGCGCCTCTTCCACCCCCGGCTCGGGAACGAACTCGAAGGCCGCGTCCCAGTAGCGCCGCTCGAGCTCCGCCTCCGAGAGCTCAAAACGGATCCCGAGCGAGTCATAGAGCATCCGGTGGAATACTCGCTGGGAGTACTCGAGGGAAGACTCGTCGGCGCGTCGACCGAACTCGTCATTCAGCTCGCGGGCAAGGGCGACAACCTCGTCGACCGTGGCGCCGTTGCGATGCGCCGCGGCGTCGAGCAGCGCTTCGACCCCGGCTTCCAGGCGATAGCTGCGAGCAACGATGAGCGTGTCTCCCAGATCGAAGAGCACGGCTTCGGGATTTCGGGGCATGAGTGGTCCTTTCCCGATATGGCGAGGGATCATTCCAAGCAAAGCTCGGTCACAGGAGCGTCTTTGTTGCGTTTCCCAGCGTGAAGAGCGCCTTGTGGGCGAGGTGCAGATCCTGCGGCCCGAGCCCCCGGTCCTTCATCCAGCGGTAGTAGAGTAGATGATCCTCGCTGCTCGGCGATTTGATCTTCGAAGCCGACAGACTGTACCCGTGCCGGTAGACCTGGTGAGCCCGGGTAACCTGCTTGTTGACCAGAGGCTCCCGTCCGCCCGACGCGATGTGCCTGCCCAGCGCGTACCAGGCTTTCACCGCCCCGTCCTCGCGGTACTCCGCGCCGGCCAGATAGTCGCGCACGCCGGTCAGCAGGTAGCGCAGCCGCTTGACCTCGCCCGCCTGCCACAGCGCGGCGTACAGAAACCAGACCAGGCCCGCATCGCCGTCGGCCGACTGCGCCCGGACAAAGGCGGCTTTGTCGTCGGCGTCGAGAAACCCCTCGAGGCGGGCCAGCCCCTCCTCGGTAATCGGATCGCCGCCCGGCATCGCCGGAAACTTGGACTCGTCGTACGCGTAGGGACCCAGGTCGCCGTCATGGCATACCTGATTGGAAAGAAGCACAAGCGCACCGGTATCTCCCGCCTCGAGCACCTCGAACACCCGGGGATAGTACGAAAGAAGTGCCTTCTTTAGGCGGGACTTGGTGGGTTTCAT
>CAZWNS010000040.1:24296-26267 GCA_964635245.1 uncultured Spirochaetaceae bacterium
CCGCTCCTCGATCCGCACCAACCCTTCGAGCGGATCCTCGAGAAACACGTCGAGGCGGTCGGCGTTCCAGGTGCTGAAGTCGAGCTCGGCGCCGAGCCATTCGAACTTCTCCCCCGGCGCCTGCCCGGCGACGACCTCCACGGCCTCGTTCTCGGTGAGGGAGACGGTGCGGCCCTCGGCCTCGACGTCGACGAGGCCGGAGTCCACCGCGAAAAGGCTCGTACCGTCGTCGCCCGCGTAGACGGTGAGCTCGGTGCCGCGAACGCCGGCGGCCGCACTCGCGGTGCCGATCCGCGGCTCGCGACCGGTTACCCGATTAAAGCGATAGGAAACCGAGCCGACCGTGTTCTCAAGCACCGTTTCGGTGCGTCCCTCACGCTCGACCTGCTGCAGTGTGAAAACCGTGTTCTCGTTGACGCGGATGGTGTTCCCGGTGCCGCGCTCCAGCTCCGCGTAGTCGGTCGCGCCCGTGATCACCGAGTCTCCGGACTCCACGAGATCGCCGAAGTCGAGCTCAAAGCGGGCGCCGCCGGAACTCCGCAGCTCGGGAAAGCCCTCGACGTACGCTACCTCCGCGTCCTGCGCGGGGATCACGACGGCCGCAGCCAAAAGCAGTGCAACCGTGAACGGCGCTCTCTGTGAAACACGCATTGGCACCTCTTACGGGAGGGGTCCCGTCATTGCGTACATACGGGGCACACCCCAGAATCTGTCGCCGAGCACGAACAGAAAGTCGCCCGAATCGCTATTGATCCGGACGAGCGTGGCGTCCTCGGGTACGTACTTGTCGAAGAACACGCGCATGTCCATGGTGTCCCCGAAGCGCTTGTAGCTCTCCGAGCCGAGCGGGATGATCTCCTCGATCGTGGGGTTCACCAGCATGAAGCCGGCGTCCCGCATGTTCGACCACATGGTGCGGACATCACCCTCGAGGGCGAGGATTTCGCGGTCGAGCACGAAGGGAACCGAGGTCACCTCCACCACCCGCGTGAGCGAATCGCCATTGATGCGGTCAACGAGGGCCATGATGCGACTCTCTCGCTCGGCGACCGGAACGGTGGCACAGGAGGAGACAAGAACGACCGCAGCAATCAATAGCAGGAAACGTATTCGCATGTTCACAGAGAATCATAGCCGCGGAACACGGGAAAATCAATATTCGCCGACGATCGTCGGCTGAGCGCGTCGGTAGTCATCGAGAAAGGCGTCGTAGGCGCCCATGATGTCGCGCACGATTTCGGGGATCTCGAAGCTGTGCTCATCGACGCGCGAGACCGGAACTACCTTGCTCGAGGTACTGGTCAGGAAGTAGCCGCCCCAGGAGCCGACCTCGCTCTTGAGCAGCGGGCGCTCGAGTACGTCGATACCGCGCCGGCCGAGTACCTCCTCGAGGGTGAGCTTCGTCACGCCGAGCAGCGCCGTAGCCTTCGGCGGCTGATACACCGTGGTGCCGTCGGTATAGAAGACATTGGTCCGGGTACCCTCGGTAATCTCGCCCGCCCGATTAACGAGGAGCGCGTCATAGGCGCCGGCGCGCCGCGCACTGCGGTAGGCAAGGGTGCTCGTAAGCATGTCGAGGGATTTCGCCTGGGGATAGCGACGCTCGCACTCGACGCTGACCGTCGAGGCTCCGTCGCGGTAGATCTCGCGGCGAGGGAAGAGGGGGTTGAGCATGAACACGTAGAGGCGCGCGCCCTCGGCCGTCTCGACATCCGGCGATCCGATAAGAAGCACCTTGATGTTCGCGTCGCGTATCCCGTTGGCCCGCGCGAGATCGAGCACGGACCGCTCGACCTCCTCGTGGGAGAACTGATGGGCAAGCTCGATGATATCGGCCGAATGCAGAAGGCGCTCGGCGTGCCGGTCGGGGAAGAACACAACCCCCTTTCGCACCTTCAGCGTCTCGTATACGCCGTAGCCGTAGGCGAAGTTGATGTCGTCTATGGGGACCACGGCCTCGGCTGCGGGCCT
>CAZWNS010000041.1:0-25861 GCA_964635245.1 uncultured Spirochaetaceae bacterium
GCCTACGCGGTGGCCGATTTGGCCGCGGCGGGCCAACAGGCTGCTTGATACCTTGGAAGCCTCGGCTCGACGAGTATTTTTCTTGACCGCGGAGAAACCGCCACCCTACAATGGCAGAATATGGCACGCGTACTCTCCATCGTCATGGGCGGAGGAAAGGGTACCCGCCTGTATCCGCTGACGATGGAACGCGCCAAACCGGCGGTACCGTTCGGCGGGAAATACCGGCTGGTAGATATCCCCCTGTCAAACAGCATCAACGCCGGCTTTGTGCGCATTTTTGTGCTCACGCAGTTTAACTCCGCGTCGCTCCACCTGCACATTTCGAGCACCTACATCTTTGACTCGTTCTCCAAGGGTTTCGTGGAGCTTCTGGCAGCCGAGCAGACCTTCGAGCACTCCGGATGGTACGAGGGCACGGCCGACGCCGTTCGCAAGAACTTCCCGCACTTCCGGCCTCAGGAGCCGTCGCATTACATGATTCTTTCCGGCGACCAGCTCTACCGCATGGACCTGAAGGACTTCTTCCGGCGTCATCTCGACTCCGGAGCGGACGTCACCGTGGCGGCCACTCCGGTGACGCGCGAGCAGGCAGAAGGCTTCGGCATTCTGCAGGCGGATCGCAGGGGACGCGTGAGCTCCTTCGTGGAGAAGCCGCCGATCCCCGAGAATATCGACCACCTGCGGATTCCGAAAGAGCTTCATCCGAGCGAGGCTCAGCGTGCCGTCGGCAAGGAGTTTCTCGCCTCCATGGGCATCTACTGCTTCAACGCAGAGGCCATGGAGAAGGCCCTCGACAACAATCTCACCGACTTCGGCAAGGAAGTCATACCCGCACTCATAGACTCCGCGGAGGTTGCCGCCTACGTGTTTACGGGCTTCTGGGAGGACATCGGTACCATTCGATCCTTCTACGAAACCAATCTCAATCTGGCGGTCTTCAAGCCGGATTTCAACTTCTACGAGGAAGACAGCCCGATCTACACGCATCGGCGCGACCTCCCTGCCTCCAAGTTCAACTCCTGCACGCTGAAAGAGGTGCTTGCAGCGGACGGCTCGATCATCACCGATTCGACGATCTCGCGCTCCATTGTCGGCATCCGCAGTGTGGTGGAGGCCGGGTGTACGCTCGACGGCGTCGTGCTCATGGGGGCGGACTTCTACGAGCGCGAAGACCGCAAAGCCGGCAATGCCGAACGGGGGATGCCGAACATGGGTATCGGGCGCAACTGCCGCGTAGCCGGCGCGATCATCGACAAGAATACCCGCATCGGCGAGGGCTGCCGCATCGGAGTCGACAGGGAGCACTACGAGGACGGGGATTTTCCAACGCACTACGTGCGCGACGGAGTCATCGTGATTCCCAAGAACGCGGTCGTCCCGGCCGGTACCGTGATCTGAGCGGACGTGATCCGCCCGGGCATGGGCTCAGCCGAGCACGCGCCGAAGCTTTCTCAACAGATCGCGGTCGGAGGGGACGAGAGCGAGAGCTTCCGCCTCATCCGGCGTAAACCAGCCGACCTCCTCATGCTCGTGGAGGCGGAAATTGGTCGAGGCCGGCCTGATGCGGTAGGCTTCGAGGCAAAACCGGGTATTGCCATGGCTGAAGGAGCCGGTCGCCAGTAATTCCCCCACGGTAATGGCGACACCGAGCTCTTCATGGAACTCTCGCGCAAGGCTTTCCGGTGGGGCCTCGCCCGTGTCGACTTTGCCGCCGGGGAACTCCCACAGCCGGCTGTTCACCCCGCCGGGCCTGCGCCTGGCGAGAAGGAGCCGTCCGCCCCGCCAGGCAATGCCGGCAACAGAGTGTCGCACCCGCGGTACGTCCGATCAGAGAAACAGAACCCGATGCAGAAGAAAGTGCAGGATACCAATGAGGATTCCCACGGTGCCGAAGACCGCACTATTCTTCCCGAAGACGTTGTCGAGGGTATCCACGAAGGGCGAGCTCACCGCCGAGCGGCTGCGGTAGTACTGCAGGAGCAGAATCATACCGAGCACGAGACCCGAAATGGCGGGGAGAATGTCACCGACAACCGGAACATCGCCTTCGCTCACCGACAGCAGCTTGAAGAACCCTACAACAAAGGTCACGATACCGAGCCCGAGACGAAAGCCGTCGGTCTGCATGAGCTCCTTGTTGAACACCGAGCTCAGGTGCAGCTTTTCGTCCATGCCGCCGACAGAGAGCGCGACGCCCGCAAGTACATTGGTCAGCACCGAAAGCAAATAGATCTGATACATACCGCTACACCCCGTGAATTGTTATCCTGAATACGTGGATGATAGGAGATTTGATGGCCTCGGTCAATCGCGGACGCTCGCCTCGAGCGTGAAGCTCTCTCCGAGGGCGTCCACTTCCACGTTGATGAGCTCCTGCTCCTCAGCGAGGGCAACCCGCCGCCGGAATACCCGCTCCTGTCCCTCCTGCTCGGGAAGCACGTCCTTCATCTCCGCAGTAGAGGCATCCCCCGACTCCGTCGCACGGTGATCCCCGCTATCGGCCGCGTCGGGAAACCGCACGGTAACGATCGGAGTATCGGGCGCCGCGTCACCGTCACCACCGGCTCTGATCCTCAGGGTAGCCAGCGCGGCGTTCTCGAGCCGGGCCGCCGAAAGCGAGAACCGGTAGCCGTCTATGGTCCGGGCGGAGGGGGCCCCCGCCAGAAAGGTCACATAGAGACCGTAGATGATGAGGATGATTACAACGTCAATGAAGATGATGAGCAGCGAGCGATTACCGGCGAAAAGACCTCGAGGCTTTTCCGCCTGCTCCTCCATCCGCCGGCGCATCTCCTCCGGCCCGCGACCATAGTACCGGCGTCGACCGTCGTCTCTCACGCGAGATACCTCGCCGTCTCCCGGGACAGCTCATCGAGGAGATCCTCGGCGAGGTAGAAGCCGCGCTCGTCGAAGAGCCGCTTGCCGAGCGCATCATGAATACTGCACCCCGCGACCGCGGCGTCGAATGCCGAGCCGCCGCGCGCCAGCAGCCCGGCAATCATGCCCGCAAGCACATCCCCGGCGCCTCCGGTGCCCATCGCCGGATTCATCCCGTCCACCACGGCGTACCGGCCGTCGGGAGAGGCGATAATGGTCACGTGCGATTTCAGACATACCACTGCATCGAGCTGCCGGGCGGTCTCGATTGTCACGGTGAACGCGTCTGCAAGGACTTCCCTACCGCCTCGGCCCGAGAGGCGCGCGAGCTCGCCCGCGTGGGGCGTAAGTACCCACACGCCCCCGAACGCCGGGAGCTCGCCGCCCTCGCCCCTCATGTCCGCGAGTACGTTGATGCCGTCGGCATCGAGCACGCCGGGGATCCCCGTCTCGATGAGGTGAAGCAGGTCCGTTCGCCGCTCCGGGCCGCGGCCCCATCCGGGGCCCACGAGCAACGCGCTGTGCCCTGCCGGATCGGGAGCCGTGTCCTGCCGTTCCACGACCATGACCGAGCGACACTGTGAGGCGATCACCGGGTAGGCATCCGCATCGGCAAAGACACGAACCATACCGGCCGTGCTCCGTGCGGCCGCAGTGGCGGCGAGCACGGCCGCGCCGGTGGTGCCGCGGGCGCCGGCGAACACCGCGCAGACGCCCCGGCGGTGCTTGTAGTCATCGGGGGCGAGGGGCACGATACGCTGCGCTGCGTCGCCGGCATCTACAAGGCGGCCCGGCAGTTCGTCGCTTTCGGTCAGCGCCGGCGGGAACCCGACTGCGACGCGTCGGATGCGTCCACAGCTCGGGCGGGCGTCCGGCAGATAGAGACAGCGCTTCGGCAGACCCATGGTGAGCGTGAGCTCCGCCTCCGCCATTGGTGCCCCCGCGAGGAAGTCGTCCGAAAGACCGCTGGGGACGTCGACCGCGACGATCGGCGCGGCGGACCCGTTCATCGCGGCAACGATATCCGAGAGCGGAGGGCGAAGGCCGCCGCGGATCCCGGTGCCGGCGAGCCCGTCGAAGAGCACATCGGCATTCCGAATAGCAGCCTCGGCATCGGCCCGCGTGCCGTCCCAGGGCAGTACGCTGATCCCGAGGCGCCGGACCACGTCGAGGTGCATCGCCGCGTGACCCTTGAGCGTGCCGTCCACCGGCACCACGACGACCTCGCCGAGCCGCTCGATCGCTGCCTGCCTGGCCATAACCAGCGCGTCACCGCCGTTGTTGCCCGTCCCGACGGCAAAGACGAGGCGCGTACCGGCTCCGCGCCGCCACACCCGCGTGCCGGGGTCAGACGTATCGCGCTCGGCCGACCAGATCGACAGGGCCCTCTGCCCCGCGTTTTCCATGAGAAGCAGACCGGGAATCCCGAACTCTTCTTGAGCCCGTCGATCGATCTCGGTCATCTCGGACGACGTCACGAGGTTCATATGCGGTCCTCCCGCGTTATTCCGCTTCGGTATCGAGAAGCCTGTCGCTGCGCCACCACATGAGATCCACGCGGTCCTCGAACCCCAGCAGAGCCGTAAGAATACCGGTGGGCGAAACATTGAACGTCTTGTACACGACCCGGTCATCCTCGAGGTGGAGATTGCGGCGCCGCACGACGCGCCCGGACGTGTTCATGATCAGCAGCTGTGTCTGTTCGTTGTCTTCGCGACTCAACAGGTAGAGGTGTTCTCCGGGGGCGGTGCCGACAAACTGATACAGGTGCTCGACGGTCTCACGGTCGAAGATGCTCGAGCCCGTGACCGAAACCGTGTTCCGGGGTACTTCCACATAGCCCCGGTACTCACCCGACTCCAGATCGAGCCAGTATATACGCGAGCTGCTGTTGTTGATGCCGTAGCTGGCGTCGGTGTCTTCGTCGAAACTCTCCTCGTAATAGTCGAGCTTCAGATACAGGCGCCGCCGCTCCTGGTCGGGAATGATCGTCTCGAGCTGTGGAATCAACTCGATACCTTCGGGTACCGGCAGCCGATCGAGAGATATCTCCACGTTGTAGAGGGGATCACCGCTTTCGTTGTACCAGAACACCAGCCAGGAATCCATCGTGCGGGTCGTCACGACGATTTCGTCGTGTATCGTCACATGGAGGTCTTCGATGTACGGGAAAGGCGTCCCGCCGATACCTTCCTGCCCGAGGTAGTCGATGAGCTCACCCGAAGGCGCAAATCGAAGCACGATGTGGTTGAGACTGACACCGAGCTCCTCGTCGAAAATGCTGCGCTCTTCGGAGACAATATCCTCGGCCACGACCGTCTTGTCGGTCGTCACCGCGACCTCCCCCACCTGATCGAACGAATAGTCGTGCGCCCGTTTGTTGGTCACGGTATCCGGGGTCGGAGTGGATTGCAGCATGACCGGTCGCGGGTTGGTGTCGGGATTGTACCACAGGGTCAGGAGATCCCCGTAGGAGGTGAGCTCCATGACTTTGTTCGACGCCCCGTTGGAGATGTAGACGAGCCCGTCGCGCATATACACGCGCGTTTTCTCGTCAAGCGATCCTCCACCGACCTCAAAGAGGTCTATTTCGTCTTCACCGCGGCCGATGTCGAGCGAAAACAGCTCATTTCGATCGAGGGAGCGCACCTGTCCCGGCATGCAGCCGGCGAGCAGCAGCATGGCGAGTAGAGCAGCGATGAGACCTGTAGCGGAAACCCACCTACGCACGTTCAATGCACCGACATACTACGGAGCCGGCGCCCGCGTGTCAATCTTGACCGTGCATGGGGAAACAGATACATTTTGCCTATGATTCAGAAGGCAATCGACGTCCTCTTCGGGTCCAAACACGAAAAGGACCTTGAGGAGCTCCTCCCGATTGTCGGCCGCATTACGGAACGAGAGTCCTGGGCGATGAGCCTGGACGCATCACGGTTTCCCCAGACCACCGAAGAGTTCAAGAGACGTATTGCCGGGGGCGAGTCCCTCGACGACGTGCTTCCGGAGGCATTTGCGCTGGTCAGGGAGGCGGCTCGACGGACGCTTGGAGAACGACTCTACGACGTACAGCTCATCGGGGGTATCGTCCTGCACCAGGGACGCATCATGGAAATGAAGACCGGTGAGGGGAAGACCGTCTCGTCGGTTACCGCCGCGTATCTCAACGCGCTCGCCGGCAAGGGTGTACACATCGTCACCGTCAACGACTACCTCGCCGAGCGCGATGCGGAGTGGATGAGACCGATCTACGAGTACCTCGGTATTTCCGTCGGTCACATCGTCTCGCAAATGGAAAACGAGAGCCGGCAGGAAAACTACCGCAAGGACATCGTCTACGGTACAAACAACGAGTTCGGCTTCGACTATCTGCGCGACAACATGCGATTCGACGCCACGCGCAAAGTCCAACAGCGCCACAACTTCTGCATCATCGACGAGATCGACTCCATCCTCATCGACGAGGCGCGCACGCCGCTTATCATCTCCGGTCAGGCCGAAGACGACGTCAAGAAGTACATGGAGGTGAACCGCATCGTGGGCGAGCTCACCGAATGTGCGAAGGATCCCGAGACCGGCGACTACCCCGAGGAGCCCGAAGGCGACTACAAGCTCGATGAGAAGGCGAAGAGAGTCACGTTCACCGACGAGGGCATGAACCATCTCGAAGAGGTTCTGCAGCGGCGCAAGATCATCGACGGCTCTCTCTTTGTCGACGAGAACTTCGAGTACATTCATCACGTTACGCAGGCGCTACGGGCCCACCGCCTGTTCCACCGAGATCAGCAATACGTCGTCTCGGAGGGCAAGGTCGAAATCGTCGATGAGTTCACCGGCCGCATACTGCACGGCCGACGCTACTCGGACGGCCTGCACCAGGCGATCGAAGCCAAAGAGGGCATCCGCATCGCGCAGCGGAACCGGACCCTCGCCACGATCACCTTCCAGAACTTCTTCCGCATGTACGACAAGATCTCGGGTATGACCGGAACGGCGGAGACGGAGGAGACGGAGTTCGGCAAGATCTACGGCCTCGACGTCGTAGTCGTTCCCACCAACCGTCCGGTGACCCGCACGGATGAGGACGACCTCATCTATCTCAGCGAAGACGAGAAGTACACCGCCATCTGCGACGAAATCGCCGAGGTGCATGCAAAGGGTCAGCCGATGCTCGTGGGTACGGTATCGGTGGAGCGCTCGGAGAAGCTCTCGAAGATGCTCACCGGGCGGGGGATCCGTCATGAGGTGCTCAACGCCAAGAACCACGCCCGCGAAGCGCTCATCATAGCCGAGGCCGGTGCCAGGGGATCGGTGACCATTGCCACGAACATGGCCGGCCGTGGTACCGATATCAAGCTCGGCGGTAATCCCGAGTCCCGCGCCCGAAGACAGATCGGAACGCAGGGCACCGAAGAGCAGTTTGCAGAAGCCTATCGCCGTGAGCGCGAGAAGTGGCTTACCCAGTATCAGGAGGTCAAGGACCTCGGCGGGCTCTACGTGCTCGGCACCGAGCGTCATGAGGCACGGCGCATCGACAATCAGCTGCGCGGTCGATCGGGGCGCCAGGGCGATCCGGGACGCTCGAAGTTTTTTCTCTCCATGGACGACGATCTCATGCGCCTGTTCGGAGGCGGCAGGATTAATCTCCGTTCCATCATGGAGCGGGGCCTGCCGCCGGGAGAACCCCTGAACCACCCCCTCATCAACAAGTCCATCGAGCGGGCGCAGAACAAGGTCGAGGAGCGGAACTTCGAGATCAGAAAGCACTTGCTCGAGTTCGACGACGTGCTCAACGAGCAGCGGAAGATGATTTACGAGCAGCGCGATGCCATACTCGTCGACCAGGATCTCAAAGAGCGCGTCCTGACGACCGCCTCGGACATCATCGAGGAGCGGATTGCCGAGTACGAAAAATCACGGGGACAGGACCGCGCCCTGCTTTCGGAGTTTCTCGCCTCGCTGAAGGAGACCCTTCTCTACACACCTCATCGGGAGGAAGACGAGCTCGCCGAGCTCCCGCCCGATGAGCTGAAGCGGACCCTGATATCGGACATGCGTGCGGATCTCGAGGAAAAGGCCGAGATCGCCGGGGCGGAGCAGCTCAATATGGCCATCCGCTACGAGTATCTGCGCCAGATCGACCAGCGCTGGCAGGATCACCTGGAAAACCTCGAGGCGCTGCGCGAGGCCGTGTACCTCAGGAGCTACGCGCAGCGCAATCCTCTTCTGGAGTATAAGCTCGAAGGATTCCAGATCTTCGACGACCTCATCTACGAAATCCGCGCGGCGATAGCACGGAAGCTGTTTGCCGTGCGCGCCGAGGGGTTCCGGGAGGCTCGCGCGCGCGCCATGCATCCGGCCGCGCACGCGACCGCCCGGCACGGAAGTTTTCAGATGATCGGCGGCGACGGCGGTGGGGGCGCCGGCGAGCGGCCCCGCGGCGGCGCCGGCCCCGCGAGCGCGGCCGGGGCTACGGCTACGGCGACACGGCCGGAGAAGGCGCAGGTACAGCGCACCTATCCGAAAGTGGGACGAAACGATCCATGCCCCTGCGGAAGCGGTAAGAAATACAAGTACTGCCACGGGCGTTAAGCCGCGGCGCGCTTCGTTTCTTTTCGACTACTACGCCGATCCTATCCGAGCGAGTCGGGGTGTTCCTCATAGACCGGGTCGGCCGGCGTGCTTTCCTTCGGGACCGTGGATTCGCGCGTGTACGCGTTTATGAGCGTAAATACCGCGAATATCACAATGATAACAATCGCTAACCGTCGCATGCAGACAGAATCCTCCCCGTTGTATCTCCGTTCATTCGCCCCGATCTTTTGCGATTACCGCCAGTTTAATGCAAGTATTCCATCGGGTCTACAAACGCCCCGTTTCTTATTATCGAAAAATGCAGGTGTGGTCCGGTGCTTCTGCCGGTATTGCCCATCCGACCAATGACCTGCCCCTGGCTGACGTACTGGCCCACGCTCACGTCAAAGCTGTCGAGATGAGCGTAGAGGGTCTGATACCCTCCGGGATGACGCAGGATTACGAACTTCCCGTAGTTTCCCAGCTGCGTGTCTATGTGAGCGACTCTGCCCGCGCGTGCCGCCTTGACCGGCGCACCCATTTCCGAGACGACATCGATGCCGTAGTGCATGCGCCGAATGCCGGTAAAGGGATCGTTCCGCATTCCGTAGCCGGAGCTCAGGATACCACGCATGGGTTGGAGAAAAAGCTCGCCGAGAATGAGCTTGAGCTCCGATTCGTTCATGCGGGCCTGGGGCACGAATACGGTCTCCCCCGGCGTAATCGAGGAGCTCGTCATGTCGTTCGCGTCGAGGATAGCGTTCATCCCCACGCCGTAACGCCGGGCGATCGAAGAGAGCGCATCCCCCTGTTTCACCGTGTAGAGGATGCCGTCGCGGTCCGGGATCTCGTAGACCTCTCCGACACGCATGAGGCGTACATCCTCGATCTGGTTGAAGCTGACGATGGTATCCATGTTGAGGTCATGGCGAAGCGCCAGACCGAGGAGGGTGTCTCCGGGCTGCAGCTCGTATTGCTCGACCTCCACCGACTCGAACCGAGAGGTGTCGATCTCTCCCGCGCCCCCGATAACGTCATACTGGTTGGGCGGATCGAGGTAGGCGTTCAGCACATCTTCCCGGTTGTGGGGCCCGGGAAGGGAGAGATCGCCCGGACGCGTGACCACGCGCGAAAAGGCGTGGGACGGGGCGAGTATCACGTTGAGAGCAAAGAGCGCGCCGACGGCGGCCGCAACGACCGCCACGTCCATGCCGGTAACGTGTGGCGCACAACGGTGCCACAGGCGATCGAGGGCGGCCACGGCCCGCAGCCTCGTGCGCGACAATATCTCCGAAGGGACACGCTGTCGAGAAAGGACCCGCGGCGTTTCCGCGTGGAACCGCGTGTCTCCCGGAAGCCGCACACGCGGCATCGGTAGAGTCTTACGAGTAGAGCGAATGCTCGTATTCCTGGGTCGCCGGCGAACCTTTTGTTTCGTCAAAGTTTCGACCATATTCTCTTCACATATCGACAATAATGCAAGCTCGTATTATAGTCGGACGGAAACCTCGATGCGTTCAGTAGCGCATTGCATGAAGCGTCTCTTGTCTCGAATCACATCCGTCGATATTATCCTGTGGCCCACCATCATCGCGCTCGTAGCTCTCCTCCTCGGTTTCGACGCCGTCTCGATACGCGGTCCGTCAATGGAACCGTCGCTGCGCGATGGTCAGACGGTCTTCGTGAATCGACTTGCCTACGGGCTGCGCGGTCCGGGGGAAATGGGATATATTGTGTCGTGGGGCACGCCGGGGCCGGGCCATCTGGTGGTGTTTCGACATCCGAATGGTGGCCATCTTGCCGTGAAGCGGTGTCTGCTCGGTCCGGGCGCCACGGTGCGGCTGACTCGCGACCGGCTCCATATCGCAGACGGGAGGTCCTTTCGGATCACATCCGAACTGCGCGGACAGCTGGACGGGCGGACGGAGATCCCGGGCGGGTTTGTATTCGTGCTCGGGGAGAACCTGTCGGCATCCTCCGATTCGCGGGACTTCGGGCTCCTGCCCGTATCCGGGGTTCACGGCAGAGTCATCATACCGACGGGGTCATCATACCGACGGAATGAGGGGTAACGTCATAGTATGAGTGACGCGGGACCGAACCGGCTCCGACTCAAGATAATGTTCCTCCTCATCGGCGCCGTGAGCGCGGTCGTTCTCTTTCGCTACGGAACCATCATGCTCACCGTCGGCGAGGAAGAACGCAGCCGGGCCACCGACGTGGAGCGCACCGAGCGCGGCCCTATTCTCGACCGCAACGGGCGCATACTGGCCCTGCAGACCGACCTCGACACCGTGACCGCCTGGACCCCCCACATCGACGATGCGGCGGCGGTGTCCGCGACTCTCGCCGACATTCTGGGAACCGACGCCGAGGAGCTTCGCGAGCGTATTCTGAGCTCGTCGGGCTATCTGGTGATTCAGCGGACGGTCACACCGTCTCAGAGCCGGCGGATCGAAGCCGCCGTGGAGGCCGGAGAGCTGCCCGGCGTGCGCCTCGAGCCCGACGTGGGACGGAGCTATCCGGAAAAGAACCTCGCCGCCCACGTGCTCGGGTACGTCGGGCTCGGAAATCGCGGGCTCGAAGGCATCGAGTACACCATGAACGACGAGCTGCAGCCCGATCCCGGCGAGAGCGCCTTCGGGAACCAGGTCTTCCTCACGATAGACGTCAACGTTCAGCACGAGCTCCAGCGCATCGCCGAGAGCACCCGTGAGCGGCACAACGCCGATGCCACGATGATTGTTGCCATGGAGGCGGACACGGGAAAGC
Source organism: uncultured Spirochaetaceae bacterium (assembly GCA_964635245.1). Classification (GTDB taxonomy): domain Bacteria; phylum Spirochaetota; class Spirochaetia; order DSM-27196; family PWMO01; genus JAAAOH01. Next base: position 11,227 of record CAZWNS010000041.1, read on the forward strand.
TGCTCGCATACGTGTCCACCCCGTCGTTCGATCCCAATCGCTATCAGGGCTTCGACGCCGGCGCCCGCCGCAACCGACCCATCTCCTCGGTCTACGAGCCGGGCTCGGTGTTCAAGATCTTCTCGGTTGCCTCCTTTCTCGAGCTCGGCGGCATCGACGCGGATGATACCTTTGCCACCAGCGGCGGATACGTCAACGAAGCCGCCGGCTTCGAGATCCGCGACCTCGGGGACTACGGCCGGATTACCACCGAAGGCATCCTCAAGTACTCGAGCAACGTGGGGGCGGCGTACGCCTCGGAAACCGTCAGTGCCGAATCCCTCTATCACATGATCAAACTCTTTGGATTCGGAGAGAAGACCGGTATCGCTCTCAACGGTGAGGAGCGCGCGCTCCTGCAACGCCCGAGCCGATGGTCGGGGCGCACGCAGCAAACCATCGCCATCGGGCAGGAGATCGGCGTCACGGCCCTGCAGATGATCACCGCCGCAACCACCTTTGCCAACGACGGTATACTGCTGAGACCCCAGATCGTCGACAGGATCGTTTCGCCGGACGGGCGGACCCTTCGCACATACGGACGAGATCCCGTGCGCGAGGTTCTCTCACCGAGAAACGCCCGTATCGTCGTCGACGCAATGCGCGCCGCGACCGAAAACGACGGCACGGCGCGACGGATTGCCGTCGACGGGCTCGATATCGCGGCGAAGACCGGCACCGCCGAAGTCTTCGACCCCATGCTCGGGCGCTACTCGACGGAGCGGTTCGTTGCCTCCACCCTCGCGATGTTCCCCGCCGATAACCCGCAGGTCATCCTCTATGTAGTCATCGATAATCCCCGCGAGGGAGGATTCTACGGCGGGCGCATCGCGGCGCCGGGCGCGCGCGAGGCGATCGAGTACATGGTTGACTACCTCGGCATCCCGACCCGTGTCGACGACGTGGTCGAACACTCCGGCCGGGTGCGCGTCTCGCGCCGCGAGCTTCCGCGCTTCGATGAGACGATACCGGATCTCACCGGCCTGCCGAAGCGCTCCCTGCTTCCCCTGCTCGCCCGCGAGGAGCTGACCGTACGCATGGACGGCAGCGGATGGGTCGTACGGCAGCAGCCCCCGCCGGGCACGCCTATCGAGCCGGGAATGACGCTCAGAGTGGAGCTGGAATGACGCATTTCGAGCGCAATGCCGCCCGTCTGGGCGCACCTCTGCGGAAACGCCTCGAGGCAGCCGGCGAGCCGAACGCGGAGCTCGAAATACTGAACACGGAAGATACCGAGCCGACCGCGCGCTATGCGGGCCGCTATCTCCATGCGCGGCGGGAGCCCGCGCAGCGCCCGCGCCGGACGTTTACCGAGGACTGGGTGCGGGAACACCCCTTCGTGGTGTTCTTCGGCTTCGGTCTCGGCTACGAGGTCGAAGCATTTCTCGAGCAGCCCGATGCCGAGACGGCGATCGTCGTGGAGCCCGACGCCGGGCTCTTTCGCGCGGCCCTCGAACAGCGAGACCTGACGGCCGTGCTGGACTCACCAAAGGCGGTATTCCTCGTCGATGCCGAGCCGGACGCACTCGCGATGATCCTCAGGCGACACGAACGCCGCGTTCCCGAGCGCGCGGTGCTGAATGCCTCGGTGCTTCATCACCGGGCGTACTTCGACCGCGTAGACGCCGTCATGGAAGCAGCGGCGAGCCGTGCACGGATCAACGCGAACACGCTCAAACGCTTCGGACGGCTCTGGGTTCGCAACCTCATCCGGAACGTCGCCGTTCTCGAACGCTCGCCCGGCGTGCACGACCTCTCCGACCGCTTTACCGGCATGCCGGTGCTGCTCTGCGCCGCCGGGCCGAGCCTCGACCTCGTTCTCCCCCGCATCGGAGAGCTCGCCGAGCGCCTCCTTATCGTCGCCGTGGACACCGCCCTGCCCGCGCTCGTGCAGCACGGAGTAGAGCCGGACTTCGCGGTGGTCGTCGATCCACAGTACTGGAACACCCGCCACCTCGACAGGCTCGCCCCGCGATCGACCATTCTCATATCAGAGGCGTCGGCGCACCCGCGGGTCTTCGAGGTTCTCGACAATCCGACCTACCTCTGCAGCTCCATCTTTCCGCTCGGCTCTCTGCTCGAGGAAGTCGCCGGCGAGAAGGGAAAGCTCGGAACCGGCGGCTCGGTGTCGACGACGGCCTGGGATTTCGCCCGAATGCTCGGCGGCAACCCGATCTACTGCGTCGGCCTCGACCTCGGTTTCCCGCACCGGCAAACGCACGTGCACGGGAGCTTCTTCGAGGAGCGCAGCCACATGCTTGCCCGGCGACTCCACCCTGCCGAGCAGCATTCCTTCGAGTACCTCAACGACGCGGAGCCCTTCGAGGTCCCCGCAAACGACGGAGGGACGGTACTTACCGACCGTCGGATGATGATCTACACCTGGTGGTTTGCCAATCAGGCGCGCATACATACCGACGTCCGCACCTTCAATCTCTCACCCGGCGGCGTAGCTATCGACGGCCTACCCCCTGCCGATGTCGAGGATCTCAGTGCGCTTCCGGTCGCACGCGAAGATCTCGAGCAACGGCTCCGTCCCCTGCGTACGGCCCCGGGACCCGCCGAGGGCTCGCCGGAGGGCGGACCGCTGCGCGCTACCGTGCTCGACCTCGCCGACCGGCTCGAGGAGTTTGCCGGGACGGCTCGGGAGGGACGGGACATGGTACTGCACCTCTGCGAGCAGTCACGGCCCGATGTGTCCCGCCTCGACGCCGTGGACGCCCGTCTCGCTTCATTCCCCTACAAGGACGTCGCGGGCTTCCTGATGCAAGAGGTCGCCGACCATGTGATAGAGAGCGCGCGGGATCGAAGCGTCGCGGGCGCGCTCGAAAGCGCCCGCACACTCTACGAAGGACTCACTGAAGCGGCCGAGTACCACGTACGATTGCTGCGACTCGCGCCCCGACTTCCGCATTATGCTTAAGTTTCCGGCAATCAAGCCGACAATGAAAACAAAGGGGACACCCCTTGAAATAAGAGCGGTATGCACCGACGTCCAGGCATACCGCTTTTTTTATGCCCGCGGCCGGATCCGGACGCACGCGGGAGCGTATGTACGGTTCCTACAGAAACTGCACGGGGAATACGAGGCCCACGTCGCGGTTCAGTGCCTGAGAGAACACCTGATCGGGCGTCGATGCGTTGCGGATGACGGTCTCCTGGGAAACGATTTCCCCGGCAAGCACGACGGCCCGCCGTCGCCGGATTCGCAGCAGGATACCCCGATATCCCTCGACGGTGGCCGGTATGGCGGCTCGCTCAACGGCGTAGAGGCGGATCGCTTCCCCATGGTAGCGATAGAACAGATTACCGCTGCGGTCGCGCGAGGCGTGGCGGGCTTCGAGGTCGAACACCGCAAAAACGTGAGCCGACGGCAGGGCGAACTCGGTGCGGCCGTGGCGGGCAATGACGACGCTCACAAGCTGCCCGGCGCGTGAAAGCCGAATGCCGACGGTCGTGCCCCGGTTCGCCTCGGTCTCCAGCTCCACCCGGCCGCCGAGGTATCGCTCCACCTGAGTTCTCACCACGTCCAGCCCGACGCCGCGCCCCGAAACCTCGTTCGCTGATGTGCGGGTACTCATACCCGAGCGGGACACGAGATCCCAGAGCTCGCGGGAGTCCGCGGCACCACGCTCGGGGGCCGGAGAACCGACGCGAATTCCCCGACCGTCGTCGGAAACGCGGATAACGAGGTCGTCACCTTCCTGACGCGAGGACACACGCAGGGTCGCAACCGGGTCCTTCCCCCGCCTTCGACGTTCCCCCCTGTATTCAATGCCGTGATCGACGGCATTGCGAACGAGGTGTAAGAGGACATCCCGCAACACATGGGAGACCGGCAGAAAGACCTCAAGTGAGCCTCCTGACGTGATTACACGGACGCTCTTGTCGAGAAAACCGGCGAGGTCACGCGCATGCTGCTCGACGACCTCGAAAACACCCGAAAGAGGTACCATCGAAGTCCGGGCGATCGTATCGTCAATGCTCGCCGCCAGACGCGAGGCGGTGCGCAGGCTCCCGGATATGCGGAGATCCTTCGCCTCGTCCCGGGAGAGATGGTCGTGCAGCTGCTCGAGCTGACGGTGGAGCTCACCTGCGTAGAGGCAGAGCTCCTCGTAGGACCGGGTCGACATCTCCACCCGCACATGTTCCGTGCCGGCTATCATTCCAGACACCAGGGTCTCGTCTTTTCGCCGCAGAATCGCGTCGTAATCGGTCTCGTCGAAGCGCAGCAATCTCACCTGATCAACGTCCACCGCCCGCTCGGCAACCGAGCGATCACCCTCGAGCGTAAAGAGGGCGGCAAATCGGCGTGTGGCAGCCTCGGAGTCCGGCGGCGGATAGCCGGCCACGAGATTCACCGCCTCCTCCAGGTTGCTCCTCAGCAGATATCGCCGCGGAACAAGCATCTGCGTGTGTTCGGTGAGCTCACACTCGAGCACGAACAACCGCTCGCCCCGCTCGCGCGCCTCGACCAACAGATCCCGATCGCGGGGGGTGAGCGCATCGGAGAGCACGACTTCAGCCGGTTCATCCTCCTGCCCTTCGGCGTCGCTGAGGCCATGAACCGATTGATCGCCTCCCTCGAGCGCCGCGTCAAATGACGACTCGAGCTCCCCGAGCGTGTCGAGCATGTCGTCCGGACTCGCCGGTGTCCGCCCCGATATCGCATCCTCGAGTCGGTGGGCGAGGCGCGCCACACTCGTGTAGCCGAGAAATGCGGCTTCCGATTTCACCGAATGCGCATACCGCAGCGCCCTCCGCCGCTCTTCGTCGGAGAGTCGCTGCGCGTCGGCATCCTGCAACGTACGCCGCAGCAGAATGAGATACTGTCGGCCGTCCTGCCGGAACAGACGGAAGAGCTCGGGGTCGACCTGCCTGGATTTCGCGCTACTCACGATACCACCTATCGCTCGAGTTTCGTGAAGAGCCTGACCGCGTGCCGGCGCACCGACGGATCGCTGTCCTCCAGCCCCGCACGTATCAGATTACGAAACAGCTCGAGACGATCGATCTCGCCGACCGTCTCCATAACCACCCGCCTCACCTCGACATCCCCCCGCTGAAACACCGAGGAGAGGTCTCCCGCCGACTGCACGATCCGCAGGCGCCCGATGGACCGAAGGCAGGAAAGTACCACCTGTTTCTCGCGGTCGTGAAGGCCTCGCTTGAGAAACACGTATGCGCTCCTCTTTCCGAGATTGCCGAGACTTCGCGCTGCGAACGTGCGGGTGCTTGTGCCGACGCCCGACACGAGCATCCGGCCGAGACTGAACACATCCCGGGGACGACGTACGCCGGCGGCGCGGCTGCGCTGCGCCCGGTTGCGGTCGCGGGCGGACGAGGAACGGCGGGGATGCACCGCCTTCACCCGGCGGAAGGCCTCGATGACGCTGTCGAGCTTCGCGGCGTCGGCGTTCGATCCGCCGGAATCGGGGTGGTAGCGTTTGAGAAGGCGACGGTAGGATTCACGGATGGTGTCGAAATCGGCCGTAGGCTCCACTTCGAGCACGCGATACAGTTCACGCACCTTCGTTTCCAACCTCCACATCCTGATACACCGCGTCCAGCTCCGCCTTCACCGCTTCGAGAGCCATGCGGTACTCCTGCAGCCTCGCCGTATCAAGCGCCTGTTCCGAGCCTGCGTGCTTCCGCGCATGACGCAGCAGCTCCTCGATCTCGCTTCGAAACTCCTCATCAATATAGGCGCCGGAACGCCCGGTCAGCTCCGATATGCGGTCAACCAGCGCCATGACACGAGACTGCAGGGCGCGCGGATTGCGTGCGAGCTCTTTGTCGTCGCTCGTAGTCACGATCACCTGCTGCGCGATGCCGGTGTCGACGTCGCGAGCGGAAACGTGGGCGATGCCGTCGGAATCCACATCGAAGCTCACCTCGATCCTCGGCTCGCCACGAGGCCCTTCGCGAATACCACTCAACATGAACCTGCCGAGAGACAGATTATCGGAGGCCCGTGCGGCATCACCCTGCAGAATGTTTATCTCGACGGACTTCTGATCGTCGCTCACCGTCGTGAACACGCGTCTGGCCTGCGCGGGAAGACGGGAGTTGCGATCGAGGACGATGACGGACTGATTTCCGTCGATCTCCACGCCGAGGGCGTGAGACATCACATCGGTGAGACGAAAGCGATCATCCTCTCCGGCAAGCATACCTGCCTGAACGGCGGCTCCGAGTGCAACGATCTCATCCGGATTGACGAGGGCGGTTTCCTCCAGCCCGAGCTCCTCTTTCAATCGCTCCCTCACGCGAGGTATCCGGGTGGAACCGCCCGCGAGCACGAGATTATCGACCCGGTCGGCCTCGAATCCGGCGTCCTCCAGAGCCTCCCGCGTGAGCTTGATCGTCCGGCCCACGTAGTCCTCGATAAGCTCATTGAGCTCCTGCCGGGTGACGGTGTAGCGCAGGTGCATCGGCTTCCCGCCGCCACCGATGAACGGCAGCGCCACGAGCGCCGAGTCGCGGGAGGAAAGCTCGATCTTCGCCCGCTCTACGAGGTCGCGAACCTGCTGAAGGAGGATCGGATCGGAAGCCACGGAAAGCCCGTAATCCGCCTCGAAGCTTTCGGCCACCTTCTGCTGAATGAGCTCGTCGAAGTCGAGCCCACCGAGGTACTGATTTCCGCGTGTCGACTGCACGGTAAACTCGGTGCCGTGCTGCAGGAGACAGGTCACGTCGAACGTTCCCCCACCGAGATCGTAGACGAGTATGTGCCGCCGATCCGCATCACGACGCGCGTAGGCGAGTGCCGCGGCAGTCGGCTCGTTCAGTATGCGATGCACCGTGAGTCCCGCAAGGCGGCCGGCCTCCCGGGTGGCGCGCCGCGCGGCCTCCGAGAAGCGCGCCGGCACGGTTATCACCGCGTCTTCAATCGGCCGGCCGAGATAGCGCTCGGCGTAGGACTTGATGTGCGCGAGAATGTAGCCGGAAATTTCCTCGGGTCGATAGCTGTGACCGTCGATACGGATGGGTTCACGGTTCCCCATGCTGCGCTTCACGTGCAACACGGTGCGCTCGGCGTTGACGATGGCCTGGTTCTTGGCTGATTCGCCGACCAGCACGTCACCGCTCTCGGTAATACTCCAGATCGACGGAGTCAGATGCCCTCCACGATCATTGGGGATAATCCGCGGCTGGTCCCCGTCCATGAACGCGGCAACCGAGTTGGTCGTACCAAGATCGATACCGATAATCTGCGACATCCTACTCTTTCCTGTCGGCGAGCGAGATGATCAGCTCCACCTCCCCGACCGTGGTGCCGGTACGGTTCGCAATGATGTTCGAGGCGATGCCCTTGCGGTGCAGCTCGACGACCTCCTTCCTCCGGGCGGTGCGACTGTCGGAAGCTTCTTGCGGCCCGGCTGATTGTGCCTCCGGCGCCGGCGCCTCACCCTCGCGCGGCTGCGCCTCCCCCTCCCCCGTGCGGGATCGTGACGCCCGCTGAAGAATATCGTTGTATCGCTCGGTGCCGGCGCGCCTCGATTCCATTTCGCGTTTCAGGACCGCCAGCCGCCTGTCGGCCTGCTCGAGCAGCGAGTTGAGCCTGGTCACGCGATCCTCGATCAGACCGATGTTGCGATCGGTGGTCTGGTTCAGCTCGACAATGATACCGTCGATTTCCGAGCGAATACGGTCGACAACACGACCCGGCTCGAGCTTGCGATCGATGCGCCGTACCAGCAGAAGATAAACTGCCGCCGCAAGGCCGACGTTCATGACGACGACGAGAAACGAGTTCATGACGGCTCACCCGCTGATGTCGACGTTCTGACCAAGGTCCGGGTCCTGGAAGACCTCGTCTTCGTGGCGCTCGTCCTCGTTCTTCTGCGTCCCGTGCTTCCCGCCGCCCGTCGACCCTTCACCGGTTTCGTCATCGTGCACCCGCTCCGCCCCGTCCGGAAGCGTTTCAGCTTCGGTGACCTGGCGCTGCTGATCAGCGCTGCGTCGGGCAATCTCGCTCCCGGTGACGGACTGGCTCTGGGCCGCGGCATGTCGCATAGCGGCCTCTTCATTGCCGATCTGGCCGAGCCTCATTAGAAGTGTCTGAAGGTCGATGGGTTGAATTGCCATCTAGTCCTTCCGCGTAATCTCGATATTCTCGCTCGATTCCTCGTACTTCTGGATCTTTATCTGCTTTGCCTCCGCCCCGAACGTCACGCTGTTGAACTCAGTGCGCACATCGAGGAACGCGTCCTTCACGTAGAGCTTCACGCCGGCGTACACGGTCCCGGACGCGCTGATCTTGCCCGCGAGCTTGAGCCCGTCGAGATAGGTCTCGAGCTCGGAAACTTCGTTCTGCACGCGCTCAAGCTCTTCGGCCAGCTCCTTGTGTCGACCCTGAAGGTTCTTGAACTGCTGGACCTTCTCCGGCGGAATCTCCTTCTTCTGTTTGCTGAGGTTGATGACGGTCTTGAGATCCCGTTTCACGTTCTCGAGCTCCTGACGCCGTTCGTCACGCTTTTCCCGGAGATCGGAAAGCTTCTGCTTGCTCTTCGGGTCGTAGCCCACCTCGAGCACGGTTTCCTTCCCGGCGGAGGAGCCGAGTGTCTTCGCATCGATTTCTTCGGCCGCGCGTACCCGCCCACCGACGATGCGTGCGCGCTTACCGCGGCAAATGACCTTGCGGTTCGCGTACACATCGCAGTTTATGATACCGTCGCTGACGATCACCAGGCCGCCGGCCTCTACGGTCACGTTCTCGATGAACTTCGACCACACGTTTCCGCCGGCGCGCACGACACCGGTTTCCTTGCCCGCCACCCCCTGCCGCACGATGATGTCGCCTTCCGCATCGAGAAGGCTCCTCCCGACACTGCCCATCACTTCGATGTTACCCGATGCTTTCACGTTGAAGCCGTCGTCGACGCTTCCCTTGACCACGACCCCCCCGAGGAAGGTGATATTGCCGGTCTTGAGGTTGACGTTTCCGTTGACGACGTAGACTTCCTCCACCTGGACCTTGCCGTTATGCAGGAATACCTGACCGTTGAGCTCTGCAATAGCCGTTCGCCCGTCCTCCGACAGGCGGACGTTCTTTCCGATCTCGATTCTGGTGTCGTTCCCGTCTTTGGCCGGCAGAAGCTTGCCTGTAACCGTGCGGCCGGGCTCTCCCCGCTCGGCCGGAATCTTCTTCGCAAGGACCTGGCCCTCGACGACGTTCTGCACGATGTTGAGCTCTTTGAAGTCCACTCGGCCGTCCTGCTCGCGCAGGTTCACCGCACGCTCATCGGTCTCGAAATTGAGGACGATACGGGCGTCGGCACCGTTTTTCGGCTTGCTTCCCTCGGCAACGAGCACCGGTTCGCGGTAGATCGGGTTATCGGAAAAGCGTCTGAGAACCTCCTCCTTCAATCCCTCCACCACGCCGTGATCCTGCAGGAAGCTCACGATGTTGTCGTACTCGGGATCTGCTCCACCCGGTCCGGGCGGGAGGGCGGTGAGGTAGGCCTTCATCTCCATATCGGCGATCTCGACCGAGAGCACGGCGTCGGCCGCGGGATTGTAGCTGTAGTCGCCGACGGTGATGAACTCGCCCTGCGCGAGCTTCACCGCCTTTGCCACGCGGCCGCCGTCCACCTTCGCATTCGTCCGGGCGCGAATGGCATCCATGGCCTGCTGCTCGGTCGCCTTTTGCCCCCGGCCCACTGGTTTAGTCACTTTCAGCAGTATGCCCTTGGGAGAGAGCTTCACGAAGGTCTCGCCGTCGCGGTCGACTTCCTCGGCCTCATGATCGAAACCAAAGTCGACTTCGAAGGGGTCCTCCATGCTCTCTTCCTCGCGCCGTGCGGGTGCCGGATAGGCAAGCAAGAGATAGGGCTTTCTGCCGGCGCCGAGTACGCCGTGGCTGCCCTTCCGGAGAATCTCGTATTCGATGCTCTTCACGGGCAGGGACAGCTCGATCGAGGCCTGCTTGAGCGCATCCTCGAGGCTCGTTCCCTGAACGTTGACGTAGGTCCGCTCCCGGTCCTCCGCCATCTGCTTCTGCATGTAGCTCTGTATCTGAGACATCTGCACCATGGCTACATGATCCCTTTTTTGATATTCGTCAGTTTGGTGCGGAGGCGCATGATGGCTTTGGTGTGGAGCTGGGAAACACGTGACTCGGTCACCTCGAGCACCTGACCGATTTCCTTCAGAGTGAGATCCTCGTAGTAATACAGCACGAGCACCTTCTTCTCTTTCTCGGGAAGCTCTTTGATGGACTGCGCAATGACGCGCTTGATCTCATCCTTCTCGACAATGACGTCCGGATTGAGGCTCTGGGGAGATTCGATACTGTCGGCAATTGATACCTTGTCGTTGTCTTCGCCGGTATACCATACGTCGTTCAACGACAGAATGGAGGTGCCGCTGACCTTCAATATCGTCTTCTCGTACTCCTTCACCGACATGTTGAGCTCTTTGGCCACTTCCTCGTCGCTCGCCGCCCGTCCGAGCGAGCTCTCGAGCTTGCGAACCGTTTCCTCTATCTCGCGAGCCTTCTGCCGCACCGAGCGCGGCACCCAGTCGATGGACCGCAATTCATCAAAGATAGCACCCCGAATCCGTGTCACGGCATAGGTCTTGAACTTGACGTGTTTCTCCGGATCGAACTTCTCGATCGCATCGAACAGGCCGAACACACCGTATCCCACCAGGTCGTCGAACTCCACATTGTGGGGCATACCGATGGCAACCTTGCCGGCCACGTATTTCACCAGCGGTGCATACTGCCTGACGAGCCGCTCCCGGATCTCCGGGTCGCCGGTCTCCTTATAGAGCTTCCAGAGCTCCTCCTCGGTCTTTTCAGCCAGGGAGGTTTGCCGTTCCGCCTGCTTTTTGCTCTTACTCATCCCGCTTCATCACCGTTTGCAGTGCTTTCGCAATGATCTCCGGATCCTGCTCGACCCCGTGAGCCCGGCCGCCGCGGCCCGAACCGCCGAATCCGCCGTCGCTGTCGTTCTCTTCCACCACCACGGCCCCTTCGGATTCGAAATCACCGGCAAAGCCTCCTATGTCGGGGAGGGTATCGACGGAGTTCTCATCTATGTCTTCCGATTCGCCGTAGGTCCGTGCCGGCGAGTCGGCGGGCGCCGCCGCCACCTCTTCGACCTCTTCGACGAGCTCGTCGCCCCCATCGGCCGCCGTCTCATCGTCCTCCGCTACCTCTTCGAGGTCGCCCACCTCGTCGTCGGGATCCCGGGAGGACCGCCCCTCCGGCTCGCCGGTCTGCACGGGCCCGGCGTCATCCCCGACAGGAAACTCGTCCTCTCCCGCTTCGTCGTCGACGACGATATCTACATTCCGACCGTAGCCCTCCGTCTCCGCGGCGGTCGAAGCTACGGAACTACCGGAAACAAGCTCAGGAAGTCGCGCGGAAATGACGATATAAGACCCGTACCCGAGCCCGGCAAACACGATTGCCCCGATGACTGCGCGAAGCACAAGGGTTCCGAAACCGACACCTGCAACGGCGCCCGTTAGAACGGCAATGACAAAGGCCGAGCCGGCGAAGTATGCGGTGAATTTCAGGTTCGGCCCCATGATATAATTCCCCTGGCTTCCAAGCCTATGCAAAACCAGAGCCACAGTCAAGGCTCATCCAATTTCTCAAATAGTCTATACCTTTTCCACCGGTCCTTCACTCCGTCCGAATAGCCTCTTCAGGAACCGTCCGAGTCCCCCACCCTCGCGGTACTCCACATTCTCGAGCCGCCCGACGATATGCTGCACGCAGATCGACGCCTTGCCGTCGGCATCGACCGCCAGAAACGGCTTCTGCTTCAGCACCGCATCGTGCACCCCCGGGTCGTCGTACACATATCCGAGATAGTCCACCTTGAGGTTCAGAAACTGGCCGGCGATGTTTATGACCCGCTCGGCAACCTTCTTGCCCTCGGTGACCGATTTCACACGGTTTACGATGAGCTTGAGGCCGAGATTGAGGTTGTCGATCTCGGTCGCTATGATCTTTATGATGCCGTAGGCGTCGGTGATGGCGGTCGGCTCCGGCGTGGTAACGATGATTGCCTCGTCCGCCGCCGCCACGAAGGACAGCACGTTTGCCGACACACCGGCGCTCGTGTCGATGATGATCACGTCGGCGTTTTCGAGGTGCGCGAGCTCGTTGATGAAGTTGGTGCGCTCCTCTTCGGCCATATTGGCGATTTTCGCGAATCCCGACGCGCCTGCCACGATGCGAATCCCGTAGCTGGTGTCCATGATGACCTCTTGCATGGACTTCTGTTTGCGGATGACGTGGTAGAGGTTGAACTTGGGTATGATGCCGAGCACTACGTTCACGTTGGCGAGGCCCAGGTCCGCGTCCATGAGAACGACCTTTTTGCCGAGCCGGGCGTACCCGATCGCGATATTCGTGGCGATATTGGTCTTGCCGACCCCGCCTTTGCCGCTTGCGACGGCGATGATGCGGGTCTTCGACTCGCCCTGACCGTTTCGGTTCTTCATCATCTCGCGAAGCGTTTCTGCCTGATCAGCCATTCATTTCTCCGTGCGTTGGACTTCCCCGAATTTATCTTCGATCATTTCACGGTCGACCTGAAAGCCTTCCAGCGTGAGAAGTATCTGCTCGACCGTCGCCGGCCGGATATCCTCGGGGACGTTCTGCCCGTCGGTGAGATAAGAGATCGGTTTCTGCTTCTCGTGCAGAACGCTGATGATGTTCCCGAGGCGATTCGTTTCGTCGACTTTGGTCACGAGCACCGAGGTGTAGCCGAAGGGCTCGAACTGACGCAGGATCTCTCTCAGATCGGCGGTCTTCGTGGTGGCGCTTACCGCAAGATGCACGCCCTCGTGGCCGCCCGCGCCGCGCAGCAACTCGTTCATCTCGGCCAGCTTGGTGAACTCGCGCGGGCTCTTGCCGATCGTGTCGACGAACACCATGTCGGCATCCGCGGCAAGAGCCATCTGCGTCTTCATATCCTGCTGCGAGTCCACGGCGGCAACCGGGATCTCCATGATATTCCCGTAGGTTTCGATCTGCTCTTTCGCGCCGATGCGGTAATTGTCGATGGTGAGGATGCGCACCTTACGGGGCTTCGAGCCGTTGAACGCGTGCATGGCCGCGAGCTTCGCGATGGTCGTCGTCTTACCCACGCCGGTGGGCCCCACCAGCACGCATATCTCCGGTCTCACCTCGCCGTTGAGTCGGTGGATGTTGATCGTCTCGCCGATCCATTCCAGCACGCGGTTCTGTACGAGCCGCTCATCCTCGAGCTCGTCGACGGAAAAGCTCGAGCGGGCCCGTGCAATCACCCGCTCCACGTACTCGGGCGTGAAATCATTGTAAAAGAGCTTCTCCCGAAGAGCCGAAAGCGTCGGATGCGGTCCGGTGTCCGGCACGGCGGCGGGCTGGGCCTGCGTTTCGCGCTCTCCGAGACTCTCCCTGATCTCCTTGAGCTCCTGGAGCACCATGTCGATGGTCTTTTCACTCTTCACCGTGCCGAGGATCTTCTTCCTCTCCTCCTCGAAGTCGGCCGGCTTGCGCGCGGCGTCCGCCCGCGCCGGCGTTGCGGAGATATAGCCGGTAACCTCGACACCCTCTCTGGCGAACATTCCCAGAAACCCGCCCATGCGGATGGACTTGTGATGCATGATACGGGCGTTATCGCCGTACTTTGCGCGTACTTTCCGCTCCGCATCGAGGTGCGACGGTGCCTGTTCTACGAAATACTCCATCCCCACAACCTCACTCTTCTATGCTGATCTCACCAATTGATTCAACCTTCACTTCCGGGACGATCTCCGGCGCCGACAAGACCACCAGGTCCGGGAGATCACGCTGCGCGCTCGACTTTACCAGGGGCCGCGCGGCCTCCGAACAGAGGATAAGCGGGAATACCCCCTGTGAGCGCGCCTGCTGCACGGCGTTGAGCAATGCGTTGATCCACGCACGTTGTACGTCGGGTTGCAGCGCGGGGACCACTCCGCCGGCCGTCTCCACACGGGAATCTATAATCCGCTGCTCGAGAGACGGGTCGAGAGTGATGACCTTCATGGACTTGTCGTCGTCCGCGTACTGAAGGGAAATCTGTCGTCTGAGGGCCTGCCGTACCTTTTCCACCAGAAAATTGCTGTCCTTGGTGATGTTACCATAGTCGGCAAGCGTTTCCAATATGATCACGAGGTTGCGGATGGAGACCTGCTCACGGAGGAGACCCTGCAGCACCTTCTGTATCTCCCCGAGCGAGAGCGCGCCCTGCACGTCTTCCACCACCGCCGGATAATCCCGCTTGAGGGTGTCGAGCATGGACTTGACCTCCTGCCGTCCGAGAATATCCGAAGCGTTGCGCTTGAGCAGCTCGGTAAGATGTGTGGCTATGATCGACGGTGAGTCGACCACCGTGTAACCGGCCCGCTCCGCCTGGTCGCGATACTCCTCGGTAATCCATTTGGCCGGCAGACCGAATGCCGGATCGGTGGACGCCTCTCCGGGTATATCTTCCCGCTCGCCGCCGGGGTTAATGCAGAGATAGTAGCCCATCTTTATCTTGGCCCGACCCACCTCCACGCCGCGAATCTTGAAGGTGTACTCCGACGGCTCGAGTCGCATATTGTCGATGATGCGAATACGCGG
>CAZWNS010000042.1:0-24352 GCA_964635245.1 uncultured Spirochaetaceae bacterium
CGTTGCCCCCTTGCAACAACCGACCCGACCGCCTATGCTGCTACTGTGGATATTTTGGACTTCAGTGATAACGAACCCCTCATTCTGGTAACCAACGATGACGGCGTGCTCTCGCCGGGGCTCCATGCGGCGATCGAAGCCGTGCAGGACCTCGGGCACGTGCTGGTGGCTGCTCCCACCGAGCAGCAGACCGCGCGGGGACGGAGCATGGTCGGGAACCCGAGCGATCATTTTCATCCGACGACGGTGGAGGTCGACGGTGCCGAGGTCACCGCCTTTCACCTCGCCGCCTCTCCGGCGCTCGTGGTGCGCCACGCGTTTGCGGTCCTCTGCGGGGGCCGCATGCCGGATCTCGTCGTGTCGGGCATCAATTACGGTGAGAACCTCGGAAACAACATCACCATCTCCGGCACCGTCGGAGCCGCCTTTCAGGCGGCGGCACAGGGTGTACCGGCAATCGCGGTATCGCGGCAGACGGATATCGAGCACCACTTCGTCTACGGGGATCTCGACTGGGAAGAGCCGATCCGCGTCACGCGGCGCTATGCGCAACGGCTCCTCGAACTCTCACTCGGACGCACGCCCGGCGAGCTCCTTCCCTTCGACGTGCTCAAGATCGACGTGCCTCATAACTGCCCGGTGGGGACGGAGGAGCGGATTACACGGCTATCCCGCCGCCATTACTTCCACACCGTGGTTCCGGAGCCCCGGGTCGACGGTAAGCTTTCCGACGGCGTGACGACCATACAGATTGACCGTGATGCGCTCAACCCCGAAGACGACATCTACGCCTTCGCCGTGGACCGCGTGGTCTCGGTGACGCCGTTGACGCTCGATTGTACGGCGTCGCTTGCTCGCGCGGACGCCGCGTTGAGAGACACGGCGCTGAGTACGTAGCCGACGGCGGCCGGCACGGTACGAGAGCGGACACGCCCCGGCCGTCGCATCCCGCTCCCTACTTCTTCCCGGCCTCCTGCTCCCGCTCGATGTTCATCTGGGCGATCGCAAGCTTCGCGATCGGGATGCCGTAGGGCGAGGTGGAGACGTAGTCCAGGCCGCAGTCCTTGGCAAAGGGGATGTTTTCCGGCTCCGCGCCGTGCTCGCCGCAGAGCCCAAGTGTCAGGTCCGGCCGGGTAAGCCGCCCCCGCTCGGCGGCAATAGCGATCATCTCCTTGACCTGCTCCCCGAGCACCTTGAAGGGGTTCTCCTCGAGAAGGTCGAACTCGTTGTAGTCGGAGAAGAAGTTGTTGAAGTCATCGCGTGACAGGCCGTTCGTGGTCTGGGTAAGGTCGTTCGTTCCAAAGCTGAAGAACTCCGCGTATCTGGCCACGCGGTCGGCCTGCAGGGCGGCGGCGGGGAGCTCGATCATCGTACCGATCTTGTACTCGATCGGGTCGTTGATCTTCATTTCCGTGCGCACGCTCTCCTCGATATCCTGGATGCCGGCGATCGACTTCCCCTCTATGCGTTTTCCATTTCGGATCGTCTTGAGCTCGTTCGCCGTCATGACCAGCGGGATCATGATTTCGGGGATGACCTCGATGCCCTTATCGGCCTTGAGCTTGTAGGCGGCCTGGAAAATGGCGCGCACCTGCATCCGGTAGATCTCCGGGTAGGAGATCGCCACCCTGATTCCGCGGTGGCCGAGCATGGGGTTGAACTCCTCGAGGAGATCGCAGCGCAGCTTGATCTCCTTTTCGCTCACCTTTGGATGGGCCTTGCGGAAGAACTCGACAAAGCTCTTCATCGAGTCCTGCGTGTGCGGCAGGAACTCGTGCAGCGGCGCATCGAGAAGCCGGATGGTTACCGGCAGCCCCTCCATGATCTGGAACAGCTGGTAGAAGTCGTTCATCTGCATCGGCTCGAGCTTCTCGAGCACCTCGGCCCGCTCTTCCTGCGAATCGGCGATGATCATGGACCGGAAGGTATTGATGCGGTCCTCCGCAAAGAACATGTGCTCGGTGCGGCAGAGCCCTATGCCGTGCGCCTTGAAGGTTCGCGCGAGCTCGGCGTCTTTCGGCTGATCGGCATTCGCGTGTACATCAAAGTGGTCGATACGGCGCTGGACGATGTCGAGGAACTCCAGCAGACCGCTGCCCTCCGGCGTCGGTTTACTCAATCGAGCCTGGCCGAAGTAGATGGTGGGCTTCTCGTAGTAGGGCACGTTGAGGGTGATGTACTCGCCCTCTTTCACTTCGGTGTCACCAATCTTCATCGAGTTCTTCAGGAATCGCACGCCCGGATACACCAGGGCAACCTTGCCCAGGCTCCGTGCTACAACCGGCGCGTGGGATGCATAGCCGCCTTCGGAGCTCAACACGCCCTTTGCAACCTCGATTGCCTTTACGTCCTCCGCGAAGGTCGACGGCATGGCGAGGATGAAATCCGCCGGCTGGTTTTCCTGAATGGCCCGCTTGTGTGCCTTCAAAAGCGCGTCGGTGGTAAAGTACACGCGGCCGATGGCCGCGCCTACCGCTCCGGCGATTCCCCCATTTGCCGTCTTGAACTTCGAAACCGAGGATACATCGAGCGCGGGGTGGAGAATCTCGCTGAGGCGCCCCGGTTTAATGGCGGAAATGACGAAGTCGTCGTCGACGACCTTCTCTTTGTGAAGATCGAGGAGCGTCTTGATTTCCGCCTGCGTGGACTTGTTGGGGACGGGCTGCTGGTCGATGACCCAGAGCTTGCCGTTTTCCACGGTGAAGCGCACGTTGCGGATTTCCTTGAAGTGTTTTTCGAGCTCGCTGCCGATGCGCTCGAGCTCCTTGTAGAGACCCTTGGACACCTTTTCGAGGGGCACGCCTTTCTTCTGCCGCGCGTCGAAGGCCTGCTCGAAGTACTCGCCGCTGATGCGCGAATCGCCCTCGATAATGTCGTGCGTGTAGAAGCTGCCGAAGCCGGAGTTCTCACCGAAATTGCCGAACACCATACCCTGCACGACGAGGGAGGAGTCCACGCTCGAGGTGCTTGCCTGAAAAAGGGCGTGAAAGATCCGTACCACGTACATCAGCTGCGCGTGCGTGTTGGTGTAGATCTCTTCGGGGAAGAGGTCACGGCCGGAGTCGAGGGCCTCCTTCACCTTGTCCTTCTTGACGGTCTTTCCACTGGTGGATGTCTTCAGCGTATCGCGGTAGGTCTGCAGCTTCTTGGCGCGATTCTTGTCGACATCGGTGAGGAGCTCCAGCTCGATCATCTTCTGCACCAGGTTCCCGTACTCGTGATAGGCAAACCCCTCCCCGACGAAGTTACCGAATCCGTCGACGGTGTGGTCACCGAGACCGACGTTGTGGATCGACGACAGCGTACGGACCATATTGAGGGTCGGACTCTCGGCGACTTTCACCAGAAGCGGATTGTCCTTGTCGTTGAACCCCTTCTCGAGGATCTGCTCCATCCGCGCGATCGGCTCTTTGTAGAGGTCGAACGCGATGGACGGATCCTCCACGATTTCCCCGAGAAGCTCGTTGGAAAGGATTAATCCGGGGGCGATCGGAGCACCGAGCGACGCAAGCTCCATGACCCGCACGCCGCGACTGCCGATCGTCTCCAGGACTTCGGGATCGGAGATGAACTCCGAACTGTTAAAGGAGTAGATACGTCCCATTTCCGCCTCTCATGTGGTATTTCAGAACAGGTCCAGTGTACGTCCGACGCCGCCCTTCAGGAATGCTTCGAACCGGGGGCTTGCACCCTCGAAGAGATAGCGCTGCAGCTTGGACACACCCTTGATGTCCTCGCCCACCACGCTGAACATGATCGGCGTGCCGTGTTTGACCTTCCCCCATTTGAACAGGCTGTTGATGTCGTTTATACGCTCGTTCTCGTACCAGATAAGCACATCGAGGCCGTGGTACTTGTTCTTGTAGCTCTCGATGATCCTCTTCCACGCCTCCACGTTACCGTTGTGAAACAGCTCGTTTGTCACCAGTACCGAGTAGCGCGGCGTTATCCTGCGCTTCTTTCCCGGAATAGCCTTGCTCGGCGGCGCCTCGGTCGCCGCCGCCCCCGCCGCCGCGGGCTGCGGTGGTTCCGGTTCCGGCGCCTTCCGGGTCTTGGCTGCCGTCGCCCCGGTGCCCATGTAGTCCTTCTTGTCGCGCACGGTGCCGCCGTAGAGCAGCTTCAGCAGATCGTCGATGGCGCCCGCGAGCACCTTGCCGTCGAGACCGCCGTCCACCGAGCCGACGTATACAACCACGAGCTCGTCCTGCATGAGCGGGAGGGTATCCTCCCACTGCACCTTGCTCTTGGGGTTCAGCACGAAAAGGCCGGCCTGGGGATGATGATAGGCCAGAACGAACTGCAGGCGGCCCCAGCCCCCGACCCGTTCGACGAGCTTGTCCACCTCTTCCACCGTCGTGGTCAGGTTGTGCGCTTTGTACGCGTAATCGAACTTGTCGACCAGCAGGGCGTTGATGAGGGCCCGCACTTGATAGCGGTCCAGATCACCGTCGGCGAGCGCCTCGTTGATGAGGTCGGCCAGGTTATACCCGTCCTGCACCTCGCGAGCAAACTCGTTCGCGGTCTTGAAATGGCGCAGAGCGGAGTTAAAACCCGCTCTGCGCGAAAGGAGATTCAGGGAGTTTTCCATATCCTACAGCTCTTCGAGATCGCCGGACGAAGACCCCTTCTTCTTCGGTGGCGTGACGTTCGCCTTGCCCTTCACGTTGGCATCACTCGACTGCTCGCCCTGATCGTAGTAGGACTCGGAAAGGCTCTGCTTGCGGGCCTCCCCTATGCCTTCCTGGGAAAAGCTCTGATCGAGGTCCTCACGCACGGTGGAGCGTCGGCGCTTGAATGACGCGAATGCCGCGTCCTGGAAGCCCTTCGAGATGCCGTGGAGGAACTCGTTGAGCACATTCGCCATGCCGTTGAGGGTGAACTTCTTTCGCTTGATGCTGGTGATATCTACGTCGAGCAGCAGGCCCGGCTGGATGTGATACGGATTGATCAGATAGTCGAAGTCCTCGAACTGTTTCTCGAGGAAGGCCGCACGCGCATCGAGGACGACGCGTGACTTCGGATTCTGAAACCCGAACGTCTCCTGGATGCGCTCCTGCGCACGACCGAGCATCTTCTTCAGCAGATTCTTCTCGTGCAGATAGGTGCGGTTGAGCTTCTCTACGTCGGTTTCTTCCGCCCGGATACGGACGATCTCGTTCCAGGTCTTCTGAACGTCTTCGTACAGCGGCTCGTTACGCTCCTCGCGGACCCGGCGAACCCGGCCGCGCACGCGCTTTGCCAGATCGTCGAAGTCATCGACCTTCATGCTCGATTTGCCGCCCTGGTAGACCGCCTCGACCACGTCGTAGAGATGTGAAATCTCCACGGTGAAGGCCTCCATCTGCTGATCGTATGCCTGCTGCTCCTTGGCGAGCTGCTCGGCATCGTAGTACTTGAGCCGCATCTGGTAGCGCTCGTCGGGGAGCCGCTCGGTGACCATGTCCTCGTACTCGCGGACGACGAGCTCACGCGCGTTCTTGAGGTTTTCGATGTACTGATAGCCCATCTTGGAGGTATCGAGGATGGAGGTCAGCGAGTTAATCGCCGTGTTGAATCCGCGGTTTCGGATGTTCTCCATATCGATGATCTTCTTGATGTTCTCGCGGATGTTCAGCGGGTCGAACTCTTTCGGGTCGATCTCGGCGCGAAGACCCTCGATCTTTTCGATGAGGTTCTTTGCCATGAACCGATAGCGGTTCGACTGCTCGTCCTCGGTGTCGTCGTCGGTGTAGTTCGGGACGCGCTTGATCTTCTCGAAGATGATCTCGGAGTCGGAGAGCTCCTCCTTGCCTTCGTCAACGAGCTCGTCCTGGAAGCGCTCGATCTCGCGGTCGATCAGATTGGTAATCGTACGGGAGATCTGGTCCTTGATAAGGTACTCGACCGTGGCCTGATACTGGAAGATCGGGCTGATGAGCTCCGAGTCGAGGATATTCACCGACAGCTTGACGTCGGTGACCGTCTTCGGCTTGCTGATGTTGTCCTTGAAGGCACACTTGACGATGGAGTAGGCATTCTCACCGCGGATGAAGGCGCCGACATCGGTCTTCTGCCGAAGCAGGCTGTTCGTGTCGTTCTCGAGGTCGTTGAGACCGCGCTGCAGGTGTCCCTGGAGGTGACCGTACATGTTGACGATCGACTTCTCGATTTCACCGGTATTGAACTTGTCCGCACCGCCGATCTCATCGAGAATATCGGTGATCTCTTTCGGCGTGTACCGGGCGAGAACCTTGTTCTCCTCGCGGTCGACGTAGTTCCGCACCTTCTTCACCATCTCGTCTTCGGTGGTGGTGATGTAGCGGTTGAACATGTTCTGGTAGTTCTGATTGAAATAGTTGTAGAGCTTCTCTTTGATGCCACCCATGACATCGAGCTGCTCCAGCACCTCGTTCGGAAGCTTCACCGAAATATCGTTCAGAACATTCTCGGTCTCTTCTTCGATGAGCTGCTTATACTCGTCCTTCTGTGACCGCCCTTCTTGTGCGAGACTGTTTCTCGACCCCACCGCCGAAGGCTTTGTCGGGTGAAAAACATTTGGACTCTTAGGAAGACCTGGCATACTTACACTCCTTTGCTCTGTGAAAGTCTTGGGGTTCGCCGTCCGTACAGAGATTATAGCACATCCTACACGGCTCGCAATTTCTGATGCGGAATATGCGCCTGCGCGCTATTCTTCTGCTCGCACCTCCTCGATAGACCGTTGTACAAGGGATTCGAAGTTTTCGGCGTGCGTGGCGTCGCGCAGGGAGACAAGCTCATCGATGACCTCCTGCCTGTCGGCATCACCGTCTTCGTGGCTGCTCATAATGTCGAGGTACCGCTCGTAGCGCACCGCCAGCTCTTTCTCAATGAAATCGGCGGCAATGCCCCAGATCGTATCTCCCTCGACCACCGTGCGTGTCGTTCCATCCGGCAACGTAAACGCATTACCGGGGAAGATCCAGTCAGGATCGGGTCCGACGTCCTCGGGCGCACCCATCGGCCGATACCCGTTCTCTACCGCAATTCTATTTGCCATGTCAATGATGTCAAGAATAGTAATGACAATACCGCCGACGGACTCGCGTGGCTCGAGGCCGGGAATCCCGCTGTCGGGCGCGTCGTCGCCGCTGTCTTCGTCTGCGCCGCCCTCACGCTCGCCGGCGCCCCCCTCCCCGTCGCCGTCTTCACCGGCGGGCTCACCCGCATCTCCGTTCTCCTCGCCGTCCGTTGCGGCAATCGGCTCTCCGTCGGCTCCGGAAGGTCCGACCCCGGGACCGAGCAGCAGATAGCCGAGCCCGCCGAGCAGCAGTATCAGAAGCACCGCGGCGATCCCGACACGAGTCCGCCGCCGTCGGGCCCGACGGGTGTTGCGCGAGCCGCCGGACTCGCCGCCCCGCTCGGCGCGCCGTGCCCGTTCGGCCTGCCCGCCCCCTTCACGCGCCTGTCGCTCGGCCTCCGCGCGCTCGCGCTCCTCGGTGCGCTCGTGCTTCGGAATCCGTGCCTTCACCACGTCGAGCCCCGCCAGCAGGTCGTAGAGACGCTCGCGCTCGTCATCGAATACGGCGGGATCGGTGGGCGCGACGGTCTCACCGTAGCGCTCGCTGAGCTCCTCCGCAAACCCCAGGCTGTCGGCCGTCACCGCGTCGGTGAGGCGGTAGAGCACCGTTATCCCGCCCGGTGTCGACGACGCCTGTGCGGAGAGTCCACCCGTGTAGACATCGGCGACAAGCGGAAGCAACCGCACCGATTCGGGCGGGGCAGCGGGCTTGAGGAGGGCCGAGAGGAATTGCTGGTAGCTGCGTGCCCGGCTCTCTTCCCGGGCGGCCTGCAGCGTCGCCGCCGCCCGCGCGTTCTCGAGATACACCCAGAACAGGGGCGTGAGGTTCTCGTCGACGGAGTCGAGCGTCGTGCGCACATTCTTTACCGCCGCCTGCGCGTCGGAGCCGCTGCCCGCCAGCCGGAAGAACTCGGCGACGGCGGCTGCGGCCGCGTCCTCGGCGCGACTGAGGGCGTCGGACCTGGAGCCGGCCGTGGCGGCCGGAAGATAGTCGGAGATGAGCCGGTCGGCCGTCGGCGGCTCGCGGTCATCGAACCGGTATAGCGTGCCCTCCAGAAGCGGCCCGTCGGCCGAAGTCCCCGCTCCCGAGAATCGCCACCGGCCGCCCGCGGCGTCGACCGTGAAGCCCTCGCCGCGCGCTTTCGTGCTCTTCTCGTCGTTCGCGACGAATCGCACGGCGAAGGGGAAATCGCTTCGCTCAACCGCGTACCCGCCGTCCGCGCTCGTGATGCGAAAGTCGAGGAGCGGCACGAACTTGTCGTTGGTGAGCCGCGCGATTTCGTACTTGAGCGCGAGCTTACCGTCGCCGGCAAAGAGATCGGCGACCGGGCGCACGCTTTCGCTGTGCGTCGAGAGGATGCGCAGCTGCCCGGTGCCGCGAATACGCTTCATGAGCCGCACGAGCCCCTCGTCCGGCTCCGTTGCAACTACGGCGCCGACCCGATCGGGGTCGATGCCGCTCGCCGCAAGGGAGGTGAAGTACGCCTCGTCGGTCCCGAGCGCGGCGATGCGCCCGCGGCTGTAGAGGTAGGAGTGTCCTCCGGCAACGAAAAAGCCGGCGTCGTTGAGCACGCGCGTTGCGTACTTCGTGCGGCTCTTCAGGAAGAGCGTTTTCACGCGGCGGGCCCGCTCGGTGTAGTGCGCGTCCTGTTCCTCGCGACGTTTGAGATTGAAGATTTCGGTCTTATCGAACTTTAGCCGGAGATTGCCGTCGTCGTAGAAGTAGGCGTAGGCGCCCTGCTCTTCGAGCTCCTCGTGCGCCTCTTCGTACCCGACGGTGGGGATTTCGGTATGGTGGAGGTAGCGCTTGAAGCGCTCGACGGTGTCCGGATCACCGATGTAGCGGAACTCTTCTCCGTAGCCGGGCGGCACGTTGGCCTGCTCGAGCAACGGGCTACCGGGCAGGAGATCGGTCACTACGACCGAATAGACAAGAGGCCTCACTTCCGCGGGCAGGTCGTGTGAAGTGCCCACGCGCAGAAATGGCTTGTAGTCGTCGGTGCTACGTCCAAGGTAGAGGACATAGCACTCATCGTCGAGGTGAAATACCCGGCGTGCCGGGTGCAGATCAAAATCCTCTATCATACGCCCCGCCGGATACTATAGCGGTTTCCTCGCGAAATAGAAAGGGTAAATCGCCCACCTAGTCCCGATTATCGGCAGCTGTTCCCATATCGTATACCCGGTGTTACAGCCGGGGGAAAATCATATATAATGGGCCGCAAGAGCATGCGAGCGAGGCGCAGCGGATGATCATCAACCAGAACCAGCTCCGAAAGGTCATTCCCGTTGCCAGCGGCAAAGGCGGCGTGGGGAAGTCGGTCATCAGCGCAAACCTCGGAATTATGCTGGCGGCGTACGGGCGTCGAACGGTTCTCATCGATCTCGACCTCGGCGGCTCGAATCTGCACACCTATCTCGGTCTCAAAAACCGCCAGGCCGGCATCGGGAACTACGTCTCCGACCGGTCGCTCGACTTCAACTCTCTGCTCACCGATACCCCCTACACCAACCTCAAGTTCGTCGCGGGCGATGTGCTCGTCTCCGGAACGGCGAATCTGATGCACTCCCAGAGGAAGGGGCTCATCTCCAGGATCGAGAAGATCGACGCTGACTTCATCATCCTGGACCTCGGCTCGGGCACCGGCCTCAACGTCATAGACTTCTTTCTCATCGCGAACGCCGGCATCATCGTGAGCACGCCCCAGACTCCGGCAATACTGAACGCCTATAACTTTCTCAAGAACGCCGTGTTCCGCCAGTTGCAGCGCAACCTCGCCTCGCCGAAGAAGGTCGTCAACTATCTCAAGGATGTGGTCAAGGACAAGGCGCCGGGCGCAACGCCGACCATCAGCCGGATCCTCGAGAAGATAGAGCGGATCTCCCCCAAGGCGGGAGCGGAGGCGCGAGCGCAGGTCGATGCCCTTCTTCCGCACCTCGTCCTCAACATGGGCGAGTCCCCCGAGGACCTCGAGATCGGCTACAGCCTTCGGGACCTCGTGAGTAAGAATCTCGCCGTCGGCATCGGCTGTCTCGGCTTTGTCTATCAGGACAAGGCGGTTGCGGCCGCCCTCCGGGGGCTCAAGCCGGTGGTCGTCGACCGGGAGGACTCGCTCGTCTCCCGTGAGATCGACCGCATCGCGCAGAAGATCCTCCAGTCGCCCCAGTATCCCATCATGCCCCTCGATCTGCAGGAGTACGAGGATTCCTTTGAGCTCGCCTCCATCGAGGCCCGAAACGATTTCACCGAGGTGGACGGCATGGAGGACGCCCGACAGCGGGCGGGTGTCTCACCGGAGGACTTCCTCGCCATCATCGCCGCCCAGAAGAAGAAGATCGAGGAGCTGCAGGGAACCGTGCGCATGCTGACCATGGGGCAGGGCCCGCGGTAGAGCGCCGCTGCCGGCGGCGGGAAAGGAGGCGGGGATGAAAGGATTCCAGCTGAGAGAGCGCCTCGATTCGCTTCTCGGCGGTCACGGAGCGCACATCTCATTCACCGAGGCGGTCGCCGGGTTCCCGGTGAGCCGCGCGGGCGAGCGCATTGACAACCTCGCACACACCGCGTGGCAGCTTCTCTATCACACCCAGCTCGTCCAGTGGGATATCGTGGACTTCGTACGAAACCAGCGGCACGACTCCCCGTCCTACCCCGGCGGCTTCTGGCCCGAGGCCGACGGACCGCCGGATGAGGCCGCCTGGCACGAGACGGTACGCCGATTCGAGGCCGACCTCAAGTGGATGCGCAGTGTCATCGCGGATCCCGAACAGGATCTCTTCGAGCCCTTCCCGCACGGCAGCGGGCACAATCTCTTCCACGAAGCGCTGACCCTCGCCGACCACAACTCCTATCACATCGGCCAGTTCGTGGACCTCAGGATGCTGCTCGGCGTGCCGGTGCGCGACTGGTAGCGGGCGGAGCCTGCGGAGCTCGACGCTCTTACTGGACCCGGCGACCCCGGAAGAACTGCTCGAACACGTTCGGACCCCGTCGCCCCGCCCCGCTGTCGGCAACGCTTCCCGGCATGTCGGCGATGTTCTCCTCCTCCCCTGCAGCGAGAAGGACATCCCCCGCCTCGATCTGATAGACCGGGGAGACGAAGTCGTACTCGTCCCGCCCGTGCTTTCGCACGGCGATCACGTTGACCTTATAGTTCTTTCGGAGGTCGGCCTCGACGAGCGACTTGCCCTCGAACTGCTCGGGCAGCTCGAGCTCGGCGATGACGAGGTTCTTGCCGATCGGAAAGTAGTTCAGCATCGAGGCCGAGACCAGCGGCAGCACAAGCCTCAGCGCCGCTTCACGGTTGGGGTAGATGACGTCGGTCGCGCCGGCGATCGAGAGTATCTCTCCGTGCTGCTCGGTCTCCGCCTTGGCGATGATCTTTCGCACACCCATCTTCGAGAGGTAGTTGCTTACCAGGATCGAAGCCTCGGTGTTCTTGCCGAGATCGATGATTGCCGCATCGACGGTCTCGGGAACGATGCGCTCGAGGGTGTCCCGTCGGATCCCGTTCGCCACATACGCGGCGGCCACGCGGTCTTCGTACTCCTGCACCACCTCCTCGTCCCGGTCGATGATGAGGATCTCCACATCGTATTCGAGGAGCTCATCCAGCACGCGCCGGCCGAAGACGCCGATACCTATCAATGCAAACTGCTTCATCTCTCATCTCCTCTCGAAGGTCCCGATCAGCCCAGCAGCACCCCGCCGCGCGGGTAGTCGATCGCGTGGCGCTTCTCCCGTCGGTCGACCGGCATTACGAGCGATATCAGCCCGAGTCGCCCGGCGATCATCGTCGCGATGATGACCAGCTTGCCGGCCGAGGTGAGATGCGGGGTGATGCCGGTCGATAATCCCACCGTCCCGAATGCGGAGAAGGCCTCGAACACCACGTCGGTAAACGCCCATCGGCCACCCGGTGTCACCCGCTGGGCGATCAGCAGCGCGAAGACGGCAACGCCGAGCAGCAGCGTGGCCTTCACGGCAAAGGCGAAGGCGTTTCGCACGATGTCGGGGGCGACGCGGCGTCGGCCGAGCTGCAGCTCGCCCTGCCGGTCGGTCCCCGTCAGCGCCGCTGCGACGACGAGCACCACGGTCGTGACCTTGAGCCCGCCCGCGGTGGAGCCGGGAGCGCCGCCGATGAGCATCAGGACCAGGGTCAAAAACTGCGCCGGCAGCGTCATCTCCCCCTGGGGGATGGTGTTGAAGCCCGCGGTACGGGTGGTGACGCTCTGGAAGAGCGCCGCCGAGAGACGGGCCCCGGCGGCAGCCGGCAACTCCGATGCCTCGGCGCCGCGGACCGCGTCCGCGGGCAGCAGCCGGAGGTATCCGAGGGTTCCGAGCAGGATGAAGGCGGCCGTCGCCGCGAGCACGACGCGCGAGTGCAGGGTAAGACGCCTGCGCCGGCCGAGCACGCGCTTTCTCACGTCCTCGAGCACCACGAAGCCCAGCCCTCCGATAACGATCAGCACCATGATACTCCCGGTGACCGCGGGCGACCCGGCGAAGCGCTCGAGGTTGTCGGAGAAGAGCGAGAACCCGGCGTTGCAGAACGCCGAGACCGCGTGGAAGACGGAGGTCAGGAACGGTGTCTCCACACCGGCCCGGCTGAACCCGGCGTAGAGGGCAAGCGCTCCCACAAGCTGCACGCCGAACGTCCACAGAATGATGCCGCGAAGAATCCGGCGCGGCTGAAACTCCACCGACTCGAGGGAGAAATCCCGGATGAGCTTGCGGTTGCGCAGCGAGATTCGCGCGCCGGGTCGCCAGAGATAGAGGGTGGAGAACGCGATGATGCCGAGCCCGCCCGCCTCGATGACGGCGAGGATCACCAGCTTGCCGAAGAGGCTGAAATTCGCGGTGTTCACCGTGATGAGCCCGGTCACGCAGGCCGCCGACACCGAGGTGAAGAGCGCGTCAAGCACCGCGAGCCGCTCCGGCCCGGCCCAGGCGACCGGCAGCGACAGCAGCACCGTGCCGACCGCAATGACGACGGCGAAATACGAGAAGAGCAGAAACCGCCCGGATCGGAGAAACCTGTTCATGCGCGCCGACGACCACCGGTTTCCGATTGTAGTCGCGGCCGCGTGCGCCTACAAGCTCTTCCAGAAGCGATAGTTGTTGTCCTCGAGCTCCCGCAGCGAAGGCATCGGAAAGAAACGCGACTTCCCCTGGGAGGCGAACATGAACCCGTTTCGGATCTGCTTGTAGGAAATCGCGTCCATCGAGCTGTCGACACTGAGACCCTTGGTGTGCTTGTCCGGATACTTCTTGAGCTCGAAAAACGCGTCCCGCAGGGAGGAAGGATGAATGCTCAGCACCGGTGACTGCAGGAACGGGTTATCGTCGAGCTCGCGAATGAAGTTCTCAATATCCACGTCGAGCTGTGTATAGAACATCGTCGGCGCCCCTTTGCGGTACTTGGGGTCGGTGACGTGCCCGGCAAACTCCTCGAAGTCGTAATCGGCGAGCACCATCATGCGAATCGGGGCGATCTCGGCAAAGATCCGCACCGCACCCGCTTCCTCGGGCGCTTCGTACGCCGCCGGAGCGAGCGCCTGCACGTAGCCTTCGTGCGTGGCAAGGTAGAGCATGCGCACCGAATCGAGATCGAGGTGCTCGAGAACCCGATAGCTCGAGATGAACTTCGTGGCCTTCGGCTGCCCGTCCTCGTGCGGTTTGAGCTCCGGCAGAATGGCTTCGATATCGAAGAACGGGTCGCGGAACTCGGGATCGATTTCGGCGAAAATCACCTTTCCGAAGTAGTAGCGGGTCGGACCGATGCTGTAGTGCTTCGCAAAATCCTCAGGGCCGAGTTGTGAACCGATCAGTGCAACGTTCGGGTACAGAACAACATAGAGCCTGTTGCTATATTCCATCTCTAACCACCCCAGTAGTTTCTCAAGATCGGGGCGATGACGAGGGAGACCACCGCCATCAGCTTGATAAGAATGTTGAGTGAAGGACCCGCGGTATCCTTGAAGGGGTCCCCGACGGTGTCCCCGACCACCGCCGCGTGATGAGATTCGGAGCCCTTACCGCCGCCCTCGCCGCTCTCGATCATCTTCTTCGCGTTGTCCCAGGCGCCGCCCGAGTTCGACATGAAGATCGCCAGGACCACGCCGGAGGCGGTCACGCCTGCCAGCACGCCGGTCAGCATCCCGATTCCGCCGACGAATCCGACAAGAAGCGGTGTTGCCGACGCCACGATACCGGGAAGCATCATCTTCTTCAACGCCGAGCTCGTGGAGATGTCGACGCAGCGCGCATAATCCGGCTTCTCGGTGTTCTCGAGGATTCCCGGACGCTCGCGAAACTGTCGGCGCACCTCCTCGATCATCGCGAAGGCGGCCGTGCCGATGGCATTCATGGCCATCGAGGAGAACAGATAGGGAATGACCGCGCCGAGGAGGATGCCGACGAGCACATCGGTATCGGTGAGATTGATGACTTCCACGCCCACCGTCTGCTGAAACGCGGAGAACAGAATGATGGCGGTCAGCGCCGCCGAGCCTATCGCGAAGCCCTTTCCGATCGCCGCCGTGGTGTTTCCCACCGCATCGAGCTCGTCGGTGATCTCACGCACCCCTCGCGGGAACTCCGCCATCTCGGCGAGGCCGCCGGCGTTGTCCGCTATGGGCCCGTAGGCGTCGACCGCGAGCTGTATGCCGAGGGTGATGAGCATGCCGAGGGCCGCGATCGCCACACCGTAGAGTCCCGCGAGCGCGGCGGCTCCGAGAATCGCGGCTCCGATGACGATGATAGGCGGGAAGGCGGAAAGCATGCCCATGCCCATGCCGGTGATGAGCGTCGTCGCCGGGCCGGTGAAGCTCGATTGCACGATCGCCCTGACCGGGCGTGTGCCGGTTCCGGTGAACTGCTCGGTGAGGATTCCGATCGCGAGCCCCGCGGCAAGGCCGAGCGCCATCGCGACGAAGACCTGAATCGCCCCTGAGCCGCCGCCGAAGCTCGTATCGCCGAGCAGCAGCATGATGGTCGCGAACGCGCCGACCGCCGCAATCAGCGAGGCGCCGAAGGTCCCGAGGTTCAGTGCGCGCTGGGGCGAGCGCCCGGGCTTCGCGCGCACGAACCCGATGCCGATCACCGAGGCCGCTACGCCGATAGCGGCGAGGATAAGCGGAAGGGCGGCGAGCTTGATGCGCGTCACCTCGCTTCCGGCGACCGATACGCCGAGAATCATCGCCCCCACGAGGCTTCCGACGTAGGATTCGAAAAGGTCCGCACCCATGCCCGCGACATCACCCACGTTGTCTCCGACATTGTCGGCGATCGTTGCCGGATTCCGCGGATCGTCCTCCGGGATACCGGCCTCGACCTTTCCGACGAGGTCGGCCCCGACGTCCGCCGCCTTGGTGTAGATACCCCCGCCCACCCGGGCAAAGAGGGCTATCGAGGAGGCCCCGAGGGAGAACCCCGAGAGAATCGGAAACACCGTCACGTCGAGGATGGAGCTCGTAAAGCCGAATACCGCGGCGGAGGCGGCAAGGACCGCGAAGATACCGGCAAGCGCGAGGCCGACCACGCTCATACCCATGACGCTTCCGCCCGAGAAGGAGACCTGCAGGGCCCGGTCGAGACTTTCCTGCGCCGCGTGGGTGGTGCGGGAATTGCTCGACGTCGCCACTTTCATGCCGATGTAGCCGGCGAGCCCGGAGGTCCCGGCGCCGAGGGCAAACGCCACCGACTGGAACCGAAGGGCTCCCTCATTTGCAAACGCAAGAAAGGCAGCAACGATGATAACGAAGGGAATGAGCACCCGGTACTCCCGCGACAGGAAGGCCATCGCCCCCTCGTACACGTATCCCCCGATGCGCTTCAGTTCCTCGTTTTCAACCGGTTGCCGGTAGATCCATCGCGTGCGCACGACGGCATAGATCAGTGCGACGAGACTTCCGGTAAGGGCTACTGCCAGAGCGATGACAAACATGTGCTAGATACCTCTGTTTCTGTTGGCGGCCGATTCGGTGTTCACGGGCGCTATTCTACCGGGCGCTCGCCGGAATGACAACAAAAATGCTCAGAGGCGCCGCAGAGAACGGCGAAAGCGGCGAAGCCCACAGCCTGCCCCGGGTCGCTCACACACGCCTCTGGCCCCGTCAAGACGCCGGATGGTACTTTCTAAGCGGCCGGCGGTACGGTACAATTTGTATGACTAAAGGAGGAAGAGATGCTTCTCGATGAGTTCGACCCACTCTCCGACGACATGGTATCGGTCCTCGACAACGAGGGGCGCGTGAAGCGCACGGGATGGAAGCAGCCGGTTTCCGACGAGGAGGCCGTCGAGGCGCTCAAGCAGATGCTTCTTGCCAGACAGGCGGATACCATGTCCGTCTCCTACCAACGCCAGGGCCGCATGTTCACATATCCGCCCAACCTGGGCCAGGAGGCCATTCAGGTGGCCGCAGGGATGCTCCTCCGGGAGGACGACTGGCTCGTGCCGGCGTTCCGCGAGCTCGGGATGTGGCTGGCAAAAGGCGTCACGCTGAAGGAGCTGTTTCTCTACTGGCGCGGCCATGAGGACGCCTCGCGCTTCGAACACGCGCGGAACGCGCTGCCGCTGTCGGTGCCGGTAGCAAGCCAGATACCGCACGGCACCGGCGTGGGGTTTGCGGTGAAGAAAGCGGGAACCGATCAGGTCGTGTGCGCCTGTGTCGGGGACGGGGGGGCCTCGGAGGGCGATTTTCACGAAGGTTTGAACTTCGCCGGGGTATGGCAGGTTCCGGTCGTATTCCTCGTGCAGAACAACCAGTTCGCGATTTCGGTGCCCTCGCACCGCCAGACGGCCGCGCGCAACATCGCGGCGAAGGGCCGCGCCTACGGCATTCCGGGTATCCAGGTCGACGGAAACGACTTCTTCGCTTCCTACGAGGTGATGAAAGCGGCCGTCGACCACGCTCGCGCCGGGAAGGGACCGGTGCTCGTGGAGGCGGTGACCTACCGCAAAGGTGCCCACACGACATCCGACGATCCCTCGCGCTACCGCACGAAGGAGGAGGAAACGGAGTGGGAAAAGAGGGATCCCATCAACCGGCTGCGGGCCTACCTGGAAGCGAAGAACGCGTGGTCGGAGAACGAAAAGCAGCTGCTCCGTGAGTATCGCAAGGAGATCGACCGGCAGTTTCTCGAGGCGGAAAACTACGGCCCCTACGAGCTCGACGACGTGTTCCGGTGGCACTACGAGGAAATGCCCGAAGAGCTCCGGCGGCAGAAGGTCGCCTACGAGCGCTTTCTCAACTGGAAGGAGGCGCAGGGATGAAGGCGATCAACATGGTGCAGGCGCTCACCAGCGCCCTCGATCATGCCCTGGAGGCTGATGAGAAGGTCGTCGTCTACGGCGAAGACGTCGGGGTGGAAGGCGGCGTGTTCCGCGTAACCCAGGGGCTTCAGCAGAAATACGGGGCCGATCGGGTCTTCGACAGCCCACTCGCGGAGTCGGCAATTGCGGGCACGGCGGTCGGCATGGCCGCAGCGGGGCTAAGACCGGTCGTCGAGATGCAGTTCTCCGGATTCTCCTATCCGGCGTTCAATCAGATCATCTCTCACATCTCCCGCATGCGAAACCGCACGCGCGGCCGGTACCCCATGCCGGTGGTGGTGCGCATGCCCTACGGAGGCGGCATCAACGCCATCGAACATCACTCCGAGAGCATGGAGGCGATCTACGCCCATATTCCGGGTCTCATGGTGGTCATCCCCTCCTCGCCGCACGATGCGAAGGGCCTGCTGATGAGCGCCGTCGAGAGCAACGACCCGGTGATCTTCATGGAACCCAAACGCATCTACCGGGCCGTGAAGCAGGAGGTTTCCGAGGAACCCTTCCGCATCCCGCTCGGCAGCGCGCGTGTGGTGCAGCCGGGCGAGCACATCACGGTGGTGGCCTACGGCGCCACGATTCGGGAAGTGCAGAAGGCCATGGTGCCGGCAAAGCAGGCGGGGATCTCGGTCGAGCTCGTCGATCTGAGAACCATCTATCCCGTCGATCGGGAAACGATCGGGCGATCCATCAGAAAGACCGGCCGCATGCTTTTCGTCGGAGAGGCACCGTCGAGCTACGGGCCCGGCGCGGAGCTCATGAGCATCGCCGTCGAGGAAGCGTTCCTGCATCTCGAGGCGCCGCCGCGGAGGCTGACCGGATTCGACACGATTGTGCCGCTGCCGCAGGGCGAGCATTTCTATATGCAGGATCCGCAACGGATCTTCTACGAGATCCAGAATCTGGTACACTTTTAGGGAGGGCCGGTCCAATGCGACACATGTTCAAGTTTCCCGACATCGGAGAAGGCATCACCGAAGGCCAGATCGTAGAGTGGCGAGTGAAGAGGGGACAGCAGGTCCAGACCGGCGATCCCCTCGTTGAGATGGAGACCGACAAAGTCGTCACCGATATTCCCTCTCCCCGCGACGGGACCGTCGTCGCCCTCTACGGATCCGAGGGCGACACCATAAACGTCGGGGATCCCCTCGTGGAGCTCGAGATCGAAGGGGTATCGAGCGAAGAAGCGCAGCAGATCGCGCAGGAGAAACCGGCGCCGCCCAGCCAGGAACCGGTCGACGAGGGCGACGGCGGAGTCGTGGGAA
Organism: uncultured Spirochaetaceae bacterium; assembly: GCA_964635245.1. Classification (GTDB taxonomy): domain Bacteria; phylum Spirochaetota; class Spirochaetia; order DSM-27196; family PWMO01; genus JAAAOH01. The sequence goes on from CAZWNS010000042.1 coordinate 18,636, forward strand.
CCATCGAGGTGGCCGGCGAGGGGGCCTATCTTCCGGCGAGCGACGAGGGCGTGGACCGCTCCGAGGAAACCCAGTCCGGCCGCCGGCGCGGAAAGGCACTGGCGACCCCGGTTGCCCGGGCCGTCGCCCGCAATCTGAACATCGACATCAACCGGATTCGAGGCACCGGTCCCGCCGGTCGGGTCACCAAGGACGATGTCCACCGCTTCGCCGAGCGGCAGGCCGACGGTGAGACGGCCGCACCAGGCCGAAGCGGCCGGGGTGGCCGCGCGGCGGCGACGGCAGGCGGCACGGGTGCCCCCCGCGGCGTCGGCGGCCAACCCGGCACGGGGCCCCGGCCGGCGGACGAGGAGACGGAGGAGCTCGAGTACCGTCAGCTTTCGGGCATTCGAAAGACCATCGCGCGACATATGGTGGAGTCAAAGCACAACGCCGCCCATATGAGCGTGACGGAGGAGGCGGAGATCTCCGAGCTCGTGGAGCTTCGAGCCAGGCACAAGCAGCGCTTCGCCGACAGGGGCGTGCGGCTGACCTACCTCCCCTTTGTCCTCAAGGCCGTCGCCGCGGCGCTCAAACGCCACCCGAGCCTCAACGCTGAGATGGACCTGGAGCACAACCGGATGATCTACTATCACCGCTACAATCTCGGGATCGCCGTCGACACCGACGACGGGCTCGTCGTGCCGGTCATTCGCGACGTGGACCGCCGTCCGCTCTCGGAGATCGCCGCCGCAATCGACGACCTGTCGACCCGGGCACGGGAGCGTAAGCTTTCGATGGATGAGCTCAAGGGCGGCACGTTCTCGGTGACCAGCTACGGCTCCATAGGCGGGCTGTTCGCGGTGCCCGTCATAAACTATCCGGAAGCGGCTATCCTCGGCATCGGTCGCATCCACAAGCGTCCCATAGTGATCGAAGGCCCCGGCGGCGACGAGATCGGGATCGGGACGATCATGCCGCTCTCGCTCAGCGTTGATCACCGCATAGTAGACGGTGGCGAGGCCACGCGGTTTCTGAACGACATCGTCGAGTTCCTCGAGAGTCCGGCGTCCATGTTCATTGATTGAGGAGGCACCACATGTACGACGTAATCATCATCGGAGCAGGACCGGCCGGATATGTGGCCGCGCTGCGGGCGGGACAACTCGGCATGAAGACGCTGCTGATCGAGCGCGGCCGCACCGGCGGTCGGGCCCTCCACGCCGGTGTCGTTCCGTCGAAAGGGATGCTCGAAGCTGCACGCTTCTTTCGCCAGGTGATGACGGCCTCACACTTCGGAGTGGAAGGTCTCGATACGCAGCATGCGCGGTTCAGCCTGCGCACGGCCCTGCAGCGCTCGGCCCAGGTAGCCGAGCGCATGGGCGCGAGCATCGAGGCGAAACTGCAGGCCCGGGGGGTGGAGCGAATACGAGGTGAGGCCGAGATTGCGTCCGGCACCTCGGTACGCGTGGAACACCGCGTGATCGAGGGCCGCCGTATCATCCTCGCCACCGGTTCGGACACCGTCGCGCCGCCCTTCGATATGCCTGCCGAGCGCACCGCAACCGCATGGACCGCTCTCTCGACGCCGGAGGTCCCCGAGCGCGTGGTCGTCCTCGGGACCACGCCCGTCGCGGTGGAGTACGCACAGCTGTTCTCCATGCTCGGCTCCACGGTCACCGTCGCCACGGCGACGCCCGGGCTGCTGCCGATGCTCGGCCCGCGCCTCGTGGAAGCCGTCACCCGGCGGTTGAAGAAGGCCGGCGTAGAGATCATCACCGAGGCCGCCACCTACAGCTACGGAAACGGCCGCCTGAAGATAGGAAGCGAGAGCGCGCCCTGCGATCTCCTCATCAATTGTATCGCCGAGCGCGGCGTCCTGCCGGGCGGGGATATCTCCCTCGAGATGGCCGGCCCGTTTCCGAGTGTTGACGCCTACCTGCGCACGAGCGTGGAGACCATCTACGCCGTCGGCAACGTCAACGGGATGATGCCCACCGCCCGCAGTGCGTCCGCTCAGGGACTCTACGCGGTGAACCACATCGCCGGCGTCACCGATCCCTGGGTCGCGGGCAGCGAGCCGGTTGTCGTCTACGGCGAGCCGGAAATTGCCCAGGTCGGACGGACCGAGCCGGAGCTCGAGGCCGACGGTGTCGACTTTCGCAGCGTCGAGGCCCCGCTCACCGAGAACAGCACCGCCCTGATCCGCGGCGCGGGAGACGGCTTCGTGCGGATCCTCTTCGACGCGACATACGGCGAGGTCCTCGGCGTGCAGATATTCGCCGAGAACGCGTCGGATCTCATCGGAGAGGCGGCGGCCATGATACGCTTTGAAGGAACCGTCTACGATGCCGCACGGACGGCGCACGCTCATCCGACGATTTCCGAGGTCTTCATGGATCTCGGCCGGACCGCGGGAGAGGACATCGAGGCGAGATGAACCCGGACGTGCTGAAGTTCGGAACCTTCAATATTCGCACAACCGCGGTGGGCAACACCGGACGCCTGCGGTGGACGCGACGGCGCGAGATCATCGAGTCGCTGATACGCCGGCAGGATCCCGACGTACTTGCGTTGCAGGAGGTCACGAACCGGACCCATGGGATCCCGAACGACGTCGATCAGCTGCAGTGGCTCACAGATACGTTCCCTACACTCGAAGCGGCCGTAGGCACCGTGCCGGCCGAGCCGCCGGCCGACAATCCCATCCTCATTCGCAGCGAACGACTGGAGACCCGCAACAGCGGGTTTCTCGCCTTTGACGAGGACGGCCTCGTGATCTCCGGCGGAATCGATGCGGAGCTGCTGCGGGGCCGCCCGCATAGCCGCATCCGGCGGCACCAGGCGGCACGGCACCTCTGTAAGTCCTTTGCCGCGTGGGGCGTCCTGTGGGACAGGGAGAAGAGGGAGCAGATCGTGGTGTACAACGTGCATCTCGATGCCCGCAATCCGAACTTTCGTCGAGGCCAGGCGCAGCTGATTATCGACACCATCCGTCAGCTCGGCCACCTCGAGATGCCGCTCGTCGTGCTTGGTGATTTCAACTCGTTTCGGGGTTCACCGCCGGTGCGCGCGCTCACCGAGCTCGGACTGGAGCCGGTAATCGAAGCAAACCGGCGCGGGACGTTTCATTTCGGATTCGGCGTTACGCTGTGGCCGCGAATCGATCACATACTCGTGTCGGAGCAACTCGAAATTCGCAACGGCTACATCGAGCGGCACAAGCACGAGGGAATCTATCCCTCGGATCATTATCCGGTATTTGCCGAGGTGGAGCCGCTGGCGTCCTGACGGGGCCGCGCCCGCGCTTGCCGGGGGTCAGTCGCCCTGGTGATCGCCGTCGGGGACGGCCGCTCCGTCGTCTGCGTTGCCGGCGGCGCCGTTTTCTGCGTCCTCGCCGTTGTCCCCCTCCTGCGGTTCTCCGGCGCCCTCGCGGTAGTCGGTAAAGAACTGAGGCCGCCCCTCGACAGCGAGCCTGAGAAGCAACTCCACGTCGCCGTTCTCGTCATCGGTCCCTCTGCGCTCCTCGACGCTGTAGGCGAAGGACCGGCTCGCCTCCTCTTCGGGAAGCTCGACCTCCTCCCACTCCTCCCCGTCGTCGGTGGTCTCGCGCGAGAGGAAGGTGATGACGTCTTCCTCGACGCTGAGCTCGCCCCGCGATCCGATTCGTATCGTCTCGGCCTGATAGGCGTAGAACTCGTAGCTGTCCGCCTCCAGTTCCCAGACGAGACGGCTCGGTCCGATCACGAGTGACCACGTACCCGTGTAGCCCCGCCCTCCGTCTTCGGGATCGTCCTGAGCGTCCTCGGCCTGTTGACCGCTCACGACGGTCGCCAGGCTCATGATCAGAATCAGAATGGTAAAGAGTCTCGAAGGTCGAAAATGCTGCACGGTCGGTCTCCTCCTGCACAGGGACATGCGCGGGCGACATGGGCCCCTGTTTCGTATATCGGCCCGGCTTCCCATCAGCATGAAAAACTTTCCCGTGTTTTGTCTATGGGAAGCTTTTTCCCGGCGCGGCGTCGTTTCGGCGTCGTCTCGGCGCGCGCGGCGGACGGCACGGCATGCGCGGACCGCATGGCTACGCGCCCCAGGGCTACGGCTCGCAGGAGCGCTACGATCGCCACGCGCCGGTCAGCACCGGAAGCTCCCGGTTCCGACTGCTCGTCCCGTGTTCTCCTTAGGCCCCACTCGTAACTGCCACCGTCTGAAACTATCGCGATCAGCAATAGACAGTAAGCGAAAGCGTCCTATTCCCGTGCATTTGTCCGCATTCGAAATCGGTAGTCGGCGTGATCGAGGTACGCCGCCCAGTCCTCCGCGGTGATATCGTGAGCACCGGCGCGGCGGTGGTACCGCAGGGCGCCACCGACCGAAGGGACCGGATCGAGCGCTGCGGTCTCGTCTGCGTCGTCGGCGATCGCCCCGGCGGCCGGCGCAATCAGCCCCTCCGACCACGCGGGCGGGAGCCCCTCGCGACCGAGGCGGCGATACGTTTCGCTCGCGAGGATCGCCGCGAGGAGCTCGCCCTGGGGGTCGGCCCAGAGATCCTCGGTCGCGCTGCCTACGTGCAGCATGCGCGGCGCAATCAGCGAGAGCAGCATGTGCTGGTCGACGGGAAGCTCGTGCTCGGCCCCACGGTAGCGCTCGTGCGCCCGGCAGAACCAGTGCGGGAAACGCCTGGTGATGTCGGTGATCCGCTCTCCTGCGCAACGACGATAGATCGCCGCGCCACCGCACCCGGAGCAGTTCGATATCACTCCGGCAAACCGTTCGTCTTGCGCGCCCGCCCAGAGCGCCGCCTTGCCGAGCCGCGAGTGTCCGATCGCGATGACGCTCGTCCGGTCTATACCGAAAGACGTGCCCAGCAGATCGAGCACCCGCGAAAGTCCCCACGCCCACGCGCCTATCGCGCCCCACCGCTCTTCGTCGGGAACGCCCGCGGCGTCGGGAAAGAGCGTCTGGACACCGGCATCGCCCGGATCGTCGTTGTCCGGCCTCACGTCGCCGCAGTGAAGCGTTACGAGCGCGTACCCGCGGGATACGATCTGCTCGACCGGCCACCGTCCGGCGGCCGAGCCGCGCGTCGCCTCGGTCGCCCGGTGCGCGTGCACCCCGGGCTTCGCGATCGTATGGCTCGTTGAGATTCGGATCGCAGGGTCGTGCTCGACTGTCTGATTGCCGCCGAAGTTCAGGCCGAGGAAGGCGGGAACACAGGGGCCCGTCGTGTGATCGGGTGCCCCGCCGGCGGCACCGGCGGGCGTGTAGAAGAGCAGATGAAGATCGACCGACCGGCTCTCGCGCTCCAGGGTGAGGACTACCTGTCGTCGGACGGCCTTCCCGTCGGCAACGGCATCGCGCGACAACTCGCGCGCGGTCGCGACCACTTCGCCGGTCGGCGTCACCCCGTACACGTGCCGGGCGAACGCGTGGAGCACCTGCTCGCGCGCCCCACTCTCGGCGGGAAGGGGCGGAAGCGGAAAGGAAGGCGGCTGTGGGAGGGTGATGTCGGACGGCCTCATGCGAGGAGAGTAGCATGGAGTCGGGACTCGTCTCCAATGTCCCGACATGCGGATTCAATCCGGGAAATCGCAGCTCAGGACACCGGTTGCCACCTTCGCGTTCCTCTGCCACAATGCGCCGGCATTTGGAACACACATCGTGGAGGCACGTGAGTGATGAGCAACCGGATCGCGAGGCGGCGGAGCGCACGCGGCTGACATGCTGCACCCGCCGGA
>CAZWNS010000043.1:0-1635 GCA_964635245.1 uncultured Spirochaetaceae bacterium
AGCCCTGCGCGTAGTTGTCGGTCGCCTCTCCGATGATCTTGATGGAGTTCTTGTTTGCTCCGACCGTGCCGTCCGAACCGAGGCCGTAGAACATGGCCCGATGGAAGTTGGCGTCTACCGGCCGGAAGTCTTCGTCATAGTCGAGGCTGGTGTTGGTCACGTCGTCTTCGATGCCGATGGTGAAATGATCCTTCGGGCTGGTCTCCTTGAGGTTGTCGAGCACGGCCTTGGCCATGCCGGCGTTGAACTCGTTGGAGCCGAGGCCGTATCGGCCGCCGACAATGGTCGGCATCTGCTTGAAGCCGACCTTACCCGTGGCGATCACCTCGGGGATCGAGGACTTCAGGTCCTCGTACAATGGCTCGCCGTACGTGCCGGGCTCCTTGGTGCGGTCGAGTGCGCAAATGGCCTTGACCGTGGCGGGCAGGGCTTCGGCGAGGTGCTCGAGGCTGAAGGGGCGGTAGAGACGGACCTTGATCATGCCGACCTTTTCGCCCTGATCCGCGAGATAGGTCACGGTCTCATCCATGGCTTCGGCACCGGTCCCCATCAGCATAACCACGCGCTCGGCCTCGGGGTGCCCGACGTACTGGAAGAGCTTGTACTCACGGCCGGTGAGCTTCTTGAAGCGATCCATCACGTCCTGCACGATCGCAGGGGTGGCGTTGTAGTACTTGTTGACCGTCTCGCGAGCGGCAAAGAAGACGTCCGGGTTCTGGCTGGTCCCGCGGATCGACGGGTGCTCGGGGTCGAGGGCCCGCATGCGATGGGCGTGGACCGTTTCCGGCTTGATCATCTTCTTCATCGTCTCGTAGTCGATCTCTTCGACCTTCTGAATCTCATGAGAGCTGCGGAAGCCGTCGAAGAAATGCAGGAACGGTACGCGGCTCTCGAGCGAGGCCGCGGTGGCGATGAGGGCCATGTCGCCGACTTCCTGGATGCTGTTCGAAGACAGGAGCCCGAAGCCGGTGGCCCGTGCGGCCATGACATCCGAGTGGTCGCCGAAAATGCTCAACGCCTGGGAGGCCACCGCGCGGGCGGCGATATGGAAGACCGTCGGAGAGAGCTCACCGGCGATCTTGTACATGTTCGGAATCATCAGCAGCAGGCCCTGTGATGCCGTGAAGGTTGTCGTCAGAGCGCCCGTGGTCAGCGCACCGTGAACCGCGCCCGCGGCGCCGGCTTCCGACTGCATTTCGACGACATGAGGCACCGTGCCCCAGATGTTCTTGCGGCTCTGCGCGGAATACTGGTCGGCGAGCTCACCCATCGGAGATGACGGAGTGATGGGATAGATTGCGACGACCTCATTGAGGGCGTGCGCAACATAGGCCGCAGCCGTGTTCCCGTCGATAGTGATCATGGATTTTCCTGGCATACGAACTTCCTTTATGAACGTTTTAGAACGGACGTACTCCGGCCCTTGGATGCTCGTCGGGGTGCCGGGAGCACATGTGACTGTTCTGGATTTTCTGTCTCCACTATAACCCGGAGTGTCCGATCTTGCAAGTGGTCGAGTTTTGGAGTGCATTGAACCCCGCCTATTGCGTTTCTATGCACGTTTTGTCGGTTTTTCGTGAACCACATCACGAAAAGCCGTCGCAGGGGCCTCGAGGCGGACGGCGGCGGGAGGGA
>CAZWNS010000043.1:1735-17051 GCA_964635245.1 uncultured Spirochaetaceae bacterium
CGGACGGCGGCGGGAGGGACCGGGAGGGGCGGTCTACTCCCCCACCGCGCCGTAGAGCAACCGGAAGTAGTCTTTGTGGGCAAACGCTTCGAGCAGCCGCTGCTGCACAGGGTCGGGTCCGTTCGTGCCGTCGGTGCGGGCGGCGTCGTCATGCGCGCCGCCCGAGCCGTGCGTTCCGTTTCCGCTTCTGCTACGCTCGTGCAGGTGCGCAAGCAGCGTTTCGAACCGCGCGGCGTAGGGCGCGTAGCCGAGCTCGGCGGTGATGCTCCGGGCGTCCGCGCCCCGCGGTCCTCCGGGGGACGCGAGAAGCCTCAGCAGCGGGCCGACGACTTCGAAGTTCAGCGATCGAACCTCGTTGGCGAAACCGTCATCCGCGAGGTCTTTCGCGTAGGCGTACTGTATCTGCGGCATCAGAAACGAGAAGTCGATAGTGGCGGCGTTGAGCATCTCTGCGATCTCAGCCTTGACCCGGCGGCGGGTCGCCTGCGGCATGCTCCCTGCCGCGCGCTCGAGGTGCTCGTCGTAGCGGATGCGGAGGATGGTTCGGATGGAGTCGATGCTCGGACTTTCGAACGGGACGCGGAGCTCACGGTAAAACGCGTGCGGATAGCCCTCGAACAGGTGGTCGAGGCCGTTGAGCACATCGAGGTAGCGGGCCACCAGCGGGGTGCCGCGCAGGGGCGCCTCGAAAAAGGCATAGCCGAATCCCTCCTGCACGCTCGTCGAAACGACCAGGTCGGCGGCGCGCGTGAGGTCTTCGAAGCGCAGGCCGGCGGCCTCGAGCTCGGGTCCGATGCCGGCCATGCCGGGGAGCACTCCATCCTCGAAGGCCGTCTGCACCATGTCCGAGTAGGGTTTCTCCAGCGGTGAGGTGCCCGGCAGCGTCAGAATGAGGTTTGCCGGCGGCGAGAGCTCGGAGTTGAGAAGTCGCGTGAGAAAGCCCGCCTCGAACACGTTCTTGCGTCGAATCGCGCGCACCGGATACAGAACGAGCGCCCCCTCGGGATCGAAGGCGGGAAATCGCTCGCCGCAGACGCCGGCGAGGCGGTGCAGAACCTCACTGCGATCGGGGCCCTCGGGTGCCTCGGGGGCCTCGGCCGGCCCGGCAATCCCGGCGGCGCCCGGCGGTGCAGGCGCAGGAACCGGGTTCGGCAACGCGAATACGGCGCTTTCGGGAATGCCGGCCTCGGTGAGCAGGCGCCGGTCGCGCAGATTGATGGTCGCGTAGACCAGGTTCGGCAGCACCGGATACACGATTCCGCTCACGTGAGAGCGCAGCTCGGCGAGATTCTCGAAGCGGGCGCATTCGGGGAAATCGTGGATCTGAAAGACGGCCCGCTGACCCGGCTCGGTCTCGAGCACGTCGATGAGCGCCGAGGTGAAGGCGGGGTTCTTCCCGAGGTGGTAGTTGTGCACCCACCACACGATGTCCTCCGAGAGGTAGTTCCCGGTGAGAATGGAGACGATGCGGGCCTCGAGCGCCGCCATCGACACGTCGGACTGCTCGGAGAGATAGGCCAGCTCGGGGTGCACCCGCACCGACACGGCGAGCCCCGGTGCAGCCTCTCGTATGCGCGAGCTCACGTCGTCGGTGTTCTCATCGGAGCCGGCGACGAGAATCACCTCCGCAACGGCGTCGGAGTGCAGGCCGAGCGCGATGCATGCCTGCGTGATCACGCCGGCAACGCCTCCCCGGCGAAGATGGTAGTGAAAGACGGCAAGTTTCATCGGTTCTTCGATTATACGCCGGGTCCCGGGCGTATGTACACGAGTGGCGCGGACGCTTGCAAAATCGGTGATCATCCACCTACAGTACGAGTATGAACGAGCGCATATATGATTTGCTGTCCGCGATCTATGGTCCGGATACCGGCGAGGCCGCGGCGGCCCGTGTCCACGAGCTGCTGCTGCGCTACTCAGAGCGCATAGAGCGTCCGTCGGCGGCGGACGGCACATCGCCGGCCCACGAGCCGTCCCCGGAGCCGCAGGGGGGCGGGCTGCCGGTCACCGAGCGGGACACGATAATGATCACCTACGGCGATCAGTTCCGCGGCCCCGAGGGGACGCCGCTCTCCTATCTCTACCGCTTCCTCGACGAAGAGGCCGAGGGCGCGGTGTCGGGGGTACACATTCTGCCGTTCTGGCCCTACTCATCCGACGACGGTTTCTCCATCATCGACTATCGGCGGGTACATCCGCAGATGGGGGACTGGTCCGATATCGAGCGGATCGGCGAAGAGTACAGCCTCATGGCGGATCTCGTCCTCAACCACTGCTCGGCGCGGAGTCGATGGTTCGAAGCCTTCCTCAAGAGCGAGCCGCCGTATACCGAGTACTTCATCACCGTGGATCCCGATACCGACCTCAGCATGGTCGTGCGACCACGGGCGCACCCGCTGCTTACCCCCTTCGACACCGCGGACGGGACGAAGCACGTGTGGACCACGTTCAGCGCCGATCAGGTCGACCTCAACTTTGCCTCCCCGCGGGTCCTCGAGGAAATGCTGGACGTGCTGCTTCTCTATATCGAGCGCGGTGTTCGCATTATCCGCCTCGACGCGATTGCCTACCTGTGGAAGGAAATCGGCCACCCTTCGATCCATCATCCCAAGACACACCTCGTCGTGCAGCTGTTTCGCGCCGTGCTCGAGGATATTGCGCCGTGGGTCGTCATCATCACCGAGACCAACGTGCCGCACGAGGAGAACCTCAGTTACTTCGGCGACGGCCACAACGAAGCGCACATGGTCTACAACTTCTCGCTCCCGCCGCTGGTGCTCGACGCGTTTCTGCGGGAGGATACGGGGCATCTCACCAAATGGGCCGCCGGCCTCGAGCGACCGAGCGAGGAGGTGAGCTTCTTCAATTTCCTCGCTTCCCACGACGGCATCGGCCTTCTACCGGCCCGCGGCATCCTCTCGGGGGAGGAAATCGAGCGGATGATGGAAACGGTGCGGGCCCGTGGCGGGCGCATCTCCTACAAGGCTACCCCGGACGGCGAGATTCCCTACGAGATGAACGTGAATTACCTCTCCGCCGTGACCGACCCGAACCTTCCGATCGGCCGGCGCGCCCGCGCCTTTCTCGCCTCCCAGGCCATCATGCTGGCCATGGCCGGGGTACCGGGCGTGTACGTTCACAGCCTCCTCGGCTCGACGAACTGGGAGGAAGGGATCGAGCAGACCGGCATCAACCGCAGCATCAACCGTGAAAAGCTCGACTACGCCGCCCTCGTCGATGAGATCAACACCGAGGGTACCCTGCGCGCAGCCGTCTTCGAGGGTTACCGCCGCATGCTGCAGGTGCGCGCCGCGGAGCCGGCCTTCCACCCCGCCGCCGGGCAACGCATCCTCGAGGCCGGTCCCCAGGTATTCGCCGTCCTTCGCGGCGCCGCCGACCACCCGGGTTCCGCGGGCGCCGCCGACCACGCGGGTTCCGCGGGCGCCGGCGATACCCCCGGCGCGGCCGCGCCGGTCGTGCTCTGCCTGCACAACGTCTCCTCGCGCGACGCCGAATGCCGCTTTCGCACCGCCGATGTCGGCTCACCGCAGGAGAACACCTTCCGCGAGCTCATAAGCGAGGATGTGTTTTTCCCGCACTGGGAGAAAGGCCGGGCGGGGGAGTTCTCGGTGGACCTCGAGGCGTTCGAGGTCATGTGGCTCAAGCTCCGATAACCTTGGGGTATATAGAACCGTGTTGGTGCGCGGCGGGCTAACTCGTTGTCGGGCACACGTGTAGCCCTTATCCCGGTGTAACGGGTTGAGCATGGGTCTTGATTCGGCCCCATCTCCCTGGGCTGTGGCGCTTTATCCGAAATCCACCAACACGGTTCTTGATACCTTAAAAGCGCTCGCGCGCCTTGTCGGCCTCCCGACTCCCCGGCCGACGCTCGACGAGGCGACGGTAGAACCGTGCCGCGTACTCAGGCTCCCCAAGCTGTTCCTCGAGACCGATACCCGCCTTGAGCATCGCCTCCGACCACAGCTCGGAATCCGGGTAGGCGACCGCGAGCTGGGTGTAGGCGATGATCGCCTCCTCGTGGAGATCGAGCTCGGCGAGGTGGTCGCCGCGGGTGAGGAGAACCTCCGGAGCGAGGGGCGACTGCGGATAGCGCTCGACGAACTCCGCGGCCTGCTCGGCGTAGAGCTCCCTGAACCGCGCGGTTTCGAGGCTGCGCAGCCCGTCGAGATAGAACTCGTAGCGGGACGCGGCCGCCGGCCCTGTGCCGTCGGCCTCGCCGGTGGTGTCTTCCGCGCCGACCGCCGCGGCGTTCCGGCCGGATGCCTCCGGGGCCGCGATGAGCTCGAGCAGCGTGTCTCGATCCGCCTCCCACGCTCTGATGTTGCGTTGCACCAGGCTCGCGGCGATGCGGCGCGAGGCGGGTGTCACGCGCGGGTCGGGGCGCACGGCGAGCTGGCGAAGGAGGACGAGCAGGGCTTCCTCGTCCTCCTCTTGTGTGGCGAGCACGGTGCCGAGCTGATACTCGGCCTCCGGGATGAAGTCGCTGTCGGGATAGGTGCGGATGTAGGTGCGGAGGCTGCGTTCGAGATCATTCCCGACCGCCTCGACATCCTGCGCAGCGAGGCTGCGGATGTAGCTCTCCTGTCTCGCTTGTGCGTCTCCGTCGAGCGCGTGGAGCACCCCGTACTTGTACTGCACGTAACTCTTGCGGTTCTCGGCGATGCGGTGCGCGGTCGCCACATCGAAGGCCCAGGCGACGCCGTTTATGAAGAACCCCCCGGCCATGAGCGAGGCGTTGGTTATGGCGCGGCGGTAGCGCTCCGGTGACTCGATCACAGTGGACAGTTCCCAGATATCACGGAAGTCGTTCCACTGCCGCAGTATCCCGGTGAGAATCATGGCGGCGCCGCCGGCACGCACGCCCGCAACGCCCAAGCCGAGGGTCGGTTCGCCTACGCCGAAGAGGGCGTAGCCGGGCACCCAGACGGCCATGAACATCGAGAAGAAGTCCACGCTGCGGGTCATCTCGAGATACTCGTCGTACTCCATCTCGGGGGGAAGCCCCTCGCGCAACTCCGGGGGTAGCTCGCGGAAGAGCTGCGGGAGCATATTCGTCTGGGCGGTGGCGGTTGTGCCCATCATAAGGAAGAGAAGAGCTGCTGCCCCTGTGCGTAAGCGGCGTTTCATGTATCGTCCTTTCCCTCGTTGTGCTATCCGCCGCAACCGTCGGCGGAGCGTTCCTCCCCGAATATCGCCGTCAGCAGATAGTGCAGTCTGGTGCGCAGAATATGGTAGGAGAAGTACTTGCAGGCAAGTCGGTAGTTCTTCTCGACCATGTGCTCACGCAGATCGGGATCGTCGAGAACCCGTTTCGTGCGCTCGACGGTTTCGGAAGAGATGAAATTGTCTATCTCGATCACGTCGAAGCCGAGCGGCTTTATGTCGTGGGAGTAGATGGAATAGTTGTTGACGAGCACGGGTTTTCGGAAGTACACGGCCTCGAGGAAGGCGTTTCCGAATCCCTCTATCAGGGATGGATAGGTGACGAGATCGGCGTGCGGATAGACGTCCTGCAGGCTGTAGACCTTCCGGCCCTCCGGCGTCGTCCCGCGGGTGTCGTCGATGACGTGGTCATCGAAGAGCGCGCGGACACCGAGGAGATCTGCGAACTCGTGCACCCGTTGCTGATACTCGTAGCCCTCGTCGCCGGAGGCGTGGGATATGACCAGCGCGGCCTTTCGGTCGAGGCGGGCGACGAGCTCGATGGCGTGCTCGATGCCCTTGCGCTGCACCACGCGCGTCGGCTGCAGAACCAGGAGCTCATCCGGCTCGAGGCCCAGCGCCTCGCGCACGTCGGCATTGTACTCGTCGATGCCGGACGGCGGGCTTTCGAACTCCATGACGTTCGGGATCAGCGTCGATGCGATGCCGGTGCGAAGCGCCAGCTGGTTCTGTGCGGAGGTGTTTATGACCACGTGGTGCATGTTCTTCAGATGCGGCGGGAAGGCGGCGTTGAGGATATCCCAGATGGAATTGGTGAGAAAGCGCTTACGCTCCCAGAAGAAATCGTGATGATGAGCGATGGTCGGTATCTGCGTCTCGGCGATGATCTCGGTGAGCGCCATGCCGAGCGGCACGTTCAAGGGGATGGTGATCGCATTCTGCGGTACGAGCACGTCGATGTCGAATCGGCGGATGAACTCGTAGATGCTCGACTTGATGCGCGTTCGGTGCTCATGGAGCTCAACGGTCAACCGTTCCGGGCGACTGCCGCCGGCAAAGCATTCCTCGTAGAGGCGTCGGATGTCGGGGTGCTTGAAATGAAGCTCCTCAACGAGCATGGAGCGATCGCCCGGTGTCTCGAGCTCGCCGCCGAGGTAGTAGCACGTGCAGCCGAGATCCTCGAACACCTCGGCCCACTTGGCCGCCTCGAGGGAGACGCCGTCGGTCCCGGCAAAGCGAAAAGACACGAAACCGATGTTCTTACGCATGATGCTGGGATTGTAGGCTCGGCGATTCAGGCGGTCAAGCTATTTCACCAGCCTGGAGAGAGCCTTGAACGTATCGGTGCCGCTGTAGCGGCAGAGCTCGAAGAGGATGGACTCGGTAGTGGTCACCACCACGCCGGCGTGACGCATGCGCTCGATCGCGACCTGCTTGTCGTTGCGCCTGCGCGAGGAGGTTGCGTCCTCCACGACGACCGGTGTGTAGCCCGCCTCCAGCAGATCCATGGAGGTCTGAAGCAGGCACACGTGCGCCTCGATCCCGGCGATGATGATGTGGTGGCGGCCGGTCTGCTCGAGTGCCGTGGTGAACGCCGGCTCGTCGAGGCAGCTGAACGCGGTCTTCTCGATAGGCTCGAAGCGATCGAAGGCTGCGCCGACGGGCTCGATGCTCTCGCCGAGCCCCTTCGTGTACTGCTGGGTTACCAGCGTGGGCACCTCCAGCAGCTGAAGCCCGGCGATGAGCGTGCGCAGGCTCTGCTGAAGCGCGTATGAGTCGTACATGTAGGGAAAGAGCCGGGACTGCACGTCGACGATCACCCCGACGCTGCTCTCGAGTGGTATTCGCATGCTCCATATCTATCACGATCCGACCGGCATCGTCGAGCCATGATTGACAGCGAATTCCCGCCGGTGTAGGCTTCGGCGGCAACCGACCATGGAATGGACCCGGCCCCTCATCGACTTCATGACCACCCGATTGTCCCTGGGGGACACGAGGTTTCCGTTCACGCCGCTCGCGGGGGCGCTGGAGCTCGTGCTCCCGCTGCTCCTGCTCTTACTGGTCGGGCGGGTGGCAAAGGCGCTGCTTCAGCGCTCGCTCTCGCGCGCCTCCTGGAGCGAGGACGCTCGCCGCAGGGTCCTGCTCTGGGCCCGCCGCCTCTACCGGGCCGTTACCCTGGTGCTCTCCGTCGGTCTCGTCGGGCGCCTGTTCGGGGCGCAGATGTTCGCCTACCTCGGCGCCGCGCTGTCGGTGCTGCGCGAGCCGCTCTACTCGTCGGGAAGCACCGAGATTTCGGTGGTAACCGTTCTGCTCCTCGTTCCGGTGTTCTACGCCGCGACCTGGCTCTCGCGCCTCTCGCGCCGGGTCACCAACCACGCGCTGAGCGAGCGGATCGCCCTCGACGCGGCCCGCCGTTTCTCGATTTCGAGCCTGGTCTCCTACGGCGTCATGGGACTGGTCGTGGTGGTGGGGCTCTCGGTAGTGGGGATCGATCTCTCCGCACTGGCGGTGATATTCGGTGTGCTCGGGATCGGGCTCGGCTTCGGCCTGCAGTCCACGGTAGCGAACTTCTTTGCAGGCATCGTCATCATCTTCTCCCGACCGATCAAGGAGGGCGACTTCATCCTCGTCAATGACTACGAAGGCACGGTCGAGCACATTCGCCTCGTTTCCACGGTGATAAACACCATCACCAACGAAACTATTGTTCTCCCGAACTCGCAGATCGTGGACAACTACGTCCACAATTACTCATTCGACGACATCAGTATCGTCGTGTGCGTCGGTGTTCAGGTCTCCTATTCATCGGACCTCGATCGGGTCAGGGACGTGCTCTCCGGCGTCGCTGCGCGCAACCCCTACGCAAAAGTGGAGGGTGATCGGGGACTCGTGCTGTTTCGCTCCTTCGACGACTCGGGGATAACGGTCAGACTCTGCAGCGCCATCCGTGACGCACGGGAGAAGAATCCGGCAAGCTCGTGGCTGGTGCTCGAGATCTGGCGGGCGTTCCGGGAGGCCGGGATAGAGATCCCCTTCCCGCAGCGCGACGTGCACATCAAGTCTATGCCGCCGGCGGCCGCCCCGGCGGAAGGCGAGACCGGGGACGGCAGCGCCGAAACGCCCTGAGGGGGCTTTGGACCCGTCAGACGAGAAGCTGAGCCGTTTCCTCGCGACTCCGGTCGAGAATCTTGCGTAGCGTGATGTTTTCGAAATAGCCGGTAATGTGCTCGGAGACCTCGTGCCACACGTCGTGCATGAGGCATTCCTCGGCGCGGCCGCATTCCACCGAATCTCCGTTGCGCGGCGGTGTGGTGCAGGGGGTAAGCTCGATGCCCTCTCCGACTGCGTCGAAAATGGCGCGTACGCTGATGTCCTCGGGGTCCATACGAAGGACGAACCCGCCGCCGGGGCCCCGCACCGAATCGATGATGCCCGATTTCTTCAGTCGGAAAAAAATCTGCTCGAGGAACTCCGGGGAAATCGATTCCGCTTCGGCGAGCCTCTTGATGGGGATCGGTTTGTCGCCCCCCTCGAGCGCCAGCTTGACAAGTGCACGTAGCGCGTAGCGTCCCTTCGTAGTAACTCTCATATACTCACCTCGTTTTCTCCGGTGCCGAACACCGGAGTTTAGTCGTTAACCCGCTCGACGTATTCCCCTGTTTCGGTGTTGACGAGTATCCTGTCGCCCTGCTTGATAAAGAGGGGGACCTTTACGTCGAGTCCCGTCTCGACGGTCACCGTCTTGGTCCCGCCGGTTACCGTATCGCCCTTGACGGCCTCCTGCGCCTCCGTGACCTCGTAGACGAGCTTGTACGGAAGCTGAATGTCGATGGGATCGGTCTCCCACATGATGATGCGGTAGGTATCGCCCTCTTTGATGAGCTTTCCCTTGGCGCCGAGGGCCTCGTTGCCGATCGTGAACTGCTCGTACGATTCGGTATCCATAAAGTGATAGCCGCCGTCGTCGGCGTAGAGGTACTGTCCGGGCTTCTCATACACCTCGGCTTCCGCAATACTCTCGTTGGACTTGTAGGTCTCACGGAGCACCTGTCCGCTCATCAGGTTCTTCAGCTTCACACGCACGAACGCGGATCCCTTGCCGGGATTCACGAACTCGCGCTCCGCAACGAGGTGCGGTTGATCCTTCACCAACAGAAACATGCCCTTGTCGATCGCTCCGGCTCGAACCATACGCTCCTTCTTGCTAGTCAAGCACAGTAAACGGCATCACGTTCTTTATTGATTGTTCACCTAATAATACCATGAGAAGCCGGTCGACGCCCATAGCAACACCGGAACAATCAGGAAAATTCTCTCCAAAAACCCGATAATACTGCTCATCGATGCGATGTGGCACGAGCGCGCGTGCTTTTCGTGCCTCTTCGGCTGCAAAAAAGCTGCGGACCTTCCGTGGATCACGCTCTTCGGTGTAACAGTTGGCGGTCTCGATGCCCCCGAGGTAGAGCTCCCAGCGCTCCGCCCACGGGGTGCCGGGTTTTTCGGCGGCAAGCGTGGGCACGGCGGCGGGGTAGTCGTAGAGCACGATGCCCCGATCGCCGGGGAGCTGCGGCTCGACGAGGTGGACGAAGAGCCGGTTAAACAATTCCTCGTAGGTGTCGGTATCCCGCGTGCGCATGCCGTGGCTCCGGGCGATTCCGTGGAGGGCATCGAGCTCACCGAGAAACCGTGCGCGGGTGCCCGCGAAACGCTCAAAGGCGTCGCCGACCGATATGCGCTCGAACGGCGGTGCGAGGGCGGCGTGCTCGGCCGGCGCTCCGGCCTCCCGCCGGTATGCGCCGGCTGCGTCGCCGGTCGCCGCGAGGACTGCCTCCATGAGTGTCTCGGTTATCTCGATCGAATCGAGATAACCGGCGCCGACGGTGTAGTACTCGAGCATGGTGAACTCCGGCTGGTGGAGCCGGCCTACGGCTTCGCCGTTGCGAAAAGACTTTCCGAGCTGGAATACGCTCCCCGAGCCCTCGGCGAGCAGGCGCTTGATCCACACCTCCGGTGAGGGCGTCAGATAGAGCTCGCGCGCGACGTGGTCGGGATGCTCGAAGCGCGTGCGAAAGACCTCGAGATGTGCCTCGGGGATCAGGCTGGGGGCGAGGATCGGGGTGTCGACTTCCAGATAGGCGTGGTCCACGAAGAAGCTGCGAATGGTCTGCAGCAGCCGTGCGCGGATCCTCAGCATGTTGGGATTCACGCTATAAAATTATCGATTTTTGCGCGAATGATCAACCACGCTCCTGGTCGACGCGCGCGGGCGCCGGCCGCTATACTGGATGCATGCCCTACGATTTCGATACCTTCACCGATCGTCGCGGAACGGCGAGTATCAAATGGGACCGGCGCCCGCGGGAGAGCGGCGCCGCGGAGGCAGCCGGCGCCGCCGGCGGAGCGCCTGCATACCCGGCCGCGGCCGGGCCGATTCCCGCCGACGAGCAGATTCCGCTGTGGGTCGCGGATATGGATTTCCTGTGTCCCCCTCAGATTCCCGAGGCGTTGCGGGCCCGCATCGAGCACGGCATATTCGGGTACAGTCTCGAGCCGGCGGGCTACCGCGAGACGGTCGTGGCCTACATGCAGCGGCGGCACGGCATCGAGGTCTCTCCCGGCGACATCGTCGGCGCCGAAGGCGTGATGCCGATTGTGCGTGCCGCGGTCGACGCGTTCACCGAGCCTGGTGAAGGTGTTGTGGTACAGCCGCCGGTGTACTTTCCTTTCTACATGGCCGTTCGCGACAAGGGACGGAGGCTGGTATACAACCCGCTTGTCAGGGACGAGGCGGGCCGGTACCGCATGAACCTCGACGAGCTCGAGCAGCAGTTCCGAAACGGCGCCCGTGTGCTCCTGCTCTGCTCCCCGCACAATCCCGTGGCCCGGGTGTGGACACGGGCGGAGCTGATCGCGCTGGCCGATCTCGCCGCCGCCTACGGGGTGCGTATCGTCTCCGATGAGATCCACTGTGACATCATCATGTCCGGTCATGAGTTCACCTCGCTCCTGCACCTCGACGGCCCTGCAGCCGACAATGCCGTGGTGAGCCGATCGCCGAGCAAGACCTTCAACATTCCCGGTATTGCCGAATCCCAGGCGATATGCCGGGACGGAGTTACGCGCAGGCGATTGGAGGCTGCGCTGGGCGCGGCGGGACACTCGCTGACCAATCCGCTCGGCGCGGCGGCGGCGACGGCTGCCTACCGCGACGGGGATGCGTGGCTCGAGGAGCTCATTCCCTACCTCGAAGCCAATGCCCGATATCTCGGCGAGCGCGTGGAGACCGACTTCACCGGCATACGCATGTCACCGCATGAGGGAACCTTCGTCGCATGGCTCGATTTCCGCGCCTACCTCGAGGAGGCGCACATGAGCGATGCCGAGCTCAAAGACCGATTGCAGCGGGAGGCGGGTGTGTGGCTCTCCGACGGACCGAGCTTCGGGCCGGGGGGTGAGGGGTTTCAGCGTCTCAACTTTGCAACGCCCCGCGCGGTCCTGTCCCAGGCCCTCGACCGGATGACGGAGGTTCTATGAGGAGTGAATCCGGCGAGGGTCCGGCTGCGGGCGCGGCGCCGGTTCTGCTCCTCGGTGCGCTCGACGCGGAGGTGGCGTCGTTCGCCGAGCATATTGAGACGGCCGGCGAAACACGGTGGCGTGAGTACCGCTTTATCGAGGGGAGGATACGCGGTCAGGCCGCGGTCGTCTCCCGCTGCGGGGTGGGGAAGAGCCTCTCGGCGATGCTCACCCAGCACCTCATCGATCGCTATGCGCCGTCGGCGGTCATCTTCACCGGGGTCGCCGGCGCACTGAACCCGCAGCTCGAGATCGGCGATACGGTCGTTGCGAGAACCTGCATGCAGTACGATCTCGACGCGCGGGCGCTCGGTTTCGAGCTCGGTGAGGTTCCCTACTCCCGCTACCGCATCCTCGAAAGTGACCGTGACCTCGTGCAGCGGGCATTGACCTGCCGGCCGAGCGCCGGCTCGGTGTATGCGGGGCATGTGCTCACCGGTGACAGCTTCATCGTGACCTCGAAGGACGATTCTCACCGGTACCTGCGCGAGGAGCTGGGCGGTGACGCGGTCGAGATGGAGGGAGCAAGCGTCGGGCTCGTGGCGACGGTAAACGGGATCCCCTTCGTGGTCATTCGCACGATCTCCGACAAGGCCGACGCCTCGGCGTCGATCAACTTCGCGAAGTTCGTGAAAAAGGCGTCCCGCAACGCCTGGGAGTTCATCGATCATATCCTGCCGTGAGCCCGTCGTGCCCGCGACGGTTGACCCCGGGGGCGGTCATGGCGACCTTTACGCATGGCGAAGATACATGACCGGTCGAGTCGGTATACTCACGCCGTTCGGCGTGCCGACCCTGAGGAGGATTACGTGGGGCTTTTCAGGAGTTCATCCAACAGCAGCTCGCTCAGTGGCAGGGAGCTGGTGCGTCTCGTGCGAGAGGCGCCGCAGGATATCGTCCTCGTCGACGTGCGCACCCCCGATGAGTACCGCCTCGGCCATATACCGACGGCGCGGAACATCTCGCACGAGCGCATCTACGACGAGCCGCCGACCGACGACAAAGACGCGCGTATCATTCTATACTGCCGCAGCGGGAACCGGTCCGAGTTTGCGCGCAACGTGCTGCTGTCTCTCGGCTACCGTGACGTCACGAACTTCGGCGGGGTCGGTGAGTGGCCCGAGGAGCTTGTACGCGACTGAAGACGGCTATACCAATCGACGGCTGAGACCTACTATCACCGAGCGACATGATCTATGAGTGACACCACTACACACGGCTTCAGGCCGATCTCCACAACGACGCTTGCGGAGTACCGCTCCGAAGGGCGGCTCTTTCGCCATGAGGCAACCGGCTGCGAGGTGTACCATGTGCACAATGACGACCCGGAAAACCTCTTCGCCTTCATCTTCAAAACGCCGCCGGCCGATTCTACCGGTGTTGCGCATATTCTCGAGCACACCGTGCTCTGCGGCTCCCGGCGGTATCCGCTGAAGGATCCCTTCCTCGTGCTCATGCGCGGGAGCATGAACACCTTCCTCAACGCGATGACCTTTCCCGATAAGACCGTGTACCCCGCGAGCAGCCCGGTCGAGGCCGACCTCTTCAACATCATGAAGGTCTACGGCGATGCGGTGTTCTTTCCGCTGCTGAAGCCGGAGATGTTCGCCCAGGAGGGGCATCGGCTGCAATTCGACGATGAGGGCAACCTCGAGCGCACCGGCATCGTCTACAACGAGATGAAGGGGAACTACTCCTCCCACGACTCCATTGCGGGCGAGTGGTCGATGCGCTCGCTGCTGCCGGACACGCCCTACGGCTACGATTCCGGCGGAGATCCGGCGGAGATCCCGGACCTCACCTATGAACAGTTTCGCGATTTTCACCGCCGGTACTATCACCCGAGCAACGCCCGCATCTTCCTCTACGGCAACATCGAGAGCGAGCGCTACCTCGCGTTCATCGAGGACGAGTTTCTTTCGGCGTTTTCCGGCGCGGCGACGGAAGGCGGGCCGGCAGGCGGTCCGGAAGGCGGGCCGGCAGGCGGCGCCGCCTCCTCCCCTGCCGCGGAGGTGGTAATCCCCTTCCAGCCGCGCCGCAGCGAGCCCGTGCGCCTCACGCGCACCTATCCCGTCGACGCCGAGGACGCGGAATCGCGGTCCTCGGTCACCCTCAACTGGCTGCTTCCGCCGGTGACCGATTCCTTTCAGACGCTCGCGGTCGAAGTCCTCGCCGAGATCCTCCTCGGGCACTCGGGCTCCCCGCTGTACCGTGCCGTTTCGGAGTCCCCGCTCGGCGAAGACCTCTCCGCTCCCACGGGTATCGAGACGGAGCTGCTCGAGATGGGATTCTCGGTCGGTATGCGCGGGACCGAGGCGGAGCGGGCCGATGAGATCGAAGAGCTCATTCTCGGCGAGCTGCGCCGCCTTGCCCGCGAGGGTATCGACCCGGAGCTGGTGACCGCAGCCCTTCGGACGGTGGAGTTTCGAAACCGGGAGATCAAGGGCGGGCCGTTCGGGCTCAGACTCATGCGAAAGGCGCTTCGCGGCTGGCTGCACGGCGAAACTCCGGAGCAGACGCTGGAGTTCACCCGGTGGTTCGAAGAGCTGCGCCGGGCGGTCGACACCCGCCCGCGCTTTTTCGAGGAGCTCATCGAGGAGCACCTCCTCGAGAACCGGCACCGGAGCACCCTCATCGTCGTCCCCGACGCCGATGAGGCGCGACGACGCCGCGAGGCGGAGGAGGCGGAGCTCGCCCGTACGGCCGAGAGCATGGCCGAGGCCGAGCGAGAGGCGGTGCGCGAGGCCCAGGAGCGACTGCTGGCCCTGCAGAGCGAGCCGGATGCGCCCGAGGACATCGCGAAGGTTCCCTTCCTCACCGTCGACGACCTGCCGCGGGAGGTCGAGATCATTCCCGTGGAGCGCACCGAGGCGGCCGAGGGGGTACCGCTTCTCGTGCACCGGCTGTTTACCAACGGCGTCGCGTACGTGGACATCGCCTTCGACCTCGATGCCGTTCCCGATCACCTCACCGACTACCTCATGCTCTACACCGCCGCGGCTACCGACTGCGGGCTCACGGACATGAGCTACGAGGATCTGGCCCGTGAGCTCGCGACCCACACCGGCGGGCTCTCGCTGCAGCTTGATGCCGGCACCCGCGCGGACGAGGAATCCGACATTCGTCGCTACCTCTACATTCGCCTGAAGGCGCTGCCGCGCTCTCTCCCCGAAGCTTTCGGGCTTCTCGAGGGCGTGCTGCTGCGGCCGAACTTCAGCGACGAAGAGCGGCTCGGCACGGTTCTTCGCGAGCTCAGAAACGATTTTCGCAGCTCGGTCCTGCCGTCCGGGCATTCCTATGTGGGCCTGCGAAGCGCCCGGGCCCTCTCGAAGACGGCCCGCATCGAAGAGCGATGGAAGGGTCTGAGCCAGCTCCTCTTTCTCGAACAGCTTTCCGAGGAGGATACCGCTTCGGTAGCCGCCCGCCTCGAGGAGCTGCGCGCCGCGCTCATCGCCGGGGCCGCGATGACGCTCGCCGTGACTGCCGAGGATGAGTCGAGCGACGAGGTAGCGGCGCAGACACGGGCCTTCGTCGCGCGCCTTCGCCGCGGAGATCC
>CAZWNS010000043.1:17151-23524 GCA_964635245.1 uncultured Spirochaetaceae bacterium
CGGTGGGAGTCGATCCTGGTCAGCGCCGGCGTGAACTATGTCGGCGCGAGCGTGGAGGCCGCCCACTTGAGCGAGCCGGAGCATGTGCCCGAGGCGGTGTTGGCCCACCTGCTTCGGACCGGCTTCCTCTGGGAAGAGATCCGCATGAAGGGCGGTGCCTACGGGGCCATGGCCGGGACGCGGGCGCTCGAGCGCGTGTTCAGCTTTGCTTCGTACCGCGATCCCAACATCGCCGAGACCCTCGAGCGCTTCGGCCGGGGGCTGAGGGAGACGGCGGAGCGGGGCATCGATCGGGCAAGCCTCGATCTCGCCGTCATTTCGGGCGTCGGACGGGATTCGCGGCCGCTTTCGCCCGGACAGAAATCGATTGTAAGCCTCAAGCGGGCCCTCTACGGCATATCCGATGAGCTGCGCCGCCACGAGCGGGAGGAGCTCCTCGGCGTCTCCGAAGATGCCGTGCGGGAGGCCGCTCGGCGGCTTGCCGAGCGATTCGCGGAGGTGCATGCGAGCGTGATGGGCTCCCGCGCCGCGGTGGAAGAGGCGGCCGCCGAGTATCCCGGGTTTCTCGAACATACGCTTGAACTTCATCTGTAACGGGTATAGAGTTCGCCAAGAGATGAAAAATCGTGTGTTCGTACGCCGGGGACTGAGACGTTCGGTTGCCCTCCTGATGCTTGCAGCGGTGGCGCTGCCGGTGCTCGCGCAGGAGGAGGATCCCGCCCTCTATGCGGTCGGAGCACTCGGTGCCTCGAATCTCTACTCCTCCTACGTCGTTCTGGCGACGGTCGCCGATGGGTACGCAAGCGCGAGTTACAGTGAGAACACCGCCCGCGATCTCGCCGAGGAGTCGATAGCGCTGCACGAGAGCTCGGTGGACGCACTGCGCCGTCTCGTGGATCAGAACGTGGTATCGGCGAGCGACCGCGCCATCGTTGCCGACATGATCGAGGCCCACGAGCTCCTCATACGGCAGGCCGAAGGTCTGATGGCGTATCTTGACGACCCCGACGACTTCGAAGCCTTCCAACGGTATCGCGAAGCGGCCTGGGAAAAGATCTCCACGATCCTCGAGGAAAGCCCTCCCGAGTGACGGCGGCGCCTGCCACGGAGCTCTCGTGACGGCCGGCCTATACCCCGTGCAGCTTGCGGTAGTGCCCCGCGCTCATCCCCTCATAGCGGCGAAAGACGCTGCAGAAGTAGTTCAGTGACTCGTAGCCGCACTGCTCGGCGACGGTGTTGATCGGCAGGTCGGGTCGCTCAACCATGAGGTCCTTGCTGCGCGCGATGCGGTAGGAGTTCAGGTACTCGAAGGGCCGACGCCCGGTGGCCTTGCGGAACAGCCGGCAGAAGTGCTGGGGCGTGACGCCCACCTCGGCGGCGAGATCGTCGATCGAGATCACGTTGTGGTAGTCGCGGGCAATGCGGTCGAAAGCCGGCCGGAGCCGTTCATATTTCTGTTCGACGGGCTCATCGTGGCGCGAGTGCGCGTATTTCATCAGGTCTATCAGAAAATCATAGACGAGGGCCGAGCACTCGATGCCGTGAAAGGGGTCCTTGGACTGTAGGCGCCTGAGTCCGTAGCGAATGTGCTCGGTGAGCAGCTCGCCGTTTCCCACGCCGTAGACGCCGGATTGCTCGAGGCCGATCGATGCCAGCACGTCCGGCACGCCGCTTCCCGAGAAGGTAAACCAGTGCACGCGCCAGGGCCGTGTCTTCGGAAAGTACTCGTGCGGAATCTTCGGGTGGAGGAACATCGCGTAGTCGGGCGTGACGGTTTCTTCGGTACCGTCTATGCGCAGGATCCCCTCACCCTCGATGCACTGTATCCACTGGTAGTAGGGGTACCCCACCGGGCGGGTATGCGGGTCGAGGTCCTGGTCGAAATCGCACCCGGCCCCGACGAGGTAAAACGGCAATCGCAGCTCGGCCGCGGAAATGACCGAGAAGCTGAACATACCCATCGCACGACTCCGGGGACGATGGTACTCTCAAGTTCATATTTCTACAATCCCCTTCAAATCTTGTGATTGACCGGGCTCGGGGATCGGTCCATGATTTTCTTACACTGAGAAACAAAAGGAGGCTTCTTATGAACGGAATTCCCAAACTGTTCACCGCACTCTTCCTATCCCTGGTGCTGGTGGCCGTCTTCGTGCCCATCAACGCCGCCGCAGGCGGTCAGGGGGAGGCTCCCCCTGAGGCGGAAGGATCGAACATCGTCATCTACAACTCCTACATGAGCGATCCCGACCCGAGAGAGTTCGACGCCGAGGCCGTGCAGGAGTTCAGGGAGCAGAATCCTGACATCGAGGTTATTCACAGCACCGTGGCGCACGAGGATTTCAAGCAGGCGATCCGTGCCTATCTGACCTCATCCACACCGCCGGACGTCATGACGTGGTTCGCCGGTAACCGGGCGCGGTTCTTCATCGACCGCGGCCTGATCATGGATATCAGCGACGTGTGGGAGGAAGAGGGCTGGAACGAGAGCTACCCCAAGGGCTTTCAGGCCATGAGCTCAGTCGACGGAAACAAGTACTTCCTGCCGACCAACTACTACTGGTGGGCCATCTACTACAACACCGAGGTGTTCGACGAATACGACATCGACGTGCCGGAGACCTGGGATGAGCTCATGGACGTTGCCGAGAAGCTGAAGTCCAACGGCGTGACCCCCTTCACCGTGGGCACCAAGTACCGCTGGACCGCCGCGGGCTGGTTCGACTACCTCAATATGCGCGTGAACGGACCGGAGTTCCACATCGACCTCATGCTCGGCAAGGAGAGCTACACCGACGAGCGCGTGAAGACGGTCTTCAATGACTACTGGGCCCCACTCATCGAGAACGACTACTTCATCGAGGATCCGGCCGCCTACGCATGGGCGGAGGCGATTCCCTTCATGAACAACGGCGAAGCGGCCATGTACCTCATGGGTGACTTCATCCGGGACTCCTATCCGGAGGAAGACATCGACAAGATCGACTTCTTCCGTTTCCCGATTATCGATCCGAGCGTCCCGATCGGTGAAGACGCGCCGACCGACGGTTACTTCATGGCAGCCGAGGCTCAGCATGTCGAGGCCGGTAAAGAGCTTCTGGCGTACCTGGGCTCCGCGGAGGCGCAGACCAAGATGGCCGAGGACCTCGGTCGTCTCGTGACCAACAACGACGTATCCAACGATATCTACAACGAGGACCAGATCAAGGGGCGCGAGCTCATAAACGGCGCCGACTACGTCGCACAGTTCTACGACCGTGACACGACGCCCGAGATGGCAGATGCCGGCATGAACGCCTTCATGGAGTTCTGGTCGGATCCGACTCCGGAGAACGTGGACCGGATTCTCGAAGACCTCGAGGAAACGAGACAGCGTCTCTTCGAAGAGGAATAGTTTCAAGCCCGAAATCCCGAACCGGGGCCGGCCGCTATGCCGGTCGGCCCCACCGTATGGACGCGTTATGAACAGAGCAAAGCTACGCACGGCGCTCACGCCCTACCTCTTTCTCGCGGTCCCGGTGATCATCTATCTGATCTGGGTGATCGGACCCATGATCTACAGCTTCTATCTCAGTCTGACCGCCTGGGACGGGTTCAGCGCGCCGCAGTTTATAGGGCTCGCGCATTTCGAGCGCCTGTTCCGGGACCCCGTCTTCTATACCAGCCTGTGGAACAACCTCGAGTGGATCGCGGTGTTCATGACCATTCCCATCGCCATGGGGCTGTTCATCGCGATGTCGCTCAACCGCGAGATTCCCGGTGCCGGGTTCTTCAAGGCGAGCTTCTTCGCCCCGATGGTGCTCTCCCTCGTGGTGAGTGGTCTGGTGTGGTCCTGGCTGTACAATCCGAGCTTCGGCCTCATAAACACGGTGCTTCGCCGTGTCGGTCTCGGCTCGTGGGCACGCGGGTGGCTGAGTGATCAGGAGGTCGTGATGGAGGCGATCATTGCCGTCGCCGTGTGGCGGCAGATCGGCTACGTGATGGTCCTCTACCTCGCGGGACTGCAGAGCGTGGACAAGAACCTCGTCGATGCCGCGGAGGTTGACGGAGCGACGGCGGTGCAGCGCTTCTTCCACGTCATTCTCCCCCAGCTGGCGCCGGTGACCGTCGTCGTCGTGGTCATAAGCATCATCGATTCGCTGCGCGCCTTCGATCTCGTGTCGGTCATGACGCGCGGCGGGCCGTTTAACTCTTCGAGCGTGCTGGCGAACTACATGTACATCCAGGCGTTCAACAACTACAACATGGGCTACGGCGCCGCCATCTCGGTGGTGCTCTTCATGATCAGCCTGGGCTTCATCATGTTCTACCTCACGCGCATCGCACGGGAGGAAGCACATGGCTGACTCGAGGCGTCTTACACCGGCCACGCGCGGGATCCTGTTCGTCGTGATTCTGGTGCTCGTCCTGCTGTGGCTCGTTCCACTCATCGTGGCCGCGATCACCGCACTTCGCACCAACAACGACATCCTCACCAACGGCTTCCTGGCCTGGCCGGAGCGGCTGTCGCTGCGAAGCTTCGGCGATGCCTGGACTCGGGGTAACCTCTCGACCTACCTGCCGAACAGCTTCATCATCACGCTTCCCGCCCTGTTCGGGACCCTGGCGCTGTCCTCGCTGGGCGCCTACGCGCTCGCGCGTTTCCGCTTCAAGGGCAGACAGGCGCTGTACTTTATGTTCGTGGGCGGGACGATGCTGCCGTTCCAGATCCTGCTGCTTCCGGTCTTCCGGCTCTCGGATGCGATCGGCATATACGATACGTACATGGGGCTCATCGCGATTCACGTGGCCTTTCAGCTCGGGTTTTGTACGTTCGTGCTGCGCAACTACATGATGACGGTGCCGATCCAGCTGATGGAGTCGGCCCGCCTCGACGGATGCAGCGAGCTTCGCATCTGGTGGTCCATCATGCTGCCGCTCACCGTCCCGGCATTCGCCGCGGTGGCGACCCTGGAGTTCACCTGGATCTTCAACGACTACCTCTGGGCCCTGATCCTCATCCGCAGCTCCGAAAAGATGCCGGTGACCACCGGTCTTGCGGTTCTGCAGGGCCAGTACGTGCAGGACTGGACGGTGATCATCTCCGGAGCGCTCCTCGCGACCGTGCCCACGCTTCTGGTTTTCGTGTTTCTGCAACGGTATTTCATCGCAGGACTCACCCTCGGCTCGAGCAAGTAGTATACAACCGGTAGACGATGAGAAAAACAAACGGCAGATACGCGCTCTTCGGGAGCCCCATAACGAAACGACAATCCGCCGCGGTCGATCGATGGCAGCGCATGTTCAGGCGGCGGTTCGACTACGATCCCGGCGAGCGCTACCAGCTTCGTGTGCGGGACAGCGGGCTCTTCGGCGGTGCATGGGGCCTGAAAGAGCTCGTTCGCGCCGAAGATCTCCCCGATGGTGGCGGGGAGGTTCTCGACCCGTCCCGGCACGTCATTACCAGTACCGTTCGGATGGGCTTCGGGCACTACCGCATCGCCATGGCCGGCGCCTCCTGCGCAGCGGCCATGGGATACACGCCGGTGTGGCTCGACCTGCTGGGTATCCCGGGCATCACCTCCGACGTCATTCACTTCTGCAACGCAGGCTACAGCCGCTTCTCACGGATTTCGCAGAAGAGCAGCTTCTTCAACCGATACGTCTGGGAGAAAGTCACCACCGGCGAACCGTCGCTGCCGGTGCTCAACGCCGTTCTCAACTGGTGGATCGTCGGGTGGCCCTGGCGGTTCGTGAAGACGAACGTCAAGGACTACAAGATGAGCGAGCTCTTCCGGAACCTCCACGAAGCGATTCCTCCCGAGACGCCCACGCTCACCGCCCACATGTGGAACTGCATGGGGGCGGTGGCCGGCGGGATGCGCAACGTCGTCGACATGGTCTTCGACAACTGGCCCATGGCCTTCCAGCTGACCGAGGGCGCGAAGCACGGCATTCAGTCTCCCTCGGCCTACTACGGGTTCCGCACCAAACGCGGGTTCGACGAGCGGGGGAGGCTTCTCGAGCCGGTGCCGTCGGAGGCGGTGCACTACGTGGGGCATCACGTCGACCACGAGATCGTCTCCAATATCGAGGCCGACTGCGCCGATCGCATCCGGCGGATGGAGTCGGGCGAGCCACGGCGGTTTCTCATTACCATGGGGGGCGCCGGCGCACAGCGGGAGCTCTTCAAGGCCGTGATCGACCACTGCATACCGCGGATCAAACGCGGTGAGCTGACACTCTTCGTGAACCTCGGAGACCACCGCGACAACTGGGAATGGCTGCAGGGGGCACTCGGACGCGATCTCGGGATGGTCAAGACTCACTTCCCGTGGGGACACGCGAAGGAGATGGTGGACGGCATGCGCGGCGGCGATGCCTCCGGCCTCCA
>CAZWNS010000044.1:0-21497 GCA_964635245.1 uncultured Spirochaetaceae bacterium
CCGCGCCCCGGTGCCGCAGGGCCGCGCCCCGACGATGCAGGGCCCCGCTCCGGTCCCCCGGCGCCGGCGCGTGCGCCACCGCCCATCACGATGCCTTCCTCATGGCGCCGTCACCGGCGCTGATGACCGCCTCGAGCTTGGCTGCAACGGCGCCGCGCTCGAGGGCGGCGCGGGCGAGGTGGACGCCGGCGCGAATGTCGTCGGCGAGGCCGTAGACGGCGAGCGCGGCGCCGGCGTTTGCAAGCACCGCGTCGCGGACCGCCTCGCGGCCGGCGCCTGCCATGATGTCGCGGGCGATGCGGGCGTTCTCGGCGGCATCGCCTCCGCGCAGGGCCTCAAGCGGATGGCGGCTCACCCCGAGATCCTCGGGCTCCACCTCGAAGTCCTCGAGCGTACCGTCCTCATCGAAGCGCACGATGCGGGTGGAGGCCGACACCGAGATCTCGTCGAGGCCCTCACGACCGTGGACGATCATACCGCGCCTTATGCCGAGCATGTGCGCCGCCCGGGCAACCGGCTCTACGAAGCGCTCATCGAAGACGCCGATGAGCTGATAGGAGGCGCCGGCGGGATTCACCAGCGGACCGAGCAGGTTCATGATCGTTTTCACGCCCAGCTCCCGCCGCGCGGGGCCGGCGTGACGCATTGCCTCGTGATAGAGGGGCGCGTAGAGGAAGACGAAGTCTTCGGCGGCGAGCACTCCCTCCGCCGCGCTCGGGGAGAGCTCGACGTTCATGCCGAGGGCCCTGTAGAAGTCGGCGCTGCCGCTTTTGGAGCTCACCGCCCGGTTCCCGTGCTTGGCAACGCGTGCTCCCGCGGCGCTCGCAACGAGGGCGACCATGGAGGAGATGTTGAAGGTGCCGAGCCCGTCACCGCCGGTCCCGCAGGTGTCGAGTACCGGTTTCTTCGGACGAATGGGAATGCGTTTTCGCTGCAGCACCGAGGCGCAGCCTGCGATCTCGTCGGGTGTGATGCCCTTGGCATTCAGCGCGACAAGGAAACCGGCGATCTGGGCGTCGGTGAGATTGCCGTCGGTGAGCTCCTCCATGAAGTTCGCCGCCGCGTCCTGTGTCATGTCCTCTCCGGCGAGAAGTCCGGAGAGGGCGTCCCGCGGGACGAAGGGCCGGCGGTGGTAGTGGAGGAAGTTTCGCAGGAGCTTCTTCCCGAGGCTGCTGGCGATCGATTCCGGGTGAAACTGCACGCCTTCCACCTGGTGCTCGCGGTGGCGAAGGCCCATAATCTCGCCGTCCGCACTGCGGGCGGTGATCTCGAGCTCGGCCGGGAGCGAGGCTTCCTCCACCGCGAGGGAATGATAACGGGTAAACGCCGCGGGGGAGTCGACGCTTCGAAACAGACCGCGACCGTCGAGCTCGATCTCCTCTACCTTTCCGTGGACGATCCGCCTCGCCTGCACGACGTGTCCGCCGAAGGCGGTGGCGATGGCCTGGTGGCCGAGGCAGACACCGAGAATCGGTACACGGCCGGCGAGCTCGCGGATAACCTCGACCGAGATACCTGCCTCTTCGGGACGTCCCGGACCGGGAGAGATGATGATGCGCTCGGGCCCCATCTCGCGCACATCGGCGAGGGTGACGGCATCATTTCTGACCACACGCACCTCGTCACCGGTGATCTCGCGCAGGTACTGATAGAGGTTGTGGGTGAAGGAGTCGTAGTTGTCGATGAGCAGGATCATGATCGGACCTCCGGGGCGGTTGGTTTCGCGAAGACAGCGGGGTTGGCCCGGGGTTCGGCCTCGCGACCGGGGGCCGCCATTGGGTTACCGGCGCCTGCCGGCACCGGGTTGCCGGCGCCTGCCGCCGCCGGCTCGGTCGGCTCGATGCCGGCTGCACGGCGCATGGCGGCGAGCTTCTGCTCGGTCTCGGCGAGCTCGAGCTCGGGCACGGAGTCGTAGACGATGCCGGCGCCGGCCTGCATGACGAGGAGGTCGTCCTTCTTCACGGCACTCCGTATGGTAATGCAGGTATCGAGGCTGCCGCCCGGCTCCACGTAGCCGACGAGCCCCGCGTAGAAGCCGCGGCGCACGGGCTCGAGGGCGTCGATGGTCTCGATGGCGCGTATCTTGGGAGCGCCGGAGACGGTCCCCGCGGGAAAGGTGGCCCGCACCGCGTCGGCGCCGGTCTTTCCCGGCTCGAGGGTCCCCCCGGCCTCGGAGACGAGGTGCATGACGTGGGAGTAGCGCTCCACGGTCATATAGTCACCCACCTCCACGGTACCGGGCGCGCAGACGCGGCCGATGTCGTTTCGCGCGAGGTCGACGAGCATGAGGTGCTCCGCCCGCTCTTTCGCATCCCCCCTGAGCTCCGCCTCGAGGGCACGGTCCTCCTCGCGGGTGGAACCGCGCTTTCGGGTACCGGCGATCGGCCGGATCGTGACGCGATCATCTTTGACCTTCACATGGACCTCCGGCGAGGAGCCGAAGAGCTGGTAGGGACCGAAATCGAGGTAGAAGAGATAGGGCGATGGGTTGGCCGTGCGAAGGCGCCGGTAGGCCTCTATGGCGGGAAGCTCGGTGCGGTAGGTAAGCCGCCGTGAGAGCACGCCCTGCAGCAGGTTCCCGGCAATGATTTCGTCTCGCACCTTCGCCACACCGGCGAGGAATGCCTCGGTGGCACCCTCCTCTTCGATGAGCTCGGCGGCGTAGGGCACATCGCCGTTCTGCAGATAGTTGAAGTTGAGGTCGTTGATACGGGCCTCGGTCTCGGTGACCGCGCGGGCGAGGTCTATCGCGTGCTCGCGGTAGTTCAGCCCGATCACGTAGAGGAGGTCGGTGTAGTGGTCGAAGACGATGAAGACGTGCCCGAAAATGAACTCCGCATCGGGCATCCCGAGGGCATCGGGCCGCTCGCGGAACCGGATCGTGTCGCAACGCTGTGCGTACTCGAAGGAAAGAAAGCCGATGCCGCCCGCGGGAAAGGGGAAGTCCTGGTGCGGGAGGGTGTGCTGATCGGCGAAGTACGGAAGCACATCGAGGATGTCCCGGGCGGTGCTCTTGACCGCATAGCTCTTGCCGTCGGCGGTGAGCATGAGCGTGCCGGCCTCGTCGGTGACCCGAAAGGCCTCCTTCACCATGAGGATGGAGTAGCGCTCGCGCCCCTTCTGGAACGATGAGGACTCGAGGAGCGCCAGTGCGCCCAGCTTTCGTGCAAGCGCGTAGGGGGTAAAGCGCTCGCCGGGGAGAATCTTGATGATCGTGTCGGTGCGTGCCATGAAACCTCCTTCATGGCCCCCGAGCGATTCCCGCCGGCAAAAAAAAGCCGCGCAGGCGAGAGCCTACGCGGCATGTATATCAATCCCGCATGGCCCTCGATGATGCTCGGGGGCCCGCGGCACAGCTTTCCTGCGCGGCCCCTACCGGAGCCACCACCAGGAAAGAGAAATTGCGGTCGCATGCAGATTCACGTTTCGCATGACGAGCTGCATAGTAATGCTTCGCCGCGAAACGTGTCAACAGATCGGACGAAAAACTTCAGAAGGGGCGACCGAGGATCAGATAGAAGTTACCCCGCCTCGGCGAGCCCTGGGCGATACCGTAGGCGATGTACAGGGGACCGACATTGGTGTCGACGCCCACGTAGGCGGTGCCGCCGAAAAGCAGATCGCCCGGAACGGCGGCTGCGAGGTCGTTCCACACCGAACCGGTTTCCAACCCGGCCCCGATATAGACCGAGCGCCCGAGAGCGGCGGGGATGTCGAAGAGCTGATAGTAGTAGTAGGCACCGCCCTGGGCGAGGTATTGCCCGGTGAGCTCTCCGGGGCGGTAGCCGGTAAATCGCAGAAAGCCCCCGAGGGATGGCCCGAAGGGGAACACGAGCTCGTCCGCCCAGGTCCCGTTTGCCTGAGTCGAGAGAAGCAGGGTATGCCGGCGGTGGGAGACGGCGTTGAACGCGAGCAGATTCACCTGCTCGGTGTTGAGATCCGACCCTATCGCTTTTCGATTCACCAGCCACGAGAGTGAGACGTTCCACCCGTGCCGCGGGAAGCTCGCACTGTCGAGGCTGTCGTAGCCGAGTGCGCCGCGATGCCCGACCTGCCGGAAGTCGTCGTCCTCGAGCTCCTCCCCGCCTATGAGAGGACCGGCGGTTCCGTAGGTCGCGCCGAGACCGAGCCGCGCCTCCACGCGGGTGCCGAGATTGGCGCCGAGGTAGGTCACACCGTCCGCCAGCCGCACCTGGTACTGCGCGGTGCGGCGCCCCTCCTCGTACACATCGGAAACGCTCTGTTGCGCGGCCACAGAGGGCTCGATGAAGAATCGATTGCGCCTGTCGAGGGGCTGATGAAAGTCGGTCACGATACCGAGCGTTCTCCCGATCTGCGCCGAGAGGCGGAACTCACCGCCGCGCGGATTGAGCTGGGTCATCGCGTACTGCGCGCCGGCCGAGTACGAGCCTCCCCCCATGAAGTCCTCGCGGAGGTTGAGCCCGAAGCGCAGATAGTTCGGGCCCCATGGTTTGTCGTCGGCGATAACGGCGAGCACCGTCTCCCCGCCCTCGGCGCGCAGGTCGAAGTCCACGGTGCGAAAGTAGCCGAGGCCGTAGATGCGCTCGATATCACGCTCGAGCACCTCGAGGTCGAGGAGATCGCCCTCCTCGGTTCGCATGCGGGCCCGAATGCGTTCGGGAGCAACCCGTTCGGACGATCGGATCTCGATACGATCCACCCTGACGCGAGGGATGCCCCCGACGTAGCGTTGATCGGCAAGGAACCGGGCGTATTCGTCCTGCGAGACGCGGTGGCGGACGAGCTCGTCCACGGCCGCACGCGCGGCAGCTTCTCCCCTGGCGACGATCTCCGCGCTGCGGGTGAAGCTTGCCGCGGTATAGGGGGAGGTATCGACCTCGATGAACACAGTGTCCTCATCGAGAAGGGCGTATTGCGCTTCGACGTTCTTTCGGGTGACGAGGTCGATCACCTGAAACGAGACATCCAGCACCGAGGGGATATCGTCACGCGGGCCGGCGTCCGTTTCCTCGCGGCTCGATGCGAGTACGGCAATCACCACATCGGCACCGAGCTCGCGGGCGACGTTCACGGGGAAGTTGTTAATCACTCCCCCGTCCACGAGCAGGCCCTCCTCGGTCTCGATCGGGGCAAAGACGCCGGGCACCGACATGCTCGCCCGCATCGCCTCCACCAGGCTTCCCTCCTTCAGTACGACCGCCTCTCCCGTTCGAAGATCCGCCGCAACCGCGCGAAAGGGCACGTAGAGCTCGTCGAAATCATTGATGTCGGCGGTGTGCAGCAGGAGGGACTTCAGCCTGAACCCGAGTCTCTGCCCGGTTATGAAGCCCGAGGGAAACTCGAATCCGTCGGCGCCGAGACCTACCTCGAGATAGCCGAACTCCTCCTGCGCCTCTTTCTGACGGTAGCTCTGCTCGGGAAGGGAGGGTCGGTCGTTGAAAATGGAGCGCCAGTCGGTCTCCTCGAGCATACGGGCCATGTCTTCCGGCGAGTATCCGGCCGCGTACATGCCGCCGACGATGGCGCCCATGCTCGTGCCGACCACCATGTCGACGGGCACCCGCAAATCTTCCAGAATCTCGATGACGCCTACGTGGGCGGCGCCTTTCGCACCGCCACCGGAAAGTACGAGGGCGATCGTCGGGCGGTCTGCGTCGCCGTCCTGTGCCCCCGCGGGAGGTGGCGCCCACACCGCGAGCAGCACGACGAGCATCGCGCCGGGCCGGAGCAGCGCCGACGCAAGGGCGCGCACGAGGCGGGCGAGCATCATCTCGACGGGTGTGGGGATGGACTCCATTACCCGCGAAGTGTAGTCCGCCGGCCGCCTGCAGCGCAACAATCTCCGCGTGCATCGGAGGCCGATTTCGTGCTAAGCTCGGCACAGGCCGGGCGAAGGTAGAAAGGAAACCCTCGATGCGTGATGCCACCGTCATGACACTCCACGATCTCGTCCACCGTGTGAGCGGACGCCATGAAGAGCACCCGGCGCTATGCGAAGCCGACGGCGCCTGCGTGAGCTACGGCGAGATGCGACGCCGCGCCCTCGCGGTCGCCGCATACCTGCGCGAGCGGGGCGTGGGCGTCGGCGATCGCGTCGCGCTCATCGCCGAGAACCGGCCCGAGTGGGGGCTGTGGTACCTCGGCGTCACGGCCGCCGGGGCGGTCATTCTGCCGATCCTCACCGACTTCAGCCCCGACGAAGTGCGGGGCATCCTCTCCCACGCCGAGCCGAAGCTCGTGGTCACGAGCGAGAAGGCCGGCGGGCTCACCGAGGGCTGGACCGCGAGCCCGGTCGTCGACTGCGGTATCGTCCGCACGCTTCCCGCCCCGGCTGATGACGCGCCCGCGGCTGCCGAGGCCGCGGCTGCCGAGATCGGGCCGGACACCCTCGCGGCGCTCATCTATACCTCCGGCACGACCGGCAAGCCCAAAGGGGTCATGCTTTCGCACCGGAATCTCATCACCAATGCCCAGGCAGTGCAGGAGATCTTCGATGTGGATGAAGACGACGTGCTGCTCTCGGTGCTGCCTCTCGCCCACACCTACGAGTGCACCATCGGCTTTCTCGTGCCGCTGCTCAGCGGCGCGAGCGTTACCTATCTCGACGGCCCGCCGACGCCCTCGCGTCTGCTGCCGGCCCTCGAAAAGCTCCGACCGACCATCATGCTCGTGGTGCCCCTCATCATCGAAAAGGTGCATCGCTCCCGCGTCGCGCCGAAACTCGAAAAGCTTCCGCCTGCGCTGCGCCGGTTCCCGCCGCTTCGAAAGCTCCTGCACTACCTTGCCGGGGCCAGGCTCAAGCGCGCGTTCGGGGGCAGACTCGACGTCTTCGGCATCGGCGGGGCGCCCCTCGCCCCCGACACCGAGCGCTTCCTCCGCGACGCGCGGTTTCCCTACACCATCGGCTACGGCCTCACCGAGACCGCCCCGTTGTTGACCGGAACCGCGCCCTTCGAGACCCGCTATCGCTCCACCGGGGTTGCGGTATCCGGCGTGGAGCTGCGCATCGCCGATGAACCTGCCGGCGCGGACACCTCATCGGTCGGCGAAATACAGGCGCGCGGGCCCAACGTGATGCTCGGCTACTTCCGCAACCCCGAGGCGACCGCGGAGGCCTTCACCGACGACGGGTGGTTTCGTACCGGAGATCTCGGGACGATGGACGCCGACGGGTACGTATACGTGCAGGGCCGCATCAAGACCCTCATCGTGGGCCCGAGCGGGGAGAACATCTACCCCGAGGAGATCGAGGCGACGATCGAGTCCGAGCCGCTCGTGGAGGACTCCCTGGTACTCTCCGAGGGCGGAAGGCTCATTGCCCGGGTGCGGCTGAATATCGACGCACTCGCCGAGCAGCTCGGCACCCTCGCCTCCGAGCTCGACACCCGGACAATTGCCGAGTCGGGTACACAGGTCCTCGAGGATCTGCGCCGCTCGGTAAATGCGCGCCTCAACCACTTTTCCCGCCTCGCCCGCATGGTCCTGCAGATCGAGGACTTCGAGCGTACGCCGACGCGCAAAATCAAACGGTTTCTATACCAGAATGAGGACACCACCCCGGAGTCGGGATAGCGAGATGGGTGTGCACCGCGAAGCGGGCCGCCGTTGTCAGGTTGCATCGACCCGGTTGCGCCCTGCACGCTTTGCCCGGTAGAGGCTGCGGTCGGCACGGCTCATGAGCTCATCGAGCGTGGTCTCGCCGTCACGACTCGCGACCCCGATGCTCACCGTGAAGCGTACCGCACGGCGGTCGGTATTGACTACGATATCGCTTAGGGTGCTCCGAAGCCGCTCGGCAAGCCCCACCGCATCGGCAATGCCCGTTTCGAGCAGCAGCACGGCAAACTCGTCGCCGCCGAGGCGGCCGAAGATGTCGGTTGCGCGCACGCACTCCTCCCCCGCGCGGGCGAGTCGGCGCAGCGCCTCGTCACCGGCGGCGTGGCCGAACCCGTCATT
This sequence comes from uncultured Spirochaetaceae bacterium, assembly GCA_964635245.1. Lineage (GTDB taxonomy): Bacteria > Spirochaetota > Spirochaetia > DSM-27196 > PWMO01 > JAAAOH01. The sequence goes on from CAZWNS010000044.1 coordinate 7,939, forward strand.
TATATCTTTGAACCTGTCTACATCGAACAGCAGCACCGAGATGGGATCGTCATAGCGAAGGCTGCGCAGGAACTCCCGCCCGGCCCGTTCGAGAAACTCCCTCCGGTTGAGAAGACCCGTGAGCTCGTCGGTTGTGGCGATGCGACGCAGCTCGCTCTCGAGCCTCATGCGCTCCGTGATGTCCCGAAAGAGCAGGAGTCTGCCCATGAACTTACCGCGGCGATCGTGCAGTTCGGAGATGCGGACATCGAACTCCTTCTCCCCCGGCGCATCGCTCACCGTTATGCCGGCCTCGCCGGACCCCGCCCCGAGCACCCGGTCGAGCCGCGGAAACGTGGGATACAGCGTCGCCGCGGGCTTCCCGTAGTACCGGCCCGGATTCCCGAGGGGCAGAGCGAGCGCCCTGTTGGCGTAGATGATGCGGTCGCGATCATCAAGCACCATGATCCCGTCCGGGATACTCGTGAAGATCCGCTCCTTGGCGATCGGGAGGAGATCCTGCAGCTTGAAATAGAAGAACCCCGCGGCAATCACCAGCGTGGCCGCCGAGAAGGAAATCGGCGTGAAATCAAAGGGTTTTTCGGTGATGATGTCGAAGAGGTACAGCGCGTTCCCCGCCACCGGCAGGAGCAGCGCGAGCAGGATGACGGCAAACTGCCAGCGAAAGATCGCGTGTGTCCTGAGGAATGCCCGCAACACCAGCACGCCGCCGGTGGCGAGAAGCAGGTAGTTGTAGATGGTGTAGGCCCAGAAAAACGGTCCGTGGACCACCTCGAGGCCGGCCACACCTCCCATCTCCACGAGTCGCATCTCCCGCCACATCAGGTGATGGGCATCGTTGGTGAAAACGAGCACCAGGGTCAGCGCCGGCACGACCGCAAGTATGAGGGCGGTGCGGCGACGACGAACCTTGAGATAGCCGAGGTAGTCGATGATGTAGTAAAAGATGAGAGGCGGTGCGGCGACGATGCCGAAATACTGGATGCGGGTCAGAAGCACGTTGGTCTCCAGCCCGCCGCCGAGAAAGATCAGCCCCTCGAAGAACGCCCACCAGCCGCTCGCAAGCAGACAGAACACCAGCGATCTCCGCCCCGCCCGGGCCTCCCTTGAGAGCGCAAGCAGGGCCGTAAGCCCCGCCATAAGGGCGGAAAAGAATGAGAAGATGATGTAGTATGCTTCCGCCTGCATCACAGGGACCCCGGCATGATTTTCGTCGGATTCCGGCTGCGTGGCAATGGTTGATGTGCATGCGCAGCCCGCATCGACGCACCCGCCCGCCCCGCGCTATCATCTGCGGCATGACTATCCAGCTCATCGGGACGAAGAAGTCGAAAGCCACGCAGAAGGCAGAGCGCTACCTCAAGGAGCGCGGGATCGAGTTTCAGTTCGTGGACCTCACCCAGCGCGGCTTGAGTGCCGGAGAGCTCGACCGCATCGCCGAAGCCGCCGGCGGACACGAGGCCCTCATCGACACCGAGTCGAAGGCCTACACGAAGCGGGGAATGCAGTACATGGATTTTAACGCGCGGGAGGAGCTCCTCGAGGATCCCGGCCTGCTGCGCATGCCCATCGTCCGCGGGGACGGCGGCGTCGCGGTGGAACCGGATGAGGCGGAGCTGAAGCGCGTTGTGGGGAGGTAGGGGCGGGTGATGCCGTCGTGTGGTGGCGGTGGCACCGCGCCGGTTGCCGGCACCGCCGGGCGCCGGAACGCCGGGGCCCGCGCCGCGCCGGTCGGGTAGCGGCGGCCGGACATCGGACGCAGGTGCGCCGGCCGCCACCGGCCCGTGGTCACCCGATGACGTTCGTCACCGTCATCGCAACCCCGATCAGCGCGATGAGCGCCATCATCGCGGTCATCCAGCGGTTCGTGTGGCGGCCCTGCTGTTCGAAGCGTTTGTCGACCTGGTCGAAGCGCACATCCATTTGCTTCTGCAGCGCGGTGAACCGCTCGTCCATTTGCTTCTGCATCGTCTCGAAGCGGCGGTCCGAAGCGTCGAAACGCGCATCAATCTGCTTCTGCATCGCAGTGAACCGAACGTCCATCTGCTCCTGCATCGCCTCGAAGCGGCGATCCATGGCGTCGAAACGCTCGATCATGACCTCGCGCTGGATCTTGAGCTCGGATTGCACGTTGGAGATCCGATCCGCGAGGTCGAAGACGTGTGAGGGAAGCCACTCCCCCGGATGGGCCTTGAGGTAGTCGACAACCTGTTTCAGATCGTCGGTGCTGAGCGACATGCGCCGTCCTCCACAGTGGTTAATCTACTACAGGCTACGGCGATTTTGGAAGCGTTGCTTGAAGAGCGGCGGCCGAAAGTCGGAGAAATGATCGCATTCAAGGCTTGAATACCTCAATATCCACTCCGTCGATGAACCCGTAGTGGCGGTCGTTTGCCGTGAGCAGCGTGTGACCGGTGGAGAGAGCACTCGCGGCAATGAGCGCGTCCGCCAGCTGTAGATTGTGACTGAGTGCGCAGGTTTCCACGAAGTAGCTTGCGCGGGCTGAGACATCCTCGGAGAGATGCAGGATTTCGGCGTTCCAGTAGCGCAGTGCCCGCCGGAGCGTGCGTAGCTCCGCGGCATTCCGGACGCCCTGCGCGAGTTCCATGTAGGTCACGACCGATACCAGAAAGCCGGACATCGAATCCAACCGATCCCGCGCCCGCTCGTTTCCCCGGAGGTTCCAGACGAGGACGTCGGTGTCAACGAGCATCCGGAACGTCCCGCCGTTGCCTCAGCGCTCGAACCTCTTCCTCCACGGAGCGTTCGGCGGCCCGGTCCTTCCACATCCCGAACGCCGGGTTGCTGCCGTACGGCAGCGACTCCTCGGCCACGCTCTCGATTGGAATCAGACGCGCTCGGGGCTCCCCATGATAGGTGATAAGCACGTCCTCACCACGATCAATCGCCGCAAGGACACTTTTCGTGTGCAAACGCAGGTCTTTGGTCGTTGCCTTCACTCAGCGGCTCCTTGGTTACACTTTAAAGTGTAACATGTTCAAAGCCGCTGTCAACCGTAGATCTCATCGTGCGTGCCGACATCGACGGGGATTATGGTGTCGCCGTCGATCGTGAACTCGAGGCTGATTCTGTAGCTTCGGTTTATCGATACACTGTAGAGCCCGTCGAGCTTTCCGGAAAGCTTGTGTAATCCGAGTGACGGGTGCGCCGGGTTCTGCTCAAGGAGCATTCGCGATCCGTCGTATGTGCTCTTCTACAGACTCTTCCACGTACCGAGATGATCGCTTCATCATCGGATGCGGTTATCTCGTCCAGTCGAGAAACGCCCTTTGTCTTCAATTCGTTCGCGGACACGACATTGCTCATCATTTGCCTCGCGTAAATAGTGCGATGAATAGTACGCTAAATCAACCGATAACTGGTACTCCGCCCGCCGGCGGCATTGCCGGACGAGGATCCCGTTTCCAGGAGGCCGCGGATGTCCCTGAGAGCCATGTCGGGGAGCACTTCACCATTCGGGCGTATTTCGAAGTGCTCATATACCCTTCGAAATTGTCCATCATGCCTTCCACGTCCCTCCCCACGAAAACCTGTCTGCCGGTTTCCAGACCAAGATGCCGTGCAACGGAGGATGCGAAATCGAGAACCAGCGGGCGCACATCGGAGAACCCGTTCGCTCCCGCCGCGTTCCGCTCTCCGGAGAGAGTACGAAGCATCACCGTGGGAACGCGAGCGGCTACTTGACCCCACTTGACCTGCAACTCGTCGAGGTGCTCAAGAGCTGCGAGCGTAGTTTGCGCGCCGGAATCCACCTCATATGCTCTCATTACACATTACTACGATCCGAAGCGTTGTTGAAGCCTGCTTGCGGCGAAACCATCCACACCAACAGCACGTGCGCGATCTGGTGACGCCCCTTACGACGCATCAAGCCGCGCGGCCACGACCTCCCAGAGCCGGCGGATCTCTGCGGCCGCCGATGTTGCACCCTCCGGTGCGTCGCGCCCCGGTGCGTCGTCCCCTGCCGCATTGAACTCAACGACCGCTTTCTTCTCGACCTGCGCGTCGGTAACCGCGCGGTCGTAGGGAATACGCCCGACAAGGCGATCCTCGCCGGCGAGTCGCTCGATCTCCGCAGCGAGCTCGGAGTTGAGGTCGGCCTTGTTTACGGCCACGAGCGCGGGGATGTCGAAGTGCGCAGCAAGGTCGAGCACACGGTCGAGGTCATGGAGGCCCGAGCGCGTGGGCTCTGTGACAACGAGGATGAGGTCGGCCCCGGTAACCGAGGAGATGACGGGGCAGCCGACGCCCGGCGGGCCGTCGGTGATCATGGTCTCGCGCCCCCGCTCGCGGGCGAGCGCCCGGGCCTTTTCCCGGACGAGGGCGGCGAGCTTTCCCGAGTTCTCCTCGGCAATGCCAAGCTTCGCGTGGGCGAGCGGCCCGAAGCGGGTGTCGGAGACATACCATCGCCCATTCTCTACGGGCGCGAAGTCGATCGCACCGACGGGGCAGAAGTGCGCGCAGACGCCGCATCCCTCGCAGGCAAGCGGATCGACAACCGCGGTTGGGGCCGGGCCTGTTTGCGAGATCGCGCCGAATGCGCAAAGATCGGTGCAGAGCCCGCAGCCGGTGCACTCGGCCGCGCGCACCGATGCGAGCTTTCCGCCCGAGAAGACGCCTTCATCCCGAATCGCAGGCTCGAGGATGATGTGCAGGTCGGCTGCGTCGACATCGCAGTCGGCAAAGACAGCACCATCCGACAGCGCCGCGAAGGAGGAGACGACGCTCGTCTTCCCCGTGCCACCTTTTCCGCTGAGTACGACGAGCTCTTTCACGTATCAACTCCCCCGCCCGCGCGACGGAGCACTTCGGACAAAAGCTCTTCGTAGCGGGCGCGGAACTCCGGCACGGCAGCCACAGCAAGCTCACCGCGGGAGTAGGCCTCGGCCACTCTGCGATCGTCCTCTATCTCTGTGAGCACATCTATGCTCTCCCGGCGGCAGTAGTCACGCACCCCGGCGTTTCCCACGTCCGAGCGGTTTATCACGACGCCGAACGGAATGCCGAGCTTGCGGACCATCTCCACCGCAAGCTCGAGGTCATTGAGCCCGAACGGCGTAGGTTCGGTCACGAGGATGATGTAGTCCGCGTCAGCGGTTGCCTCGACCACCGGACAGGCCGTGCCCGGCGGTGCATCGATGAGCGTGAGCTCGGCCTCGCCTGCAGCGGCCTTCACCGCATGTATGACGGGCGAGCTCACCGACTCGCCGACATTGAGGCTGCCCTGGGTGAAGGCGAAGCCGGCGGTCGCATGGCACCCGCCCCGGCCGCCCTCCAGGCTTCCCACCGCCCGGTCGGTCGGCGTTATCGCGCCGGTCGGACAGACCAGCCAGCAGCCGGTGCAGGAGTGGCAGAGGTCGGGAAAGATGATGGGTACGCTTCCGGCCATCGCGATGGCCGAGTACTGACAGATGTCCGCACAGGCGCCGCAGCCGATGCACTTCGATTCATCGACGGCGGGTACCTGCACGGTGATCTCTTGGCGAGACGCGATTCTGGGTGATACGAAGATGTGGCAATTGGGTTCCTCGACGTCGGTGTCGAGGAGATGAACACGCATTCCGGATGCGGCGGCCGTCTCGGCAAGGTTCGTCGAGACGGTCGTCTTTCCGGTGCCGCCTTTTCCGCTGGCCACCGCGACGGTGGTCATTCCTCGTCGGCTCGCTTCTCGAGCTCGTCGATGCGCGACTTCACCTGATCGAGGCCACGCTCGAAGTACTCGGCCTGACGCCGGAGCGCATCGAGCTCCTGTTCACGAGTCGGCTGCGGGGGCTGGAACCCTGCGTCCCCGGCGCCCGGCGCCCACGGGCCGGCGCCCCACGGGCCCGGTCCGGCGTACGCGCCGTAGCCCCATCCGCGACGCCAGGCCATGCCCCGGCCGTAGCCGGGTCCGTAACCGCCGCCGTAGCCCCATGCGCGACCGCAACCGCCGCGCCCCATGCCCCTTCCGGGAGCAGGAGCCGCGTATCCCGGCGCGTCGTAGCCTGCGCAGTATCCGTATCCGCGTCCGCTCATGGGCCCGAAGCCCTCGGGTCCTCGTCTATCTCCACCCGGCATATGAAACCTCCTCGGGGACTCGATGTCCCACGTACAATGTTCCGGTGTGCGTGCCGATGTCCTCGGCAACCACATCGCACTTTACGATCAACAGGAAGAACACCTCGCGGGGCGCGGTGCTCAGCGCCTCGTAGTTCCCCTGTCCCTTTGCAATCACAACGTCAGCCGCCTCGAAGACGGCACGAAACTCCTCGCTCGCCCCGGCAAGCACCAGACCGGGCGTATCGGCACCCGTGTCGATGATCTCTGCAAGATCCGCGATACCGGCCTGCTCCGCGTCCTCACGGGTCGCGTCATTTATGACGGCCCCGCCCTTCACGGCGACCTGAACGCGGCCGGCGGGAAGCTGCTCGAGCAACAGGCGATCGAAGACGAGCTCGCCGGCATTGTCGGCAAGATACAGGATGGAATCCGCCCGACCACAGGCCGTCCGCAGGGACTCAACCGCCCGGTCGTCCACCGGCACCCCATAGGCCCGCTCAATTGCCGCATCCACGTCCTCGCTTCGCAGTGCGCCGTTCGGCGCGAGGTCGATGATGTTCCCCGCTCCAGCAAGCCGCAGCGCCGCCACGAAGGGATCATCACTGGCGCGGACCCGCTCTCGCAACTCGGGCAGGACGGCACGGGCACGCTCTGTGAAGCTGCGCTTGATGTCTGCGTACGGATCGCCGGAGTTGGCAAGCTGCCGTACCAGGCGATGCACCCGGCCACCCACCTCCGGAGGCGTGACCGAGTAGTCGATCTCCGAGAGCTCGACGAGCACACGTTTGAGGATGTGTTCGTGGAACTCCGGATTCCCGCTCACAAAGCGTACCGAGTCCAGCGCCTGCCGGATGAAACAGGGGACACAGTCGAGGGCGGTGCGCATTACCAGTGTCCTTTCACGCTCGCGCCGCGCTGCTGCTCGAGCTCGCCCCGGGAGAATGCGGCGACAGCCTGCCGAACCGAGACATCGCCACAGCGGTAGACCGGGATGCCGGCCTTCTCCAGCGTGGCAAAGGCCTTCGGGCCCACGTTCCCCGAGATAAGTGCATGGCTCGGGGTCGCCGCAATCGCGCTGGCCGCCTGGATTCCCGCGCCCTGCGCCGCAGCCGTGCTGGGTGCGTTGTCGATTACCTCGAGCTCGAGCGTGTCGGTATCCACGACAAGCAGATAGGCCGCGCGGCCGAACCGCTTGTCCACCCGACTGTCGAGCTCTCTACCTTCAGCTGATACCACTACCTTCATGATTCCTCCTTCGCGCCTCCGGGGCCGTGCCCGGAGCCGCCGGGACCGCGGCCATCGCCGTGAGCGCCCGGACCGCCGCGGTGCCGGCCGCCGCCGCGAGGCCCGGCGCCGCCCCGATGCGGGCCGGGGCCGGCACCCCGGGGGCCTGCTCCCCCGGGCGCGCGTCCACGACCACCAGGTCCCGGACCCTCGCACCGTGGGCGCCCCGCGGGACGCTCGTGAGTCACCGCGCCACCCTCGATGGCGAGTGCCTTCCCGCCGGCGAGCGCCTCGGCCACTGTACGTCTCGCGCGCGCAAGGATGCGCGTGAGCGTCGGCCGCGAAACACGGAGCTCCTCGGCGGCGGCGCTGTGGTCCATGCCTTCGAGGTCTACCAGGCGAATCGCCTCATAGCCGTCGAGGGTCAGAGAGACTTCCTCGAGCTCCCGCGCCGGTACCCCGGCGGGTTTGAAGAGGCCGGCGCGGGGTGGGCCGACGACGAACCGCCGCTTCTCAGGTCGGGCCATGTGAGGTATCAAGAAGCGTGTTGGTACAGTGAGGCTGAATCATTGCGCCGAGGCGAGCTACGCCCAATCGGCCGTCTCCGACGCTCTCGCGCACACGTTGCTGTGCGTAAGTACCTGCCCTGGATCGAGTTCTCTGCATCAGTACCAACACGGTTCTATATTCCTAGTTTTGCACGATAGTTCATAATACCACCAATCACACAGCTCGACAAGCCCTTCCCGCCGAGCACTTGATCCCCGCAGCCCTCCGGCGCCATCTTTTAACTGCTATGCACAGCAGCGAACGCGAGCGCCTGGTGAAAATCATCAGAGCGATGGGCATCTCGAATAGGCGACTTGATGAGGCCGTCGAGCGAGTTGACCGGAGGGATTTCGTACCGCCGGGCCTCTCCGATCGGGTGGCCTACCAGGACGCGCCGGTGAGTATCGGCGAGGGGCAGACCACCAGTCAGCCCTCCCTTGTGGTACAGATGATAGATGCGCTCGAGCTCGCGCCCGAGGACTCGGCGCTCGAGCTCGGCACCGGCTTCGGCTACCAGACGGCGTTACTTGCCTCCATTTGCGCGAAGGTCGTCTCGGTCGAGCGCCATCCGGAGCTCGCGCGGCAGGCGCATACGAACCTCGCGGCGGGGGGCTACGAGAACGTACGCGTGATCACGGGAGACGGCACGAAGGGGGTGCCCGAGGAGGCGCCGTTCGACGGGATCGTCGTTTCCGCGGCTGCGCCCGAGGTCCCCCCGGCACTTGCCGAGCAGCTTGCCGAGGGCGGACGCATGGTCATCCCGCTCGGCCCCGGCGGCCGTGAACAGATCATCATCTACGAGAAGAGAGGGGAAGAGCTCGTGGCGGTGGAGCGCATGACGCTTGCCGCGTTCGTGCCGCTCATCTCCGACTGAGGGCCCCCGCCACCCGATCCCGCCCTGCGGACAGCGGCGGCCCACAATCAGTCGAGCGCTTCGAGGGTTTCGCGGACGCGGATTGAGAGCTCGGCGAGAGTCCGCACACGTTCATCGGGGCATTCGAGGAGCATCTTCGAGTCCACGGCAAACTCCGCTCCCTCGCGCTGTTCGGTGTCCCAGTTACGCCAGGCCTTCTTTACGGCCAGATTAAACGCGTAGCCGTCGATCTCGATGGCAATCTGCTCGAGCTCATCGCAGACTGACTCCAGATACTCGCGGTAGTCCGGCGACATATGATCTGAAAAATCAATAATTCTCTGTCCCACACGCTTCAGTATGACGAGCCGGGGCTGGGTGCACAAGCAGATTTTTTTCCGTATAGTCGCCCCATGCATCAAGAGCAGGTTCCTCCTCCCACGCTGAGGCGGCTCGTCGCCATCGCGGTACCGATGGTGCTGAGTCAGGCCTCCGAAACCATCATGCGGTTCGTCGATCGCCTCTTCCTCTCCTGGCTCGGCAAAGTGCACATCGCCGCGTCGATGAGCGGAGGCCTCTCAGCCTTCGTTTTCAGCGCGCTCTTCGCCGGCATGGTCGGATACACCAACGCCCTCGTCGCGCAGTACTGGGGCGCGGGCCGCCGCGACCGCTGCGTGCAGAGCGTCGCCCAGGGCATCTACCTCTCTATCCTGCTCGTCCCGGCGCTGCTCGCGCTCATTCCGGCGGTGGAACAACTGTTCATCCTCGCGGGTCACACCGAGCAGCAGATCGAGCTCGAATACACCTACTTCCGCATCATGATGCTCGGGGCGGTCTTTCTTCTGCTGCGTCAGACCCTCGCGGGGTTCTTCCTCGGCATCGGAAAGACCCGCGTGGTGATGGCCGCCAACATCTTCGGCATGCTGGTAAACGTGCCGCTGAACTACGTGCTCATCTTCGGAAAGCTCGGTGTTCCCGCCCTCGGGATGGCCGGCGCGGCGATTGCCACCGTGGTGGGAAGCGCCGTCATCTTCCTCATTCTCCTTGCGAGCTATCTCGCCCACCCGATCTTCCGCGAGTTCGGCACCCGCGCCGGGATACGGCCACGCAAAGACCTGATGTTTCGCCTCCTGCGCTACGGCTCGCCGGTGGGCGTTGAGCTTTTTCTCAACGTCTTTGCCTTTAACGTCTTCGTGCAGCTCATGCACTCGATGGGAGAGGACGTCGCCGCGGCGGTCACGATCGCCTTCAACTACGATATGGTTGCCTTCATCCCCATGATCGGGCTCGGCGTTGCGGTCACGGCGATGGTCGGCCAGCAGATGGGCGCCGGACGACCGGAGGGGGCCCACCGTGCGGCGATGCTCGCCCTGCGGGCAGGGTACTCCTATGCGGCCGTCATGATGGCGCTCTTCGTGTTCGGGGCGCCGATACTCGTTCGGGTCTTCGCTGGCGGCATGGGCCCGGAGGACGAGCCGCTTCTGCTGCTCGCCGAGACCATGGTGCGCCTTGCCGCGGTCTACACCCTCGCGGACATCACCCAGCTCGTGTTCTCAGGCGCCCTTCGCGGGGCGGGCGACACCCGCGCGGTGATGCTCATATCGGTGCTCACCCACTGGCTTGCCGCCGTCGGCGCGGTGGTGCTGATACGCGTAATCGGCATCCCACCGGTGGCGATGTGGCTGTACTTCATCGGGTTCGTGATGGTGCTCGGTGTGACGATCTTTCTCCGCTACCGCTACGGGGCGTGGCGCACGCTCTCGGTCATCGACAGGTCGGTCGTGGAGGCGGAAACCCACCGGCCGAAGGTGGCGGTCGAGTCGGAGTGGATGTAGGCGGCGATGGATGCGGGCGGCATTGGATGCGGGCGCCCCGGGCTGCGCCCCGCACATTTTTCTATTGTATGATTGCCGAAGCGGGTTTATCCTGAGATCGTCACAATCGGTCGGCGGCCGAGAGAATCACCCACCCACGAGGCACTATAATGAAACGGACGATCCCCCAACTCCTGCAGCAAATCACATCGGACTATCCGGTCACACCCGCGCAGTACATAAAGGATGATGAGGGCACGTTCCACCCCCGCTCCTACTCCGAGCTCTACGATGAGGTGCTCGCCGTCGCCCGCGGGTTGCAGACCCTCGGCGTCGCCCGCGGCGATCACGTCGGCCTCATCTCGGAGAACCGGGCCGAGTGGCTCGCCTGTGATCTGGCGATCCTCTCCCTCGGCGCCGCCGACGTCCCCCGCGGCAACGACAGTATGCCGGGGGAGCTCCGCTACATCCTCGATTTCTCAGGCTGCCGTCTGGTCATCGTCGAGAACGCCGTGCAGCTTGCGAAGCTCGCCGGTGTCCTCGGGGAGCTACCGGCGGTGAAGACGATCATCGTGCTCGACCCCCACTACGACCCGCAGGTCCTCGAGTCGGGGGCACGGGCCGCGCTCGAGCGGGTACGGGTGATGCGATACGCGGAGGTGAGCGAATCCGGCCGCGCCGAGGTGGCAGCCTCCGGGGCGGAGGCCGTGGAAACGGAAATCGCGAAAGGGAAAGCGGACGACACGGCAACCATCATCTTCACCTCGGGCACCACCGGCACGCCGAAAGGCGTCGTGCTCTCGCACCACAACTTCCTGCATCAGGTGGGCTGTATTCCCGACGTCATCGATATCAACCCCGGCGACATCTGGCTCGCGGTCCTGCCGGTGTGGCACAGCTTCGAGCGCATCATGCAGTACCTTGCCCTCGGAAGCGCCTCCGCCCTCGCCTACTCGAAGCCGGTCGGAAAGATCATGCTCGCGGACTTCGCCGCGGTGCGGCCGCACTGGATGGGATCGGTGCCGCGCATTTGGGAATCGGTGCGCTCAGGCATCGTCAAGAAGGTGCGCGCGGAGGGCGGGGTCAAGTGGGCGCTGTTCCGCTTCTTCACGGCGGTGGGCGGAGCCCACAAGCACGCAGACGATCTGGTCCGCGGCCGGGTTCCCGACTTCAAGCCGAGATCGCGAACACTCGACGCCGTGGTCGGCATCCTCCCCTGGCTGCTTCTAAAGCCCCTTGCCGCACTCGGCTCCGCCCTGGTCTTTGGAAAGATCAAAGCGCGGCTCGGCGGTCGTTTCGTCGCCGGCATCAGCGGCGGCGGCGCGCTCCCCTCCGCGGTCGATCAGTTCTTCGGCGCCGCCGGGATTCTCCTTCTCGAAGGCTACGGGCTGACGGAGACCGCCCCGGTTCTCGCCGTTCGAACACAGCACAGGCCCGTCCCCGGCACCGTGGGACAGATGATCGCGGAAACGCAGTGCGAGATCCGTGACGAGAACGGCCGCGTCCTCCCGCCGGGCGAGCAGGGTGTGGTCTTCGTGAGGGGCCCGCAGGTGATGAGCGGCTACTACAACGCACCCGAGCAGACCGCGGAGGTCCTCTCCTCCGACGGGTGGCTCGACACCGGGGATCTCGGCATGCTCACCCACAGCGGCGAGCTCAAGATCACCGGCCGCGCGAAAGACACCATCGTGCTCCGCGGCGGCGAGAACATCGAGCCTCTGCCCATCGAGCAGAAGCTCAGGGAGAGCGAGCTCATCGACCAGGCCGTCGTCCTCGGACAGGATCAGAAGTTCCTCGCCGCCCTCATCGTGCCGAACGAGGAGGCCCTCCGCGAGGCCCTCCGCGAGCACGCAGAACAGCGCGCCGGCCGCCACGCCGGCAGCCATACCGTGGTTGCCGGCGGCGCCGCGTCCGCCGCCCCCGAGGCGGCCGACGACCTCGCCGCGCTCATCCGCCGCGCCGAGGCCCGCAGCATCATCGAGGCCGAAGTCGGCGATCTCGTGAGCGCAAAGCACGGGTTCCGCGGCTTCGAGCAAATCTTCCGCGTGTTGCTCGTCGCCGATCAGTTCGAGATCGGACGGGAGCTCTCGGCAAAGCAGGAAGTGAAGCGCCACGTCATCCGCGAGAAGTACGCTGCGGAGATTGAGCGGTTGTTCGAGTAGCGAGCTGTCGGCGGACGCCGGGGGCGGCGACCGTGGGCGCGGTGGCGGGTGGGTGGTCGGGTGCGATTGCCCTCTACCCGGGGTAGGTCTTCTCCGGCTCGACACGGCGCGCGGGCCGCTCGATGAGCTCGTAGGTCACGCCGAAGGCATCCTCGGTGTCGAGGTAGGCGAAGTGGCCGTCTCCGTCGAGACCGAAACCGGCTCCTTCCATGAGAACGTCAATCCCCGCGGCACGGGCTTCCGAGAGCGCCCGTTCCATGCCGGGTACGACAATCCCGAAGTGTTGCACGCCGTAGCCGTGCTTCTCCACGAAGTCGTGATAGACGCTCGGGCCCTCGAGGGGCTCGATGAGCTCAACACGGTTCGGCCCGAAATAGGACAGCGCGAGGCGCATCGAATATTCAGCCGGGTGGCCGTGGTATGTCATGTAGGAGAGAAGCGGCGCCGCGTACGTATGGAACACCCATCCGCCGATCCCGAAGGTTCGCCGGTAGCTCTCCACGGTTGCCTCGAGATCCTCCACAACGAAGGCAATCTGATCGATACCGTTTTCGAGGAATGAGAGCGTGCTCGGGCCCGGGGCGGGGCCTCCGCCGGCCGCCACGCCGTCGGCAGCCGCGTCGCCGGAGCCGTTACCAGCCAAGAGTGCCCGCCGTCACAACGGCGCCGATCATCGCAAGCATGATGGTCATGACCGAGAACCACCGGTTCATGTAGCGGCTCTGGTCGTCGAAGCGCTGGTTCATGGACCGCCCCTGGTCATCGAAGCGCCGATTCATGTCCTCGAATCGCTGATCGATACTCTGGAATCGGTAATCGACGAGCTCAAACCGCTCATCGATTCCATCGAGCCGCCGGTCGATGCCGTCGAAGCGCTCGTCCATGCGGTCCAGGCGC
>CAZWNS010000044.1:21597-23496 GCA_964635245.1 uncultured Spirochaetaceae bacterium
CGGCCGGGGCGGAGCGGGCGCCGGGTGGCGAGCGGGCCTCGGACCGGCACGAGAACGCCGGTAGACCGGCGAGCCGTTCGGCAATACCTTTTACGTCATGAACGAACTATCGGAGAGAACCTGCGTACCCTGCCGCGGCGGCGAGCCGCGCCTGACCGTGGAGCAGATAGATGAGTACCTGAAAAAGGTAGACGAGTGGGAGCTCGTGGAAGTCAAGGGTGTGAAGCGCATCCGCCGCCGCTTTCGTTTCCCCGATTTCGGCGCGGCGCTGGCATTCACGCGGGAGGTCGGCCGCATTGCGGAGGAGCAGGACCACCATCCGCGGATCGTTACCCAGTGGGGCTCCGTGACCGTGGACTGGTGGACGCACGCGATCGGAGGGCTGCACGACAACGACTTCGTCATGGCGGCGAAGACGGACCGGCTATACCGGTACGGGCGATAGCCGAGCGGGTCGGAGAGGCCCACGCCCCCGCCCACCCAGGCTTCACAGCGCAAATTCAAAAAATTCCTCCAAAAACGTCTTGCCTATTGGCTAAAATGCTGATAATCTCTATTTGCTCCCGACGGAGACTGCGACGCCGGGGAATACCCTTATTCTTCAGACACCAAGGAGACGACAAGACATGCTGAAGAACATGAAAATGGCCGGAAAGCTGATCATCGGCTTCGGCCTGGTCATCATACTCGTAGGTGTTGTGGGCGGCATTGCCGTGTACAACATGGGCCAGATCCAGCAAAACGCGCGCGAGCTCGACGAGGCGTACATCCCCGAAGTCCGCACCGTAAACAACCTCGAGCGCAGCTTGCTCATGGCGATGTACAATATGCGCGGCTATGGGCTCAGTCTCGACGAGGACTACTACCGGGAGGCGCAGGAGTACCTGTCCGATTCGGAATCCTATCTCGGTGAGGCCAATGCGCTATCCGAGCGATTCGCGTTTCTCCAGACACTTCAGGCCGCCACAGACAGGGCCTCGGAGAACGTCGCAGCCTATCAGGATCTTTCCGAGCAGACGCACGAAGTGGTCGGGAATGTCGAGGAGCTTCGGAATGCACTCGACACCGCCGCGTCCAACTACGTGCAGAGTGCAGCATCCTATCTCGACTCGATGAACGGCAGCATGACTGAAGAGATCAACGACGGTGCTTCAGCAGCCGCTCTGCGCGAGCGCGCGCAGAAGATCACCCTCATAAACGACATCATCGATATCGGAAACGAAGCGCGGATCGCCAACTTCAAGGCCCAGGCGGACAACCAATACGACGAGCTGGACACGGTCGCTGCGAGTCTCGACGAAGTCGACGAGATGCTCAGGACACTCGAGGGTATCACCGCCGTGCGGGCGGACATGGACCAGCTTGCCGACATACGGGAGGCAGCCGAGAATTACCAGAGCGCCGTCCGGAACTTCAGTGATAATATGCTCCAGATCACCGAGCTCGGCACGGAGCGGGAAGCGGCAGCGGATGAGGTACTCGCCGCGGCGCAGAATGTCTCGACGGCCGGCATCGAGACGACCCAGGATCGGATGACCGAGACCGTCGTCACCGTGACGGCATCCATGACCATTGTTCTGACCGGCCTCATCATCGCCTTCCTCGTGGCGGTCGTCATCACCATCTTCCTCACCCGCATGATCACCCAGGCACTGCGAAAGGGCGTGGACTTCGCCGAGCAGCTTGCCGCGGGCAACCTGGCCGCGGACCTGCAGGTCTACCAGAAGGACGAGGTCGGGCAGCTTGCCGAATCCCTTCGCAACATGCAGACGCGTCTCACCGATGTCGTCAGCAGCGTGAAGTCGGCCAGCGATAACGTCGCGTCGGGCAGTCAGCAGATGTCCTCGAGCGCCGAGGAAATGTCGCAGGGCGCCACCGAGCAGGCATCGAGCACCGAGG
>CAZWNS010000045.1:0-22709 GCA_964635245.1 uncultured Spirochaetaceae bacterium
GCTCTTCAGCCGTCGTATCGCCGGCGAGCTGTGAGTGCCTCGTAGAGCTCGAGGGTCTTCTTCGCAATCGCCCGCCAGCTGAAGTGTTCCTCAGCCCGCCTGCGGCCGGCCCGCCCCATGCGCTTCGCGAGGGCGGGGTCGCCTGCGATGCGGTTTATTCCGGCCGCAAGTCCATGGGAAAAGGCCTCCGGCTCCGTGGGGCTGAAGGTGCCCGGCTCGAGCTCGAGGTCGACGAGAATGCCGGTCTCCTCGGGAACCACTACTTCCGGGATTCCCCCCACGCGCGAGGCAACAACCGGCGTTTCGCACGCCATGGCCTCGAGGTTGATGATCCCGAATGGCTCGTAGACCGAGGGGCAGGCGAAGACCGTTGCGTGGGAGTAGAACTGAATGACATCACGCCGATTCAGCATTTCATCGATCCAGGCGATGCCCGCCCGTTGCTCCCGGGCCCGGGCCACGTGATCGGTCATCTCGCGGGCGATATGATCGGTATCCGGCGCACCGGCGAGGAGCACGACCTGTACGCGGGGATCGATTTGCGGAATCGCGTCCACCAGGTGAATGATGCCCTTCTGCCGGGTGATGCGGCCGACGAAGAGCACGAAGGGCTTCGCCGGGTCGACTCCGTATCGCTCGAGGGCGTCGGTTTCCCCGGTGGGACGATACTCGTCGAGGTCGATGCCGTTGTGGATGACGTGGGTCTTCGTCTCCGCGGCCCCGAAGTGATCGAAAACGTCGTTTCGAGTCTCCCGCGAGACCGCGATGACGGCGTCCGCGCCCTCAATCGCGGTGCGCTCCATCCAGCTGCTCAAGTGATAGGCGGGGCCGAGCTGTTCCGCCTTCCAGGGGCGCAGCGGTTCGAGGGAGTGCGTGGTGAGCACGAAGGGGATGTCCCAGAGCTTGCCGGCGAGCAGTCCTCCCATCTGCGTATACCAGGTGTGACAGTGCACCACGTCGGCGTCGAGGTTGTCCTTGGCCATGGCGAGACTTCGCGAGAAGGCGCCGAGGGCGCCGGTGAATCGCGGGTCGGTGTTGTGCGACATCTCGTCCCAGGGGCGATAGCCGCGTACGGTGAGGTTCCCGTCGGTGTAGCTCTGCTCGCCGAAACAGCGAACCTCCACGGCGGTGAGCTCGGCGAGCGCGCGGCTGAGGTACTCCACGTGCACTCCGGCTCCGCCGTAGACATGCGGAGGGTATTCGTTTGTAAACAGCGCGACCTTGTTTATGCTCATGTCTCCAGAGCATAAACCCGAATCCCGCATTCCTACAGCGAAATCTCAGATCGACGTCTTGCCACCGCACAGGGGCGCGTGAACAATATGAGTATGTCCGGCATCCCCGGTGAGCTCCCCATTCCCGAGATACGGCGCGGGCGGCGTCTCGTTCGCCGCTTTGCGACCCTGAACGGGGTCTCGGTTGTGCTCCTGATGGACAGCATGCTCATCCTCTACGCCATCCGAAACGGCGTGGGCGACTCCGCCGTCGCAGCCCTTGCCTCGTTCGTCCACCTCACGATGCCGCTTATGGTCGTGGGCAAACACCTCACCGCACGCATCGGGGCCGCGCGTACCTGGGGGCTCGGCTGGATGCTCAGGAATCTCTCGGTGCTGATCATGGTGATCGCTCCCTTCGTGCCCGGCGGTGCTCCCCAGTGGGTGCGGACCGCGATCATCCTCGCCGGCGGCTTCGGATTCGCGGCATTCCGCGCGGTCGGACTCGTGGGCAATTCCCCGGTCATCGGCGAGATCACGACAGGCACCGATCGCGGGCGTTTCATCTCTGGAAACTGGCTGCGCGCGACGACCGCGCAGTTACTCACGCTCGTGGTCGTCATCATCGTGCTCAATCGCGTGCCGCGTACATGGGTGTTTCAGACGCTCATCGGTTTCGGCGCCGTGGTGGGGATGTACGTCGGCTGGGTGCTTGCCCGCGTTCCCGAGTCAACCGTCCCGCGGCGTTCCGCACGGAAGCCGATCGCAGAGGTTCTCTCGCGGGTGTGGCATCTGCCGCCGATGCGAAAGACCCTCTACGCGTGGACAAGCGGCATAGCCGCGTTCACCGTGGTGATTCCCTTCGCCGTTATCACGGTCAAGAACGGCTACGGGCTCTCCGACTACGAAGCGTTGGTGCTTTCCCTCCTCACCCTCTCCGGCGGAATACTCGCGAGTATCGTGAACAGCATCGTTGCCGACCGGGTCGGCCCCCGCCCCCTCATCATCATCTACGTCTCGGTCCTTGCCCTGGTGGCGGTCTACTGGGGCATGGCACCCACCGAGCTCTGCCTCATACCGACGCTGGCGGCGTTTTTCCTCGCCGGATACAGCAAGTTCGGTGTAATCGTGGTAATCAACCACTACTTCCTCACCATCGTCGAGGGGGGCGATCGGGTGGGCAGCGCCATGGTGATGCGCATCGTCTCCGGCGCCGTGGCCGGTCTGATCGGAGCGGTCGTCGGGGGCGGAATCCTCGGGCTGCTGCACGGCCTCGGGTTCGAGGGCCTGGACGTCTACCGCACCTACTTCCGCATCGCCGCGCTGGGGCTCGTGGCGTTGATACCGGTGGTGACTCGTCTCGACCGCCTCGAGGAATGGCCGGTGCGTGATGCAGTGTGGCTCCTCCTCCGTCCCTGGCGCATTCTGCGGATGTGGCGTGAGGGGTAGGCGTCCGGCCACTACGCCGAGGACTCCAGCTCTTCCCAGCGACGATAGGCATCGGAAATCTCCTTCTCGAGGACCGCGAGGCGCTCGGTGAGCTGTTTCACTGCTGCCCCGGCGTCCTCGCCGCCATCCTCCGTCCCCGTCCCGGGACCCGCCTGGCCGCGCGCCCCGGCGCCTGCGTCACTGCGGTAGAGGGCCGGGTCCTGCAGACGCGCGTGAATCTGCTCCTGCTCGGCCTCGAGCTCGGCAATGCGGTCGGGAAGCGACTCGAGCTCGCGCTGCTCCTTGAAGCTGAGCCCGCGCGGCTTCCCGGTCTTCGGCTTGCGCTTCGCGCCGTTCCGTTTGGCGGCGGCGCCGGCGGGATTCCCGCCGCCCGCGCCGCCCGCGCCGCCCGCCTTCCCGCCGCCGGACAGCCGCCGTGCGGCCTCCTCTTCGCGCCAGTCGGAGTAGCCGCCCGAGTACTCGATCACCGTACCGTCGTCCGTTCCCGGCAGGACGAGGCACTCGGTGACGACGTTGTCGAGGAACTCCCGGTCGTGGCTGACGAGGATGATGGTGCCCTCGTAGTCGATGAGAAGCTGCTCGAGGAGCTCGAGCGTTTCCGCATCGAGGTCGTTGGTCGGCTCGTCGAGCACCAGCACGTTGGACGGCCGGGCGAAGAGCTTTGCGAGGAGAAGGCGATTCGTCTCGCCCCCGGAGATGCCGCCGGCGGGCTTTCTCATCTCCTCCGGGGTGAAGAGGAACTCCTTGAGATAACCGATGAGGTGCCGCTCGCGGCCGCGGTAGCGCACCGAATCGTAGCCGCCGCCGACGTTCTCGTAGATCGACTTCTCCGGGTCGATCCCGGCGCGCATCTGATCGAAGTAGACGACCTCGAGGCCGGTACCGCGCCGCACGGTCCCCCGGTCGGGCTCGAGCTCGCCGAGCAGCAGTCTGACGAGGGTGGTCTTGCCGCTGCCGTTCGGCCCGACGATGCCGAGCCTGTCGCCGCGCTCGATCCGGGTGCCGAGCTCCGAAACGATCGGGGTCTCGCCGTAGCTGAAGGTGAGATCCTCGGTCTCGATGACGATCGTACCCGAGCGCCGGGCGGATTCGATGGACATGCCGGCGGTGCCCTGCCGCTCGCGGCGCCGTCGGTGCTCCTCGCGCATCGCCTCGAGGCGCCGGACGCGGCCCTCGTCCCGCGTGCGGCGTGCCTTCACCCCCCTGTCGTACCATGCCTCCTCGGCGGCCAGTTTCCTGTCGAATTCCCGCCGCTCGGCTACCTCCTGCTCGAGCTGCGCCTCCCGTCGGCGTACGAACTCGTCATAGGTGGTGTCGGCGAGGTAGAGCCGGCCGCGGTCGAGCTCGGCCACGCGGGTGGTGAACCGCCGGGCGAGCGCGCGGTCGTGGGTGACCATGATGACGGCCCGCTTCTCCACGCCTGCGAGGCGCAGCAGGTAGTTTTCGAGCCACAGGACGGTCTCGATGTCGAGGTGATTCGTGGGCTCATCGAGGAGGAGCGCGTCGGCGCCGGCTGCGAGCGTGCGCGCGAGAAGCACCCGCCGGATGACCCCGCCGGACGCAGTCGCCACGTCGGTTCCGGCGTCCACGCCGAGGCGGGTAAGAACCTGTTCGGCCTCGAGCCGTCGGGCGGCGAGAGCCTCGGCGTCCGGCGCGGCGTCGGTGAGGTCCGCACCGCCGGCCACATCGATCGCCGCGCCGGCGAGGCCCCGCGGGATCTGCTGGGGGAGGTAGGCGAGGCGGGCGCCGCTCTGCAGGCTTACCCGGCCCTCATCGGGCGTGAGCTCACCGGATGCTATGCGAAGCAGCGTCGTTTTCCCGGTGCCGTTTCGCCCCACGAGGGTGATGCGGTCGCCGGGCTCGACGTGCATCGAGACGCCCTCGAGGAGCGTCTCGCCTGCTATGTGGTAGTGAACGTCGTGTATGCCGAGAAGTGCCACCGGCGCACCGTAGCACGGGCGGGGTCTCCGTTGCTACGCGGGCTGCGGCTCACCTCCGCGTGCGGGCCATCATGTCCATGAGCCCGCCCCCGTTCTGGACGTTCGAGAACCCGAGTTGCTGCAGCATGCGCATGGCGTAGGCGCTGCGTGCGCCGGAGGCGCAGTAGACGGTAATCTCGCGGTCCTTCTCGCCGAGTTGGTCCACATAGCTTCCGATCTCGTCGAGCGGCAGGTTGACCGCATCGGGCACGGCGCCCATGTTGAACTCCTCCGGCGTCCTCACGTCGACGATGAGCGGCTCGCTCCCGCCGCCGCCGCCGAGGAGGCGTTCCTCGGACTCCGCCCCCGCGGACTCCGCCGCGGATCCCGCCGCGGCGTCTCGGGCGCCGCTCGCGGCGGCAGAGACGTCCTTCTGCTCGACGCTGCGCAGCGCGACGTCGAAGTACTCATAGCCCACCGCCCGTGCGTAGCGCTCGATGCTGGTGTAGCCGCCTGAGACGTTGTAGACGGCCTCGAAGCCCGCCTGCACCAGCCGGCGCAGGGCCAGGTGGCCCTCTTTGCCGTCCTCGCTGATGATGAGCACCGGCATGTCCTTCGGCACCTGACTCGTTCGCATCAGAAGCTGCTTGAGGGTGACGGGGTGGGAGCCGCGTACGTGCGAGCGCTCGAAGCTGAAGGGATCGCGCAGGTCTACGGTGACCATCGGCCCGGCGACCCCCGCGGCGAAACCATCGAGCTCGGCCGCGGTGAGAGAGGGGCTCGTGCCGCTCATGCGGTTTTCAGCGACGAAGGCGGCCATGTTGAGCGGATCGTTGGCGCTGCCGAACGGCGGGGCGTAGGCGAAGTCGAGCTCGGCGAGGCGGCTGACGGTCATGCCGCTTGCGATCGCCGTGGAAAGCACGTCGAGGCGCTTGTCCGCGCCCTCCTCACCGGCGGTCTGCCCGCCGAGAATCCGGCCGGTCTCGCGCTCGTACACGAGAAGCACCGTCACCGGCGTGGCACCGGGGTAGTAGGAGGTGTGGTTATCCTTGTGCACAACGACACTCTCCGCATCGAAGCCCGCCGCCTTCGCCCGCGCGAGGGAGAGGCCGGTGCAACCCGCGGTTGCCTCGAAAACTTTGACGATGGAGGTTCCCTGGGCGCCGGTGTAGGCCCGTCGCTCGCCGAGGGCATTGGAGGCGGCGATGCGCCCCTGGCGATTTGCGGGGCCGGCAAGCGGTATGCGCACCTTCCGACCGCTTACCGTGTGGTCGACCTCCACCATGTCGCCTGCGGCAAAGATGTGAGGATCACTTGTGCGCAGGTACTCGTCCACCACAAGGCCGCCGGACTCGCCGATCTCGAGCCCCGCCTCCCGCGCGAGGGTGAGGGTCGGCTTCACGCCGACCGACATCAGCACCATCTCGGCGGGAAGCGTGCGCCCGTCGTCGAGCACGACCACATCGTCATCTATGCGAGTGACCGAGGCGGAGGTATGCACGCCCACGCCGTAGGCCTCGAGCTCCTCGGTGAGGTATCCGGCGATCTCCGCCTCGACGGTCGGCATGACGTGCGGCAGCCGCTCCACGACCGCCACGTCCATACCGCGTTTTCGAAGCGCCTCCACCATCTCGAGACCGATGAAGCCGCCGCCGACGACAACCGCCGAGCGCGGTTCCCCGGTCTCGATCCAGCTGTCGATCGCATCCATGTCCCGGAGGGTCCACAGCGAGAATACGTGAGGCTTCTCCACCCCGGGAATCGGCGGCACAAAGGGCTTTCCCCCCTGCGCGAGGATGAGCGAATCATATGGATGCTCCACCTCCGCCCCGTCGGCCGTTCGTCGGGCACGCACGATGCGCCGCTCGCGGTCGATCGCGATAACCTCGGTTTCCACTTCGACCCGCACGTCGTACTGCTCGCGGAAGCTTTCGGGGCTCTGCAGGATCAGCTTCGACCGCCGGTCGATGTCCCGGCCGATGTAGTAGGGGAGGCCACAGTTTGCGAAGGAGATGTCGGGTCCCGCCTCGAGAACGGTGATCTCCGCGTCCGCCGACATCCTGCGCGCGCGAGCGGCTGCAGTGGCGCCTGCAGCGACTCCGCCTATAATTACAATGCGTTCCACTTCGTGCTCCTTGTATATATTTATTTTTATATATAACAAGGGATCGATAATATGTCAAGTACAGGGCACGTCTAACGCAGCAACTCCCCGCCGGTCAACCGACGCAGAGCTTCCTCGTCGGGGCCGGCATTCTGCTCGTGGCTCTCTTTTTCGTGCGGCGGCGTCGCCGACCCGTGGCCCGGCCCGCCGTGCAATGAGGTGATGATGCAACGCCACGAATTGACGCGGGCCGCAATTGCGGCGATGATGCCGGAATGCTGTTGTCCTACATCAAGCTGGCGCTCGGCCCGATTCTCTGGGGCGGTGCGCTGGTTGCCGGCAGGGTCGTCTCAGCCGATCTCCCGCCGCTGACCATCACCTGGGTACGCTTCGCGCTGGTGAGCATCATGCTCCTTCCGGTGGTGCGCCTACGCGAGGGGCGCCTCCCGCGGCCGAATCGGGGCGATCTCCTGGTGCTGGCAATGCTCAGCGTCACCGGCGTGGTGATGTTCAACCTCTTCCTGTTCTCCGGCCTGCGCACGGTCACGGCGGTGCGCAGTTCGGTCATCCTCTCGCTCTCGCCCTCGGTGGTCGCCCTGGTGATGGTGACGCTGTTTCGCGAGCGGGCGGGGTGGAACACCGTCGTCGGCATCTTCGTCGCGTTCCTCGGCGCGGTGGTCACGATAACCGACGGGGACCCGGCGCGCGTGCTCCGAGGCGGTATTACGATCGGCGACCTGTTCCTGCTCGGCTGTGTGATCTCCTGGTCGGCATACACGATCATCGCCCGCTACGCCATGCGCAATCTCTCCTCGCTGACGGTTCTCGCCTACTCCTCGATCATCGGCTCGCTGCTGCTGACGCCGATCGCCGCGCGAGCCGATGTGATCACGGAGTTCGGCGCCGCGGCGGTCGGTACCTGGCTTGCCTTTGCCTACCTCGTCTTCGGCGCCGCGGGCCTTGCCTACCTGATGTACTATGAGGGCATTCGCGAGGTGGGGCCGAACCGGGCGGCGGTCTTTATCAACCTGGAGCCGGTGACCGCAATCGTGCTCGGCGTGGGTCTGCTCGGGGAGGGACTCTCCGCACCGCTTCTCGCCGGCGCGGCGCTCGTTATTCTCGGGCTTTACCTCGTGAATCGCCCCGAACGCGGGGTCGCCGCCGAGGTCCCCGTGGAGGAAACTCCGCCGGGGGTATGATGTCAGGCCTGGGGGCCGGGCTCCGTTGGTGCGAGGTCGGCCGCGGTGGAAGGATCCGCCGCGGTACCGCCGCGAGCATAGACCGAAGCGATCCGCCCCATGAGATGCTCCCGCCGTGACTCGGGCACGGGGAGACGATAGAGACGGCCTGCCGGCAAGGCCTCGGCTATCTCGGGGAATACGGACTCATTGTGGAAGCGATCGCCCGAGCCCTGTATGACGGCCACGGGCTCGCGGGTGTCCGGGGCGATATCGAGTATGTGCCAGTCGATGAGACTCAGCGCCGCTCTCCGCCACTTCCTGAGGTCCGCGTTGTCGATGACGAGCTCCGCCCGCGCTCGTTGCACCGCCTCGCGCATGCCGGCGAGAACGATACGCTTGAGGACCGGCCGAAGCAGCGAGACGAGCCCCACGGGCATGAGCGTCCCGAGCGCCTTCACCGCGGGCCGCGGAAGCCACAGCTCGGCCATCGGCTCGAAGAGAACGGTGGCAGCCGGCGCGCGCCGCTGGGGCGCGGCACCGTCACCGAGCGGCTCGAGCGCGGTAAGAGCCTGCAACGCCACCGACGCCCCGAACGAGCTTCCCATGAGCACGTATCGGCCTGCGGAGAAGCCGAGGGCGTGCACGGCCTCGTGCACATCGGCCGCGCATTGTTCCATGGAGAACCCCGAGTCGAGGCTCACCTCGCTGCTTCCCTTCTCCCTGGTTTCGAGGTAGTAGAGATCGACGTTTTCATCGACCGCGGCAACGACCTCCTCGAAGCCCCGCAGGACCCCTCCCCAGCCCGGTATGAAGAGCACGGGCAGGGGAGGGGGTGCGTGGAGGGAGCCGTCGGTGCGGGCCGGTCCGGCAGCCGTGGCTCGACTCGGCATGTGATAACAGATGATGTACCCGCCTGCAACCGGGATCCGACGGCGGCGGGCGGTCTCGATTCTCCGGTTCATGTGCGGTGAAGCCTATCGCTCCGGCCGGCTGCGGTCAATGTGCAGGGCCGGTTCCCCGTTCGCACGCTCGCGTTGCGTTCGGTTGACAGCGACACCCACTGTGGTGAGAATTGAGCAGCGGTGGTCGGCAAACTCCGGATCAAGGTGAAGCTTCATGCACAGGCCCGATCGGACAGGCAAACTCATCCTGCTTCTCGTCACACTCTCGCGAATTCCCCTTGCGCTCATGATCATAGGGCTTTTCACTCTGCGCGAGCCGGGGACGGTGGAGATCCTCATCGGTATCGGACTCCTTCTGCTCATCGAGCTCAGCGATCTGCTCGACGGGAAAATTGCGAGAGGCCGCGGGCTCGTGTCGGAGCTCGGGGCGACGCTGGACCCCTACGCCGACAGCATGGCGCGGTTCCTCACCTACTTTGCGCTCGCCCAGGCGGACTTCGCCCTCATGCTCGTGCCGGTCTGTATGGCGATTCGCGATATCACGGTGGCATACTCGCGTATCATCGTGGTGCGCGCCGGTGCCTCGGCCTCGGCGAAGCTCAGCGGGAAGCTCAAGGCCGGGATACAGGCCGTCGGCGGCGCCGTCCTTATGCTCGGGCCGCTGTACTGGCAAGTTACCGGTGAGGGCATCATGCCGGTTCTGTCCTACATCATCAGCATCCTCACTCTCGCATCGGGTGTCGAATACGTGGTATCGGCGCTGAAGGCGATGTCCGACGATGAGGGGCACGGCTCTTGAGACGAACGGTAGCCATCCTCATGTTCCCCGACGTCGAGGTTCTTGATTTCACGGGCCCCTTCGAAGTCTTCGCCGTGGCCGATGAGCTCAACGGCTACGGTTCCCGCGCGGCGCACCGCCGAATACATGGAATACAGCCCGGCGCCGAGCGAAGGTGAGATACCGTCGGTCGGCGGTCCCTCAGGGTGAGCGCCGCTCCGGGTACACGCCGTGGTCCGTTCGGAGGCGTCCTTTCTCGGCTGTCCCATGAGGCCGAAGCAACGGGTGGTGGATCGTGATCTCAGAACTTCCGGCCATGCCGGGGCCGGACCGGGCGTTCGAGCTGCTCCAGTGTCTGCGGATGCGCCCGGATCGGCCTCCCGCGCCTTCAGGCCGGCCGCAAAAAAAGGCTTCCCGAGAATCAGGAAGCCCACTACAGGTCCGGTTGCGGCGGAGAGGACTTGAACCTCCACGGGCAGTAATGCCCACTAGCCCCTCAAGCTAGCGTGTCTACCAATTTCACCACCGCCGCATTGTGCCTTGTGAGGCCACAATCTACACAAGGGCGTCCATTTTGTCAAGTGACCGCAATCAATGTTTCGGCCGCGGCTCACGAGAAGTACGCCTCGAGCTCCGCGACGCGACCGGAGAAGAGCTCGATTGCCGACTCTATCGGGGCTGCGCCCGCCATGTCGACGCCGGCGAGTCTGAGACTCTCGATGGGGAACCGCGAGCCACCGGACTTCAGGAACGCGAAGTAGTCCTCCCGCTCGCTCGCCCCGCCGTCGAGCACGCGTCGCGAGAGCGAGATGGCTGCGGAGACGCCGGTGGCGTACTTGTAGACGTAGAAGGCCCGGTAGAAGTGGGGAATTCGCAGCCCCTCGATGTCGGAGACCTCGTCGATAACCGTCTCGGCGCCGAAGTACTTCTCGAGCAGGGCGCGGTACTCGGCCCTCAGGTTGTCGACTGTGAGCGGCTGACCGGATTCGACCATCTCGTGCGTCTTCTTCTCGAACTCGGCAAACATCGTCTGCCGAAAGAGGGTGCCGACGATCTCGTCAATCTGGTGATTGAGCAGGTAGGCCCGCATGCGCTCATCGTCGGAACCGTTGAGCAGATGATGGAACAGAAGCTGCTCGTTGAAGGTCGAGGCGACCTCGGCCTCGAAGATCGTGTAGTCGTAGTGTTGAAACGGATTGGCGGCGGCCGAGTACCAGCTGTGCATGGCGTGCCCTCCCTCGTGGGCGAGGGTAAACACGTCGCGGAGGTCATCGTCCTTGAAGTTCATGAGGATGAACGGATGAGCGACGTAGCTGCCCGCTGAGAAGGCGCCGGAGCGTTTCCCCTTGTTCTCGTAGCGGTCGACCCAGCCCTCGAGCATGCCCTTACGCAGGGTTGCCACATATTCGTCGCCGAGAGGCGAAAGGGCGGCGCCGACCGTCTCAACGGCCTGCTCGAATGTGTGATGAACACTGAGCTCATCCACCAGCGGCACTTTCGCGTCGTAGATGTGGAACTCCTCGAGTCCGAGCACCCGTTTCCGTAAGCTGTAGTAGCGCTGCAGGGGCTCGAGGTTGCGGCCGACGACATCGAGGAGGTTGTCGTAGACCTCTTCAGGCACGTCGTCGGGAAAGAGCGCGGCGGCCCGGGCGGAGGGGAACTTTCGCACCCGCGCCTTGTAGACGTCGAGATGCACGCTTCCCGCGTAGAGGTTGGTCAGGGTGTTCTTGTGCTGTTCATACACGGCGTGAAACTGGAGGTAGGCCTGTCTTCGAACCTCCCGGTCGCGATGCAGGAGGAGCGAGCCGAGGCTCGACTGGCTCAGTGGTTTGCGCCCCTCGGGCGTGTCCACATCGCCGAAATCCATATCCGCGTCGGTGAGGGCGCCGAAGCTGCGGGATGCGGTCTGGTTCGCCTCCTGCTGCATCGACAGGATCCGTTCTTCCGCTTCCGTGAGCACGTGTGGTCGGTAGCGCCTGAGTTTTCGCAGATAGATGCCGAAGTCGGCGAGAACGTCCGAGGCGAGATAGCGCTCCATGGTCGAGTCGTCGATAGCCTGGATTTCGGGGGTGATGAAGCTCGCGTTGGTGTCGGCCTCGGTCGCCACACGCATGAACCGCCCCATGCGCTCCTGATTGCCGCTGTCCGAGACGTCCTCGCTCATCCGCAGATGCGCGTAGTACCCGAGTCGCTCCTCGAGCATTCCTACCTCGTTCATGAACTCCAGGCAGTCTTTCAGCTTCTCGGGTGACTCCGAGAGCGAGCCCTTGAACCGCGGAATGCGTTTTGCGCGCTCGGCGAGCTCTTCGAAATCCTTTTCCCATTGCTCGTCCGAAGGGTAGAGCACCGAAAGGTTCCAGGTATGCTCCGGCGGCACGTCGCTGCGGGCGGGTATGCGGGATGCGTCTGCATTGCTCATCGGTTTTCTCCTCGGTGTATTGACCCGGAAGCTACGCAGAGCCGCCGCCGGCGTCAAGTCGGCCTTCGGCCTCGAGCGCTGCGAGAATCGAGCTGAGGTCGCGGGCGGCCTTGCCTCGGTGGGAGATGCGGTTCTTCCGCTCGGGGGCGATTTCGGCGACGGTGAGCCCCTCCTCGGGCAGGGTAAAGATCGGGTCGTAGCCGAATCCGTGGCGACCGTCGGAGGGAGCGAGGGCGATCTCTCCGTGCCAGGTCTCCTGGCAGATGTAATAACGATCCGGCTCGAGAAGGAGGGCCATGGAGCAGGTATAATGGGCGCGGCGGTCGGTGATACCCTCCAGCTCGGCGAGGAGCAGAGCGTTGCGCTCGCTATCGCTGAGATCAGGTCCGCCGGGTTCCGACCCGTAGCGCGCGGAGTATACGCCGGGGCGGCCGCCGAGCGCCGCCACCGAGAGCCCCGAGTCGTCGGCTATGATGCCGGCGGCCGCCGCGCCGCCGGCCGCGGCCCCCCGAACGGCGCCGGCCCCCCGAACGGCCGCGCCGTCGAGGTCGGTAACCATGCGGAAGAGCGCACCCGCCTTGCCCAGCGCGTTGTCGTGAAAGGTTTTCCCCGTCTCATCGTGGCTGAAGCGAATACCGAGGTCGGCCGGCAGGAGCAGTTCATGATCGGCAAGGATTCCCTCCAGCTCCCGACGCTTGTGATCGTTGTTGGTTGCCAGTATCAATCGCACGGCAGACAGCCTATCGTAATCCGCCTCCTTCGGCCACCGGGTGTTCGCACTCGCGGCCTATCCCGTCTGCCACGTTCGCAGCCTGCGCTTCATGTAGTGCAGGGCGGAGTCGACCGTGCCCTTCGGGATACCGAGGATTGCGGCGATCTCCCCGTTGGTCGGGACCGAAGGAACGTGGGCGAGCTGACGGCGCGCATTTCGCAGTCTTCGATTCTGCCGGTCGAGCTCGCGCCGAATGGCGGCACGCCGGTGCTCTTCGGGTGTTATGGCGAGCTCGTCCTGTGCCAGCCGTACCTCCAGGAACGCGTTGTTGCGTCTCTCCCGTAGCTCGTTTCGGCGCCGCTCGCGACGTTCAACGAACCGTTTGAGCTCGTCGCGGTGTTCCCGCATGCGGAGCTCGGAGTAGCCGGTGAGCCGGGCGAGCTCGGCGAGTTGCGCGTCGGTTACCACGACGGCCGCTTTCATTGCGAGTATCACCATACGCCGGGCAGCGCTCCCCTGCGGCGCGCCGGCGCGGCGCACGCCCGCGAGCCGCGCGGTGGCGCTGTCGGCAACACGGCAGCCGCTCTCGCTGCTCTCGGCAACGCCGATCAGCCCGTCCCATATGTCGGGCGCGCGCGTGAGCTCATGCATTCGCGAGCGACGCATACGCACCCGCGCGAAGGAGCGGAGCTGCCACCGCAGCGTCTTCGCGAGATAGTGCTCGAACGAGCGATCGGAGTGCCGGTACTTGTGCAGAAGCGCGGGGATCTTTGATCGGACGAAGAACAGAAAGTCGGCGCAATCCTCCTGGGCGAACCCGGGTCGAGTCGCGGGGTAGTAATACACCCATTGCTCTACGTGCCGGCGCACCTCTTCATAGCCCTCTCCGCTCGCCTGATAGGCGACAACCAGTTCAGTCAGCTTCGTCATGTTTCCTCCCTGCACCGAGTTGTGCAGTCGCAGAAGAAAGCAAACGGCGTGCCGAAAAACGCCACCGGGAACGCGGGAAACTCCACTGTGAGTGGAATTGTTTACATTCGTTTACAATTCAAGCCGGAGTTGCCGTGGGGGCGTATGTGGAAGGGGTGCCGGTGCGGCGGGGCGATGACCGCGGTCATCGCCCGGCGGAGGCCGCATCAGCGGGGAAGACCTGCCTGGGGTTCCTCGACCTCGTTTACCAGATCGAGGAGGGCGTCTCTCACACGGTCGCAGGTTTCGGCGAGCGACTCCTCGATCATGAAGCCGGCGGCACGCATGTGACCGCCGCCGCCGAAGCTCTTGGCAACGCGGGAGACGTCGGTATCGTCGCTCGAGCGAAGGCTCCCCGTACAGGTCCGCTCGTCTTCTTCGCGGATGAGCGCGATCACCGAGCACTTGCGCGTACCCATGAGGAGCTGGTACAGGGTGTCGGAGTCACGATTCTCGCGTCCGAACTCCGCGGTGTCTGCTCGGGTCTCATAGGTCAGAGCGATCTTACCGCCCGCCGCGGTTTCTACCCGCTCGAGGAGGCGGCCGAGCAGCTTGCGTGCCGCGAGAGTCTTTCCTCCGTTCATCCGGTTGAAGGTATCCTTCGGGCTCGCCCCGAGGTCGACGAGCCGGGCGACCGCGCGGAAGGTGCGGCCGGAGCCGACGTCGAGGTGTCGAAAGAAGCCGGTGTCGGTGGATAGCCCGAAGAGAATGAGCTCCGCTTCCTCGCGGTCGGGTTCGCAGCCGGCACCCTCAATGGCTCCCTGAACGAGGATGCTTGTGGAGGGCGCCTCTGCATCTACATAGACGATATCACCGAAGGGCTCGCCGGCTGCATGGTGGTCGATCACCCCGACCGGCACCGCGTCGAGTGCCTCACCGAGGCTCCCGACCCGTTCCCGGGTGCTGCAGTCGAGCACTACCGCAGCGGGATCCTCGTCGGCCCCTATCTCCTCCTCCGACAGCGTCTCTCGGAACAACCCCGCGAGCTCGCGTATCTCCGCGCGCACGAAGGGGCCCTCATTGTAGTGTTTGACCCGCTTTCCCGCACGCTCGAGATAGTGGCCGAGCGCCAGACTGGAGGCGAGACAGTCTCCATCCGGTTCGGTATGGCTTATGAGATAATACGTTCGATGACTCGAGAGAAACTCCAGCAACTCAGGGGGAGGGGAGTATTCGTGCATATGGCGGCGTGGTGGGGACTGTCAGAGCTCGAGGGTGTCCCTGTTGAACTTTTCCTCGGCGTTCGGCTCGTCCTCGAGGCGCCCCCAGGTGACATGGAACGGATTGTCACGAACGAAGAGCCGAACGTGTGAAAACTCGCCGTTCCGATAGTAAATGTCCATGTAGGGTGCGCTATGCGAAGAGGTCTCGATGAGCTCGCCCTTGTCGGCGGCCCGGTTGAACCACGACGTCGGGATGTAGGCCTCTTTGAAGTCGAGATTCGAAGCCGTATACGTCACTTTGAACCCGAGGCGATGTCTGAACACCTGGTTCAGATAGATCGTGTGCACGAAAAACTCCGACTCGTTGGACTCCTGCCGGTCCTGGGCAACCGAGAAGCCGGCGACCATCACCAGCAGCATGGTCACGATCAAGATGCACTTTTTCAACCCTGTCCTCCTGTACGTTCGCCCTACCATTATACGACCTGCAAACCTCCAATTTCAAGGGTCAATTCACAGCCGGAAGATCGGCAGGGGCCAGTATCGTGGCGAGCATGACCGCTTTGATGGTGTGCTTTCGGTTCTCGGCCTCGTCCCAGACCCGTGAGCGCGGCCCGTCCAGTACCTCGGAGGTGACCTCGTTGCCGCGCACCGCCGGCAGACAATGGAGGAAGATGGTCTCGGGTTTGCCGGTGCGGCCCATGAGCTCGTCGGTGACCCGGTAGGGCGTGAGCGTTCGCATGCGCTGCTCCGACTGCTCCTCCTCGCCCATCGAGACCCATACGTCGGTATAGACGGCGTCGGCACCCGAAACGGCTTCCGCCGCGTCGTCGGTGATGAACACCTCGCTACCCGAGCGGGAAGCGAAGCTTCGTGCCACTTCTACGCTTTCGTCATCCGGAAACAACGATTTCGGCGCGCCGAGGCGGATGTGCACGCCGAGCTTGCTGCAGCCGATCATCAGCGAGCGCGCGACGTTGTTTCGTGCGTCGCCTACGAAGCTCAGGGTGCGACCCTCGAGCTCGCCCGTTTCCTCGAGCATGGTCTGCAGGTCGGCGAGGATCTGGGTGGGATGATAGAGGTCCGTCAGGCCGTTGTATACGGGTTTGTTGGAGTGCTCGGCGAACAGCTGTACGGTCTCCTGCTTGAAGCCCCGAAACTGTATGGCGTCGAACATACGGCCCAGAACGCGCGCGGTGTCTTCCACCGTCTCCTTCACGCCGAGGTGAATGTCGCTCTGAGAGAGGAATACCGGGTGCCCGCCCTCTTCGCCGAACGCGGTCTCGAAGGCGGCGCGGGTGCGTGTGGAGCGCTTTTCGAAGAGAAGCGCAAGACTCTTTCCCTCGAAACGGCGATGCACGGTCCCCTTCCTTCGTTCCCCCTTCACGACGCGGGCAAGGTCGATCAGATACCGGATTTCCTCCGGAGAAAGATCAGCAAGAGTCAGCAGGGATTTTCCCTCGAGATGTACCGCCATGGTTCCGTCTCCTCCGCGTAAGGCGTGCCGTGATTGGACATGAGTATAACGGATGGGCCGCCTCACGTCACCACGCGGAGGCACGTCACCGCGCGGAGGCACGGCGGTCGGAGCCCGAACGTGGCGGCCCCTCGGCCCGTCGGCCCGGCGACCCGCTCCCGCATTGCAGCGGTGGTTGCTCAGTACGCGCGAAGGTTGAACAGTTCTTCGGGAAAGAGGATGCGCAGGGCGTCGGCCGCACGCTCGGCAAAATGAAACTCCATGCTCTGCGTGACTTCCCCGGGAAGCTCCTCGACGTCCCTGCGGTTCTCCTCGGGCAGGACGACGGCTTTCATGCCGTTGCGGTGCGCGGCGAGAACCTTCTCCTTCACGCCGCCGATGGGCAGGAGCCGCCCCGCGAGCGTGATCTCCCCGGTCATGGCGAAGGCGGGATTGAGTGAGATGCCTGAGAAGGCCGACACGAGGGCCGCGAGGATAGTGATGCCCGCCGAGGGCCCGTCCTTCGGGATTGCACCTTCGGGCACATGGATGTGGATATCCCGATCGCGATCGAAATCGCGGGGAAGGCGGAATCTCTGAGACTGTGAGCGGATGAAGGAGAACGCGGTGCGCGCGCTCTCCTTCATCACATCGCCGAGGCTGCCGGTCAACAGGAGCTCTCCGTTCCCCTCGAACACGAGTGCCTCCACCGGCAGGAGCTTCCCGCCGACTTCGGTCCATGCGAGTCCGTTCGCGATACCGGGCGCCGTTTCGGTCTCGAGCGGCGTCTCGCTGAAGGGCGGCTTACCGAGGTAGTGGCCGATGCGCTTCGCCGTCACCACGCGCCTGTAGGGCCGGATGACCGCCGGCCGGAGCGTGAACGGAGGCGCCGGTGCCTCAGCCGCCGCCTCCTCCGGCGCCTCGGCCGCCGCCTCCGCCGCGTCCGGCGCCTGGGTATTCGTCTCGGTATTCAGCGGTACCGGCGGTCTGTAGCCGTCGGAAACGACTTCGCGAGCGATCTTGCGGATGACGGTGGCGATCTGTCGCTCGAGGTTGCGCACACCGGATTCCCTGGTGTAACCGTGGATAATCTCATCTATCGCGTCCTTGCGGAAGCTCACGCCCGCCCACTCGAGCCCGTTCTCCTCGATCTGTTTCGGGATGATGAACCGCTGTGCGATCCGCTGCTTCTCGAACGGGGTGTAGCCGGGCATCTCGATGATCTCCATGCGGTCGCGCAGCGCATGCGGGATCTGGTAGAGGGTGTTGGCCGTCGTGATGAAAAGGACCTGGGAGAGGTCGAAAGGCAGCTCGAGGTAGTGATCGACGAATCCGGTGTTCTGCTCCGGGTCGAGGACCTCGAGCAGGGCCGATGCGGGGTCGCCGCGAAAGTCGGTGCCGAGCTTGTCCACCTCGTCGAGCAGAAACACGGGGTTGTTTGTGCCGGCCTTGCGGATGGACTGGATGATCTTTCCCGGAAGTGCGCCGACGTAGGTGCGCCGGTGACCGCGAATTTCGGCCTCGTCCCGCACGCCGCCGAGGGAGATGCGGACGAAGCTCCGGCCGAGGCAGCGCGCCACCGAGCGCCCGAGAGAGGTCTTTCCCGTTCCCGGCGGGCCCACGAGACAGAGAATGGGGCCTTTGAGCCTCTCCTGCAGCTGCCGCACGGCTATGTAGTCGAGGATCCGCTCCTTGGGCTTTTCCATGTCGTAGTGATCCTCGTCGAGAATGCGCTCGGCGTCTCCCATATCCACCCGGTCGAGGGTCCGCTCGGTCCACGGCAGGTCGAGAACCCAGTCGACGTAGGTGCGCACGATCCCCGCCTCCGGGGAGAACGACTGGAGCTTCGAGAGTCGCGTGATTTCCTTTTCGGCACGGGCGCGGGCCTGCTCGGGGAGGTCCTTCTCCTCGAGGCGCTCGGAGAGCTCTCCGGCCCCCGAGGGGTCGTCGGATTCTCGGCCGAGCTCGCGGTTTATCTCCTTCATCTGCTCGTTGAGGAAATAGTCGCGCTGATTCTTCTCAATGCGCTTTTTCACCCGCTGATTGATATCCTGGCGGAGCTCGAGCACGTCGTTTTCGCTTTCGAGGCTGACGGCTACCTCTTCGAGGCGCGCGCGTGGGTCCGTCATCTTCAGCAGCTCGAGTTTCTTTTCGAACGGAAACGGCACGTTGGCGCAGACCCTGCCGACGAGCTCCTCGGCGGTGGTTGCCTCGCGGACCGCCTTCTGCGCTTCGGCGGGGACTTTCTTCTGAAGGGCCGTAAAGCGCTCGAAGGCCGATTTCACCGCCTTCATGTGCGTAGACAGTTCCCCGCTCGGTTCCCCGTCCGCGCCTGCTCCGGCGCGCAGCGCTTCGGTGCGGGCCCAAAGGGGGGTGCGCGGTGACTCGAACGTAACGATGCGGACCCGACTCCTTCCGTCGGCCATCACCCGTACCGAGCCGTCGGGAAGCTTCATAATCTGGGAGATCGTTGCCACCGTACCGTGGCTGTAGAGGTGCTCCGCGCCGGGCTCGACGGCCTCCTGCGTCTGGGGGACGAGCACGACCCGCCTGTCGGCGGCCATGGCGTTATCGAGCGCGGTCTTGGCGGTTCGCTTGGCGACGAAGAAGGGGAATACCGTGAATGGAAAGGCCACCGCCTCCCGTGTCGGGATGACCGGCAGCCTCGAGGTGTCTTTCTTGCGTCCGGTGAGTCTCATGCGGACTTTCGGACTTGTACGATTTCCGGCTTCTCATCCTGCTCGATGACCGCCCGCGTGATCACCACCCGCTTCTTGCCCTCGATGGAGGGGATGTCGAACATGATGTCGGTCATCACGTTCTCAACGATGGAGCGCAGCCCCCGTGCTCCGGTCTTGCGCGATATCGCCTTTTCGGCGATCGCCTCCACCGCCTCATCCTCGAATACGAGATCCACGTCGTCGAGTTTGAGCGAGGCCTGGTACTGCTTGAGGATGCTGTTGCGCGGCTCGGTCACGATGCGAACGAAATCTTCCTTGGTGAGATCCCGAAGGGCGACCTGGATCGGCACCCGTCCGATGAACTCCGGAATCAGTCCGTACTTGATCAGATCGTCAGGATGGAGCTCGCGGTAGAGCTCCTCGATGTTCTTCTCGCTGCGGGTCTTCACCTCGGCGCCGAAACCCATGGGATGCTGCGACACGCGCGACTCGATGACCTTGTCGAGTCCGACGAACGCCCCGCCGACGATGAACAGGATATTGTTCGTGTCGATCTTGATCATCTCCTGGCTCGGATGCTTTCGCCCGCCCTGCGGTGGTACCGAGGCAACGGTGCCCTCGATGATCTTCAGAAGCGCCTGCTGTACGCCCTCACCGGAGACATCACGGGTGATGGAGACGTTTTCTCCCTTGCGGGCGATCTTGTCGATCTCGTCGATGTAGATGATTCCCCGCTCGGCCGCGGAGACGTTATTGCCCGAAGCCTGATAGAGCTTGAGCAGGATATTCTCCACGTCCTCTCCCACGTAGCCGGCCTCGGTGAGTGTAGTCGCATCGGCGATGGCAAACGGCACGCGCAGCCGGTCGGCCAGCGTCTTGGCAAGCAACGTCTTACCGGTGCCGGTCGGACCGATCAGCAGCACGTTCGCCTTTTCGATCTCAACGCCGTCCTGAAGCTCCTGCTTCTGCGTCACGCGCTTGTAGTGGTTGTACACACCGACCGCGAGCACCTTCTTTGCCGTCTCCTGACCTACGACGTACTGATCGAGATACGACTTGATTTCCCTCGGCGCGGGGATCTCGTCCATGAACTCGGTGGAGATCACGTCGTCCTCGTCGTCGAGGATCTTCTTGCAGGTGTTCACGCACTCGTCGCAGATATACACGCCGGGTCCGGCGATGAGCCGGCGTGCGAAGTCGGCATGCTTGCCGCAGAAGGAACAGACTTTCTGTTGTTCGTTACGCTGCTTGCTCATGCTTTACCTCTTGAGCACCTGATCGACGATTCCGTAGTCGGCACTCTCCTCGGCGCTCATGAAATAGTCGCGCTCGAGATCACCCGAGATGATCTCTTCGGACTTTCCGGTGTGCTGGGCAAAGTACCGGATGATCATTTTCTTCAGCCGCACGATTTCCCGCGCCTGGATGCCGATGTCGGTTGCCTGGCCCTGAACGCCGCCCCAGGGCTGATGGATGAGAATCCGCGAGGAGGGCAGGGCATAGCGCTTGCCCGCGGTGCCTGCGGCAAGCAGCATGGCCCCCATCGAGGCGGCCTGGCCCATGCAGATGGTCTGCACGTCGGGCTTGATGTACTGCATGGTGTCGTAGATGGCGAGGCCGGCGGTGACCGCACCCCCGGGCGAGTTTACGTAGAGGTTGATGTCCTTTTCCGGATCCTGGCTCTCGAGAAACAGCATCTGGGCCACCACGAGATCGGCGGTTACGTCGTTGATCGGGCCGTCGAGAAAGACGATCCGGTCCTTCAGCAGCCGGGAGTAGATGTCGTAGGAACGTTCGCCGACGCCGGTCTGCTCGACGACGATGGGAACGAGGGTATTCATTTGCTCATTCATTTGGTGAATTCCTTTTGGTCGAATAACTCACCCGAATTTAAGCATTGCCGCCCGCGACGTCCAGGAGTTTGAGTTTCTCGGAGATCTTGACCTTCGTCTCCTCGAGCACCTTTTCGAAGAGCTTGCGCTCCTCGATATCGCGCTTCACGTAGTCGAGCAGATTCCGGCTCTCATAGTACTCCCGAACCCGTGCGGTGTCCATGTTGCTTTGTTTCGCCTGCTGCTCGAGGTGCTCGTCGACTTCCTCGTCGGTGACCTCGATCTCTTCGTTCTCCAGGATCTTGTTGGTGAGAAGGCGCTGTTTGAGGCTCTTCTCCGCCTCCGGTTTCCACTCCTCGAGAAGATCCTCTTTACCGCGACCCTGGGCGGTAAGCAGCTTCAGCACGTCGTCCTCGTTCATCTGAAGGCGGGAGGTGAAGTTTCGCCAGGAGTTCTCGAGCTCCATCTGAAGCATGGATTCCGGCACCTCGATCTCGGAGTCCTCGAGGATCCGGTCGAGAAGCGCCTGCTTCTTCATCTCGAACGCCCGTGACGCGGCGGTCTGCTCGAGCCGACCGCGGATATCCTTCTTGAGGTCCTCGAGGGTCTCGTACTCGTCGCTGACGTCCTGGGCAAGCTCGTCGTCGATGTCCGGCAGCTGGCGCTGCTTGACCGCCTTCACCTTGACGGCAATCCGCTTCTTCCGTCCCCGCAGCTCCTCGACCTCGGCGTCCTCGGGGTACTCCTTTTCGATGATCTTCTCCTCGTTCTGCTTCATGCCGAGGATGTCGTCGTCGACCTTGTAGAAATTGTAGCCGCTACCCACGGTGAACACGAAGTCCTCGCGACTCGTGCCCTCGACCGGCTCGTCGTTCTCGTCGAGCTCTCGGTAGTCGATGGTGACGATGTCGTCCTTCTCCACCGCGCCCTCTTCCTTGTCGATGACGATGGCGTTCTGTTCCTGAATGGCCGATATCTCGCGCTCGAGATCCTCGTCGGTGACCTTCACCTCCGGCGCCTTGATCTCGAGGCCCTTGTATTCGCCGAGCTTGATCTCCGGGAACACGTCGTAGGTTACCGAGAAGGTAAAGTCCTTGTCGATGTCGAAATCGATCTCACCGTCGAGTTCGGGGCGCGCGTAGGGCAGAGGCTGCTCGTCGATATCTTCGATGACTTCCTTCAGGCTGTCTTCGAGTACCTTCTGGCTTGCCTCCGCCTGGAGGCTTTCGCCGAACTTCCGCTCGAGAATCTCCGGCGGCACCTTCCCGGGACGGAAGCCCTTTATCCGGGCGTTCTTCGCGTACTCTTTGACGAGGTCGTCGTACTCTTTCCTGACCGTGTCTTTGTCGACGGTGACGGTGAGCCGGACCGCCGAATTGCCGATGTGTTCAACGTGCTTTTCGGAAACCATCTTTCGGATCCTCTGTGTGTGGTCTCGGATAAAGAAAGAGCGATCCGGTTACTCGGATCGCCCTCGATGAAGAAAGCGGGAGACGGGAATTGAACCCGCGACATCCACCTTGGCAAGGTGGCGCTCTACCCCTGAGCTACTCCCGCGCGGTACACCGGCCGGAGATCCCCCGACCTGCTCTGCAACGCCCGTGCGCCGGTGCGAGTGGTGTTGCGAGAGAAGGGACTTGAACCCTTACACCCGAAGGTACCAGATCCTAAATCTGGCGTGTCTACCAATTCCACCACTCTCGCCCGTATCCTATACGAGGACGCGTAGTGCGTCAATAATCGGCATTCCGGCCGTCCCGGCGGCGCAATGGCCGATCCGAGCGGCGTGCCGAGAGTGAGCCGTAGAGGGATCGAACCTCTGACCCGCAGATTAAGAGTCTGCTGCTCTACCAGCTGAGCTAACGGCCCACGGTGTCATACGCCCGGCAGGATTCGAACCTGCGACCTGCGGATTCGAAGTCCGACGCTC
>CAZWNS010000046.1:0-17818 GCA_964635245.1 uncultured Spirochaetaceae bacterium
CTGCCGGTCATTTGTAACCCCTTACAACAAATGGGTTCGGTTTCACTACACCGTGCGTTGCGGACGAATTTACAAGTACCGTGCCAGGCTGCCGTCAATGCCGGGTGAATCCATAATCCTTTATACAGTAAGGGTTAAAGCAGACAACTACCCGATCGCTGCATCCGTCGGCAGGGAGACGGGACATGAAAACCTACAAGAATGTATGATCGGCGACCAGATTGTACAAAAATGTAGGATCAGTGTGCAAGAGGAACGACCTTGTATTTTTTGACGAATCCGAACGGTCGATAGGTCATTTTTGCCTGCCGCAGCCCCTCGTCCCCGAGGTCCTGCTCGCGGTTTATGTAGTGGTAATGTCGAGGCAGTACCGAGGCGAACGCGCGGTTTATGAACTGGTAGATGCCCTTGTAGTCGCCGACGGCCTTTTCGAAGTGAACCGCGAAGCTCCGTCCCTTCATGAGCGCCTCACCGAGTGTGTAGGCGGCCGGCGTGCCGTCAACATGGACGACGTACCCGTGGAGGCCGAGTCGGTCGATGAGCTCGAGAGCTTCCCACGCGGCCTCATAGTCGTCGTCCTTCTCCGTGCGCTCCTCGCGCCACTGCTCGAGCACCTGGAACGCTTCGGCGATGTTCCGACGGGTCAGCG
The DNA here is from genome assembly GCA_964635245.1 of uncultured Spirochaetaceae bacterium. Lineage (GTDB taxonomy): Bacteria > Spirochaetota > Spirochaetia > DSM-27196 > PWMO01 > JAAAOH01. The sequence goes on from CAZWNS010000046.1 coordinate 650, forward strand.
GCGACTCGTCGTAGCTGTAGTTGTTTATGAAGGCGTTCACGAGGTTACGCTTCTTGTGATACTTGCGGCCCTGCAGCGCGGCGAGGTCGCTTCTGAGGTAGAGGTAGTCGAAGTTGTCCCGGTCCTCAACCGCCTGCCACCCGAGTCGCTCGAGCCGAATGCGGTTCGCGTCGGCGTGGTGCTCGGCGAGGCCCTTCATGTAGTCGTGACCGGCGAGCAGGGACTGAAGAACGCCGTCGTCATCGGGAAGGCCGCACGGCATCATGAAGAACCGCTTGCCGTCCTTCGTTCCCGAAATCACGAGCAGATCACCGAGCCGCGACAGGTGGTAGTCGTAGGTCGTTCGGAAAAGGTAGAGGTTTGCAAAGGTGAACTCCGAGATGCCGTCCTCAATGACGGCCAGGGCGGGGTGGAGCTCCGCCTGCATCTCCAGCGAAATCGGGGCGGTATCCGGGTAGGTGGGTATCGACATATGGTGAGAGAGTATAGAGAAAACCCGTCGTTCCGGCAAACGTCGATCCCCGCGTCTGCGCAGCCGCGAGGGCTCGCCGGGCGTTGCAGCCGCCGGCGGTGCTAACGTATGATCTGCAGCATGACCCCATCAAACGACGCAGTTTCCGGCTTCGTGCACACAATGGATCGCGATCGAGCGTGGTTCGAGGACGAGCTTCTTGCCCGGTTTTCCCGCTACGTGAAGGTGTGGACCACCTCTGATCGCCACTCGCAGGAGGTCCCCTCAACCGCCCGGCAGCTCGATCTGAGCAGAATGCTTGCCGCCGAGCTCGCCGAGCTCGGCGTCGACGACGTGGAGCTCGACGACAGGGGCTACCTCCTCGCTCGCATCCCCGCGAGCTCGCAGGCCCTCGAGGGGGCGACCCCTATCGGCCTCATGGCCCACGTCGATACCTCGCCGGATTCGAGCGGCGAGAATGTCCGACCGCAGCTGCACCGAGCGTACGACGGCGGGCGGCTGCCGCTTGCGGACGGCGTCGTGCTCGACCCCGAGGAGTATCCCGGACTTCTCGCGTACCGCGGAGAGACGATCATCACCTCCGACGGCACTACGCTCCTCGGCGCCGACGACAAGGCCGGCATCGCGGAGATCATGACCGCGGTCTCCTGGCTGCGGGATCATCCGGCGTTTCCCCACGGGCCCGTAGAGATCATCTTCACCCCCGACGAAGAAATCGGCCGCGGCATGGATCACTTTCCGAAGGAACGGCTTCGTGCCCGGTATTGCTACACCATCGACGGGGGCGACGAGGGCACGGTCGAGGCCGAGTGCTTCAATGCCTACCTCGCGCACGTTGAGTTCACCGGAAGGGTCATACATCCCGGGCAGGCCCGCGGTAAGCTCGTGAACGCGGTCACCATGGCCGGGGCCTTCCTCACCATGCTCCCGCGCTCGGAGACTCCTGAAGCGACCGACGGGCGCTTCGGGTTCTACTGCCCCGTCGAGAGCTCCGGAGACATGGGCAGCGCGCACGTGGATGTGCTCATCCGGGACTTCGAGATGCACGAGGTCGAGCGTCGCATCGAGGCCCTGCGAGCCTTCGCCCGCGCGGTGGAGGCGGGGTTCCCGGGCGGATCGGTACGCGTCGAGGCGACCGAGCAGTATCGCAACATGCGCGATATACTGCAGGAGCACCCCCGCACCGTCGCGCACGCGAAGGAGGCTATTGCCGAGACGGGCTGCGATCCGATCGTTGAGATCATCCGGGGAGGGACGGACGGATCGCGGCTGACGCAGATGGGGATTCCCACGCCGAACATCTTCACCGGGGCGCAGAACATGCACGGGCGCCACGAATGGGTCGCGCTACCCGCCATGGTGCGCTCGGCCAAGACGATTCTGAATCTCCTGCGGCGGTGGGGTGAGGACGACTGAACAGAGGATCTTCGCCGTATCGCAACATTGCTTCGGGATTGCTTTGGTGAGGACGGGGCGGGGGTGCTATCTTATTCAGTGGAAGCACAATGTCACGCCTCGTAGTCATAACGGTTGCCGCCCTTCTCCTCGTCGCGTGCGGCGAGAGCTCTTTGCTCACGCCGGAGCTCTCGGAGGACGAACGCGTCGACATAGAGACGGTGCGCGACGGCGCGCTGCTTGCTCCAAACGCTTCGGTGCCCGTTTCGGTCACGTACACAACCCCGGACACATCGACCCCGCGATCGCTCGACCATGTTGATATCGATATTACCGACGCGCGGGGGACGAGCGTGGGCTCGGACCGCATCCCGGGAGAGGCCCTCGAAGCCGGCGACATTCCACCGGTCGTGCTTCCCGATCTCGAAAGCGGGCGATACCTTCTGTCCTTCCATGCCTATCGGGGCGGAGAGCGCATAGCCGTTCGAGAGCGAACCGTCTTCATCGTTTCCGACCCCGCCGCCTACGCCATCTCCGGTATTGCGGTCTATCCGCCCTCCCTCGCCCCGAAGCGGCGCGGCGTGGCCCAGGCCTCGGTGAGTGTGCCCGAGGGGGCCCGCGCGTGGTTGCGCTGGCGGCTCGAAGACGAGGTGACCTTCGAGGGATACCTCGCCGAGGGAGCCGACCAGGTTACACTGCAGGGGCCTGCGTCGAGCGGTGCCTACGTGCTGAGCCTCGAGCTCTTTCCCGGCGGCCGCCCGGCGGGCGACTACAGGGGACCCGCACCCGTCACGCAGCAGAGCCGGCTGATCGTACGCAGCACCGGAGGGCTCTCCAGTGGTGCGATCGGCCCGCGGGAATCCTATTTCGCCCTCTACCACTTCGAGGGCTCCACCGAGGACGGCGGCGTCGGCGGCGAGGTGACCGGAGGCCGCCCCGTCGAGGCCGAGCCGATCGGCAACCCCAGGTTACGAGTCTCCGAGCGCCTCTTCGGCTACGAGCTCGACGGGTCCTCGGGGTTCGAAATCTCCGGGCTCATCGCGCCGTTCCGGGGTCAAGCGCTTTCACCGTTTTCCCTCAACATCCGCCTCCGGGCGGATGCGCTCGCCGACGGCATGCGCATCCTGACGATGGACGGCTCGGACTCCGGCTTGCGGCTCGCCCTGCGCGTCGACGGCACCGGCCTTCCGACGCTCGAGCTCGCCGGCGGCGGCACGAGCGCCGAGAGCTCACCGCGTGAGCCCCTGTTCACCGTCGGCGAGCCGCTCGACCTCAGCATCGCCGTCATCCCCGGCAGGCGGGCGACGCGTGTGCGCTGGTACGCCGGCGGTCGCTACATCTCCGAATCGCGTCTCCCGGTGGGGTTTCCGCCCGCCGGAGAGGACGCCGGGTGGAATCGCCGACCGGGGTCGACGCGTCTGGCGGGGGAGAACGGTTTCACGGGCATCATCGACGAGTTCGGGGTGTATTTCCGGGATAACGAGGGTGAGCCCGCCGTCTACACCGACATGTTCCGCGATGCGCGGCGACGCGAGCTCGGCTCCACCCTCGTCTACGCCGACGGCTTCGACTCGGCCGATCCCCCGGAAGCCGCCGTCGCGCGCGGCTCGGTCCGCACCGAGCAGGGTGTTCTCATCCTCGGCGAGGGCGCGAGCCTGACGCTGCCGGCCATGCCCTTCGACGGCGACGTCCTGGTTGCCGAGCTCGATGCGGCTCATGTCGAGGGAGACCGGCCGCTGAACGTGGAGGTTTCGGGGGCGGACGGCGTCCTGTTTTCCATCGACTCCGCCGGCACGTTCGAGGGGCGAGCCGGCACCTCGGGCACCGTTTCCGCGGGCCGGCCCCTGCGTTTCCGCATGCGTCGGGCCGAAAACGGGATCCTGGTAAGGGCCGGCGCCGACTCCTTCACCATCCCCCTCGGGACGAGCGAGCCGGGGGGCGGCGAAGAAGGCGATACCGGCGAAGCGGGCCCGGCGGAAGGTGAGCTTCGCGAGGTCGAGATGCGGTTGCGCGGTCCCGATGAGCCCGGTGTCGCACGCGTGGAATCGGTTCTCGTCTACCGGGAGGCCGAGCGGCTTGCCGCCGAAGGGGCAGGCGAGGAATCCCCGCCATGACGCGCCGTCGGGTACCCGCGCGGCTCCTGCTCGCGGCCGCGGGTCTTCTCGCCCTCGGCTCCTGTGTAACGGGTCCGACGATCGTGTCTCCGCCTGAGTGGAGCATGTCGCCGCCGGCCGACGGCGACCGACGGCTGTTCTTCGTTGCTTCGGGGGACACCCGCCGGGCGGCGGCACAGGATATGGCGCACAAGGTAGTGAGCCGTTTTGCGCTCGGCAGCGAGGCCGACTCGGAGGCAGCCGCGCTGGTCGAGCTCCGCGATCGGCTCGCATCCGCGGCCTCGAGCGAGCTCGGCGCGGAGGTGACGGGCTTTGCCGTGGAGGACAGGGCGGTTTCGCGCGCCGAGGGCGAGGTAACTCACTGGATTCTCGCCGCCTACGACCGGCGGGAGTTCCAACGGGTCGAGCTGGATCTCGCGCGGAAGGTTCCCGGGGGAAACGCGGGTCCGCCCCTGTTGAGGCGCGGCACGCGACGCGCGGAGGAGGGAGAGCTCCTTTCGGCGCTTCGGGATTACGGGCGCGCCGTCGTCGAGACCGCGGAGACCCCCTACGCGGAGGAAACCGCGGCGCATGCAGCCCGGCTGACGAGCGATGTGATCGAACGCATCGACCTGGTCGCAGAGCGCACCGGCATGCGGACCCGCGTGGGGCGCTCGCCGGAGGAGGCTCTGAGCGCTCGGGTCCGTGAAGCCGCCGAGGGAGCCGGCATTCCCGGCATGCCGGTTCTCATCACCCATCGGGAAGCTGCGGGCGGCGGGCCCACGGGCGGCGACACGGACGGCGGCACGGGCGGCGACACGGGCGGCGGGAGGCCGAGGTATGAGACCCGCAGGCTCTACCGCCGCACCGACGAGGAAGGCCGCATCCGTTTCACGCCGCCGGCGCCGAGAGAGCGGGGGACCGAGCAGGTCGAGATCACCCTTGCGCCGTTCTTCGATCTCGTCACGCCCGGTCGCGAGCCCGAGGGGCTGCTGCAGCTCATGGGGATCGCCCGCGGGCACAGCACGATCCTCGAGTACCGGGCGTTTTCGAGGGCGCCGGAGATCCCCACGGGGGTGCTCGTTGTCGACACCGATATTGCAGGAAACCCGACCGGGACCATGGCCACCCAGCAGGGTCTTCTCAGCGGCTTCGAGCAGCAGGGGTTCGCCACCGACGCGCTGGGTTTCGATCCTCAGAGGTTTCTCGCCCTGGAGGATGCCGACCGGGGAAGCGTGATCAGGCAGCGGTACAACAGGGATTACGAGCGAGCTGTTCTCGGTACGGCCTCGATCAGGCGCTTCGATGAGGAGAACAGTGTGTCGGTGGAAGTGGCCGGAGAGCTGCGGGTGCTCGATCTCGAAACCGGTGAAGAGCTGTATCGCAGGACCATGGTGCAACGCAGTCGCGGGAATAACGCCTCGAGCGTCATAGCCGCCGCGTTTCGCAGCCTCGGCGCGAAGTTCGCAGCGGATCTCGCGCGGACGCTGCCTTGAGATCTATCCCGCAACCCACCGCTTCTGAGCCGCCGGCGGGTCATTGGAGATGATCCCTTCGAAGCGTTTGCCCTCCAGCGCGTCGAGCGCCTCGGTACCGTCAACGGTCCACACGATGCGGGGTCGCCTGTCGAGGCGCCCGAGTATGCGAGCGCTCGGGCGCGTGAGCTCGGCCCAGTGGGGTTTGAGCACGTCCGGCATCGCGACGTAGCGTCCCTGGCCGCGTCTCAGACTGAGCGGTACCTCCCGATGTGCCGAGTAGATGAGCGCAACCGGGATGGCTTCGGTACTCCGGCGAACCTGGGAAACGACGCCGGGGTGAAACGCCGATATCAGTACCCGGTGCTCCAGCTGCCGTCGGGACACCACCGCCAGGACGGCGTCGATCAGGTCCGTCGGGTCGCCTCGGCGGTGCTTTATCTCCACATCATAGTAGAAGCCGGCACCAAACGCCGCGAAGACGTCGTCCAGCGCCGGCACACCGGCTCCGGCGAAGCGGGGCGAGAACCAGGAGCCGACGTCGGCGCTGCGCAGCTCGCCCGCGGTGAGCCGGTCGATGGAGGCATCGACACCGGCGAGTCGAATCAGATCCGGGTCATGAACCACCACCGGGACGCCGTCGCGCGACAGTCGTACGTCGAGCTCTATGCCCGGAATACCCGCGGCGGCCGCGGCCTCGAAGGCGGGCATGGTATTCTCCGGGGCACGAGCGGAGTATCCACGGTGGGCGAATATGAGCGGACGTGCCACGCCCGGGAAGAGGTCTCGCTTCGCCACCGCTATTCCTCCGAAGAGAGCCGCTTCTTCAGCCGCTCGAGCTCGGCCTCGACGTCGAGCTGCTCGATGGATTCCGCGGCCCGATTGTGCGGGCCGACCACTCCCTCGAGGGCGGAGAGCAGAGCTTCGGCGTCGACCGATCGGCGCGGCCGGCCCTCGAGCGAGCGGAGCTGCGACTGCAGGGTTTCCACCACGACCTCGAGCTCCCGTTCCTCGCCGCCGAGACGCTCGTACTCCTCCACCGCCTCCCGCGCGCGGGAGAGCGCCGCGGCGGCAAGCTCATCCTCGCCCCGTTCGGCGGCGAGGTTGTGGCGCCGTTCCCAACGCTCGAACTCCGCGTAGAGCTCCCGGCGCTTCGATCGCGTCTTCTTGAGAGTGACGATGTAATCCATGACGACCCGCCTGGCGTCGGCGGGACGCAGGTCGGAAAGATCCGGTGCTTCGATCACGAGGGTATGCTCCGCGAACAGTGTAGCACGGGCAACCCTGTCGGCATCAATACGCGTGGCCCCGCGTTCGGAGACCGTGCGCAGGGGGTGCCCGTTGCAACGTCGGGCCGCCGGCGCTACAGTCTCACCCACGATGAGCGAACGCATTCCGAGCGAACCCATCGCCGCCCCGGCGACACCGATGGGCCACGCCGCCCTCGCGGTGATCCGCACGACGGGCGACCACGCGATCGATCTGCTGGCGAACGTCTTCAGCGCGCCCACCCGCCTGCGGGCGGCCGGAGGCAATACCAGCGTGTACGGACATATCGTGGATCCCGAGAGCGATGAACGGGTCGACGAGGTGATGGTGCTGGTGTTTCGCGAGCCGGCGAGCTACACGGGTCAGGAGTCGGCCGAGATCGTCTGTCACGGGAGTCCCGCCGGGGTGGAGCGGATCCTCGGGCTTCTCTACCGCACCGGCTTCCGGCGTGCCGAGCCGGGTGAGTTCACCCTGCGCGCATTCCTCGCCGGCAAGATGGATCTCACCGAGGCGGAGGCCGTCCACGAGGTCGTCTCCGCGACGACCGCGCGCGCACATACCCTCGCCGTTCATCGGCTCTCGGGCTCGGTGCACCGGCGAGTCGACGCGATCAAGCGAGAGCTCGTGGAAGTGCTGGCCGGTGTCGAGCTCGGCCTCGACTATCCCGACGACGAGGTCGATGTGCCGGATATTCCGGTCAATCGTGTTGCGGAGCTCCGCGGGCGTATCGAGGGGCTTGCCGCTACCTACCGCACCGGTCGGATCTATCAGGAGGGGGCGCTCTGCGCCATCGCAGGCCCCACGAACGCCGGCAAGTCCTCCCTGTTCAACCTGCTCCTGCGCGAGGAACGCTCGATCGTCTCCGAGCAGCACGGGACCACGCGCGATTACATCGAGGCGCCGCTTTCCCTCGACGGCGTTCCCGTGCGGTTCGTAGACACCGCCGGGCTTCGAGCGGCCGCCGAGGACATCGAGGAGGAGGGAATCCGGCGCAGTCGCGGCGTGGTGGAGGCCGCCGCGCTGGTTCTCTACGTGGTCGATGCGACGGTGGGCCTCACGGACGAGGACCGCCGGACCATGACCGCGCATCCGCGCTTTCTCGGCGTGTGGAATAAGACCGATCTTACCGACGCGCCGCCGCCGGCGGGTTTCCTCTCCATGAGCGTCGAGACCGGCGACGGCGTGGAGGGCCTGCTTTCGGAGGTCAGGCGCAGGATCCTTCCCGAGGATGTGTCCGGAGCCGGGGAACCGGTGATCGAGTCCACCCGACAGCGCGATCTTCTGCAGCGCGCGGCCGGGGCGCTGACGCTGGTGGAGGACGCGGTGCGCGGGGGGGTGTCCGCCGACGCGGTGGCGCTCGACCTGCGGGATGCGGTGAGTGCCCTCGGCGAGATTACCGGGGAGGTCACCTCCGCGGACGTGCTCGAGACTATGTTCTCGCATTTCTGCGTGGGCAAATAGGTCGGGCCGGCGCCCGCGGGCGCCGGCCGCCGTTGACATCGGGCGCCGGCCGCCGTTGACAGCGCGCCGTGCCACTCGCATATTTAGTGGTGAGAACTCACATGGAAAAGCGGAAGTTCACCCGTACCGATTTCGAAACCGGCGGAACCATTCGGGTGGGGGAGTCTCGCATTCCCTTCACCCTCATTGACGTGTCCCTCAAGGGCATCCTGACGAATCCCGAGCGGCCCGACGAGGTATCCATCGGGGATGCCGCGGCTATCGATATCGTGTTGCCCGGCTCGACGATCGAGATACATGCGGAGGCGCGCTGCGTGCACCGGGAGCTGCAGTATCTCGGCTTCCGCTTCGAGATCATCGACGCGGAGAGCATGGCGCACCTCAGGCGCCTTCTGGAGCTCAACACCGGGCGCGCGGAGAAGATCGGCGGCGAGCTGTCGTTTCTTACCGGCCCGTGACTATGGATTTCGACGCCATTGTCATCGGCGGCGGCCACGCGGGAATCGAAGCTGCGCTGGCCCTCGCCCGTCTCGACCATTCCACGCTGCTCGTAACCCAGAGTCTCGACGCGGTGGGAAAGCTCTCCTGTAATCCGGCAATCGGCGGGCTTGCCAAGGGCAACCTCGTGCGCGAAATCGACGCCCTCGGGGGAGAGATGGCGCGGCTTATCGACCGTACCATGATACAGTTCCGTATTCTCAACCGCAGTCGCGGCCCCGCGGTACAGGCGCCCCGGGCACAGGCGGACAAGCTCGCCTACCAGACACGGGCAAAGCAGGCGCTCGAGGAGCAGAGCAACCTCTCGCTGTTTCAGGACACGGTCGTGGACTTCGTTCTCGATTCCACCGGGCGGCGCGTGGAGGGGGTCGTTACCGACCGGGGACGGAGGTTCACCGCGCAGGCGGTGGTTCTCACGACGGGAACCTTTCTCAACGGGCGCATCTTCATCGGGCCCTACCACGCCGAGGCGGGTCGCCTCGGTGAGCCGCCCTCATGGGGCCTCGATCGCCCGCTGCGTGAGGCCGGGTTTGCCGTCGGCAGGCTCAAGACGGGGACGCCGGCGCGCGTGGCGGGCTCCTCGATCGATTTCGCCGAGATGGAGGTACAGGAAGGCGATGCGGAGATGCGCCCCTTCTCGTTCTCCCGCGAGCCGGTCGAGCGCCCGCAGGTGCCGTGCTACATCACGTTCACCAACGAGGAAACCCATCGCATTATCCGGGAGAATATGGACGCCTCACCGCTGTACTCGGGGAAGATTGTGGGGATAGGGCCGCGCTATTGTCCGTCCATCGAGGACAAGGTCGTGAAGTTTCCGGATCGCACCCGCCACCAGATCTTCGTCGAGCCCGAAGGGCTCGATACCGAGGAAATGTATCTCAACGGCATTTCCTCCTCCCTGCCCGAGGAGGTGCAGGAGCGGTTCATTCGCACGCTCCCCGGGCTGCGCCATGCGCACATCGTGCGACCGGGCTACGCCGTCGAGTACGACTACATCGACTCCACACAGCTGTACCCCTCTCTCGAATCGAAACCCCTCGCCGGGCTCTTCATTGCCGGGCAGACCAACGGCTCCTCCGGCTACGAGGAGGCGGCGGCCCAGGGCCTCATGGCGGGCATAAACGCCTCCCGACTCATCCGGGGCGAGGAAGCGGTCGTGCTGTCGCGTGCGGACGCCTACATCGGCGTGCTCGTGGATGATCTCGTGACGATCGGGACGCGGGAGCCCTATCGCCTGTTCACCTCGCGCGCGGAGCATCGTTTGTCCCTGCGCCATGACTCGGCGGACCGACGGCTGACCCGACACGGGCGGGAGCTCGGCCTGCAGGGCAGTGAGGCCTTCGAGCGCTTTCTGGAGAAGGACGGGCGCATCGAGGAGATGAAGGAGCTGCTTCACAAACGGCGCGTGGACGACGAGGTCCTCTCGGCGCTCGCCACGCCGGACCCCGCACGTCACCGCGGCAAGACCCTCCATCAGGTCCTCAAGGATCCTGCCGTCACCATGGAACACCTGACTGCGGTCGTTCCGGATCTCGCCGTCGGCCTGCAGGGGGAATGGCTCACGCAGGTCGAGCTCGACGTGAAGTACGAAGGGTATGTCTCGCGGCAGGAGCGCCAGATCGACCGCTTTCGAAAGCTCGAAGGGCTCCGGATTCCCGGCGGATTCGATTACGACGCGCTGGAGGGCATTTCCAACGAGGCGCGCGAGAAGCTCAAGGCGATCCGTCCCTTCTCGGTCGGCCAGGCGTCGAGGATCTCGGGGGTGAGAAACTCCGACATTACGGTGCTCGTCGTGAGCCTCGGTCGCCGGGAGCGCGCGGGCTGATGGGCGGAGCGCCGGGCTCCGGCGCCGCGGGCGCCGCGGGCGGGTACCTCGAGGCGACGCTCGAGGCCCTCGACATCGATGCAAGCGCCGGGCAGCGCGATGCCCTGCGGCGCTACCTCGGCGAGCTCGAGCTGTGGAACCGAAAGCGGGATCTGGTGAAGGCCGAGGGCGCGGCACTCATCACCCGGCACCTTGCCGACAGCCTTGCGGCGCTGCCGATCGTCCGCCGGGAGCTCGCGCACGCGAACGGTGGTACGCTCACGGACCTCGGATCGGGCGGAGGCTTTCCCGGGATTCCGCTCTCGGTGTTTCTGCCGGAGACCGCTGTCGTACTCGTGGAACGCTCGCTCGGCAAATGCGCCTTCCTCAGAAGCGCCGCGGCGGTGGCGGGTCTTGGCCACGTGCGTGTGGTCAATGCCGACTTTCGCGATCTCGCCGCCGGGAGCACCGCGGCCACCGCGGCCACCGCAGCCACCGCGGCCACCGCGGCGCCTGCGGTGATTACCTTTCGGGCCCTCTCGGAGATAGACCGCGCATTCGCCGGAGTTCTTGCGCGACTGGCCGGGCCGGGCGGCTCGATCGTGGCGTACAAGGGGCGCCGTGCGCGCGCCGAGCCCGAGGCGGAGGCGGGGCGCGCGGTCTTCGACGAGGTGGAACTGATCCCCCTGGAGGTGCCGGGGCCGGCGGAGGAGCGGACGCTTCTCGTGTTCAGGCTCTCTGCAGAATCTGCATGAGCTGATCTTTGGCCACGAGATCGATGAGGCGCGCTTCGACGAACTGCCGGGCACCCTCGGTAAACTCGCCGGCTGTTACGCAGAACCCGCGGCCGGCTTTCACGTCCTTGATGCGGCCATGGAAATCACGCAGGACCAGCTCACCGACCTGACCGCTGGTGCGAATGAACCGGAACAGAATCGTATCGACCCACTTCGATGTTTCCACTTCGGTGAGAATGTCGGCGTACTCGTTGCGACTGACCGATACGTCGGTGATCTTCACGCGGGCGTGATCGAAGAATCCGGTGGCGATGCGCCTGCACAGGGCCACGAACTCCGACGGCGGGGCGATGAGGTAGGTTTGGAGGTTGCGGTTTCGGGACAGCTCGCGATTACGCTGGATCTGCTGGCGGACATCCTTGTAGTCGGGGTTGGTTCGCTGGATTTCCTCGAGCATCTGCACGGCCTTCTCCACCTGCTGCAACTGGATATACGTGACGGCCAGGCGATACTTCAGCTCGAGCAGCACGTCCGCCGGGATCTCATCGTGACGCAGGCCGAGCTCGAAGTCGAGCTGCGCCTTCTCGTAGCGGCGTGACTTCAACTGAATCGAGCCCGACATGAGCGCGGCACGCGGGCCGAAGGTCGGGTCGGCGCGCAGGTGGCTGAACACTCTGACCGCCTGCTCGAGCTGGCCGAGCTCGTAGTAGGCTTTTCCCATGACAAACAGCGCTTCCTTGTCGTCGGGCTGTGCGTCGACGACCTTGCGCAGCATGTCGAGGGCCTCGTTGAACTTCTTGATGCGGTACAGAGACTGTGCGAGGTAGCGCTGCGTTTCGAGGTGATCGGGTTTCTCCCGGTTCGCCGCGCGCAGCAGAGCGACGGCCTTCTCGTAGCTCTTGCGGCGATACTCGAGATAGCCGAGGTTGAAATTGAGCTCGAAAACATCGGGATTCATGCTGCGGGCAACGACAAGCGCCTTGTACGCGTCCTTGTAATGGCCGGTCTTCAGCGCGGCGATGCCGTACCGCAGGTTGGCGGTATGCTGGTCGACCTCGGGGACGGTTGCCGAGAGATCGATGAGCATCCCGTAGGTTTTCATCGCCTTTTCCCAGTCCTGGGAGTCGAAGTAGGCACCCGCAAGGACCTCCATCGCCTCGTGATCCTTCGGATTCTGGGCGAGGGCCTTGTTGGCTTCCCGAATGGCGGCTGCCCGGTCACGCCGGTGCGTCTTCGTCTTGTCGCCCGGAGAGCCGCGACGACGGAACAGCGATATGACGACGAAGAAGAGTATCGCGACTGCGATCGCCAACAGCGCAATCACCGTCGTCACGGTCGAGCTCATGCCGTCATTATCGGTAGGCCCCTAACTCATGTCAAGCAAAGGTCGAATTGACAATCTGCCGATAACGAACTAGGATTGATCGGTCAACACAGGGGGCAACGTGGCAGGTTCGGTAATCGGCATCAAGATCGCAGACGGCAGTTTCTTTCCCGTCTTGGAGCGGTCCCATACTGGTAAGAAGAAGCTCGTGCTCACAACGGTGAACGACGAGCAGGAGAGCGTTCAGATAGATCTCTACCAGGGTGAGAACGGCTCAATGGAGGGCGCCGAGTACATCGGTAGCCTCGTGGTTTCCAACATACAGCCGGCCGCGAAGGGTGATCCGGAGATAAGTCTGGTTCTCGGAATAGATGCAGAGGGCAATCTCACCGCCACTGCAACCGATGCGGCCACCGGCGAGTACGAGAGCCTCTCGGTCAGCCTCGAGTCGTTCGAGGAAGAGCCCTATATGCTGCCCGATTTCCAGCTCGATGAGGCGGAGCAGCTCAACGACTTCAGCGTCGACGAGGACTTCGGAGAGCCGTTCGAGGAGCTCGAAGAGGGCTCCGCCGAGCCGGCTGCGGAGGAGGCCTTCTCGGCGGGGGCATCAACGGAGGCGTCAACGGCCCCGACGGGCCCGAGGGGTGCCCCCGAAGACGCGGAGGAGGCACCGATCGCCTACTCGCGACCGGCGGAGGAAGCTCGTCCCCGTCGTCGTGGTCATCTGCTCCTCTTCGCCGGGTTCATGATCCTCTCCCTCGCTGCACTGGCCTTCCTGGTGTATTTCATCTTTCGGATGCTCCGAGGTCCCGAGTTGCCTCCCCTCGAGGCTCGGGTTCCGGTGACATATCTCGCCCTCTCGCCCCTGATTGTTTCTTACATCCCCGAAGGAGCACGAGGCCATCGGACCCGCAGCCCACGCTAGGACCGCGGCACGATTTCTCGGTCTGACTCTTGTCTTCGTCACCGCCCTCGCGTCGTGTGCGGAGCAGAATGAGGTCTGGGGTACGCCGCGCGACACCTTTGCAGAACGACTCGAACGCGGAAACCATGATTTTCTGCGCCATCTCGACTATCGCGAGCTCGATCTCGACGAGGTGACGAGACTGCGCCCCGGGGCGGCGTTCTACCTCGCGGAGATCTACGACGAGCTCGAGCTCGACGGGCTCAAGCGACGCATGCTCGCGGTGGAGCTCGAGCACGGCAGCGATCCCTGGCGCCGGCACGCGGCGGTGAAGCTGCTCGCGCACCTCGAGACGGAGGAGCGGTACGGGGAGCTCGAGGACGTCGCCGAGGCCGCGCTGGAGCACTATCCGGAGGAGCCGGCGTTCGTCTACGCTCGTCACCTGGCTCTCTACGAGCAGGGTGCCGATCGGGAACTTCGCGAGGCGCTGGACGGGGAAACCGGGGCTCTGCGGGGCATCCTCGAAGCGGACCCCTGGGATCGGCGGCGGCAGGAAGCCGAGCTGTGGCGGGCGGTCACGGCGTTTCGGCTGCGTGAAGACGGATGGGCGGATCAGGTCCGCCGCTTCTTCCTCGATCTGCCCGCCGCACAGCAGCATTCACGGCTCTACGTCTTTCTCCTTGCGCGAAGTGCCGCGCAGGAACCCTTCTCGGCCGCGGAGCTCTCGCTGTTCTCCGCAAAGGCTCGGGTGGCGGAGGGAAATGCCGACGAGGCCGCGCGGACGTTTCTCGACCTCGCCGCCGACGCCGAGCTCGGTCTCGACGCGGCGGGACCGGCGGTGACCGAGTGGCTGGCCCGCGACATGGGCGAGGCCTTCCTGCGCGCCGGGTACGCACGCCATGGTATTCCGATTCTCGAAGCGTACGCCGCCGAGACGGAGGATCGCATGGTGCGGGCGCGCTCCCTCGAGTACGCGGGGCGGCTCCACCGCGCCGCCGGAGACGCGGGGACGGCGGTAGAGCGCTTCGATGCGGCGCTGTCGGCCTACCGGGAACCTTCCGACCGGCGCCGGGTCCTGTGGAATCTTGTTGACGCCCGCATGGCCGTCGCGCCCCGCGAGGCTGCGGAGGAGCTTGGCCGCTATCCGGATGCCGCCTACGGCGAATGGTACTTCGAGCGCCGGCTCGACGGTCTTGCCTCCGAGCTCGTGCGCCGGGGCGCGTGGGAGGCGCTCGCGCGCAGCGGCGAGATCATCGAGGAGGTGGGTTTCGGCACCACCGCCGAGCGGTTTTACTACATCGCCGCCGAGGCTGCGCTACGCGGGTACGATGATGCGGCCGCCGGCGAGGAGGCCGCCGAGGGCGCCGCCGCCGCCTCGCCGGAGGAGCTGCTCGGGCGGATCGACACCGACCCCTACTATCGCCTTCTGGCCGCGGTTCGCCTCGGCAGGACCGATACGCTCGTGGCGGCCGACTCCGACGACGCCGGCGAAGACAGCCGCGAGGCCGGCTCCGATGAAGACAGCCGCGAGGCCGCCTCAGATACCGAGGCTATCGTCCGTGGATACCTGTCGGTGGCACTCCACGAACAGGCGTACGAGGCGGCAATGGACGACAGCGATGATATGTCCGTTGAGGCCATCGAGGAGGTGGCCGAGAGCATTCAGTCACGGGGACTGCTCATCGAGTCGCTGAGGCTTATGGCGCGTGCGCGCAGCCGGGACGAGTTCGTGTTGACGCCGCGCGCGGCGCGCATCCTCTACCCGCAGGTCTACGCCGGAGCCATGGAGGACACGGCGGCATCCGAGGGACTCGATCTGCCGGTGTTTTACGGTCTCGTGCGCGAGGAGAGCCACTTCTCGGCGACCATCGAGTCGCATGCCGGCGCCACCGGGCTCGCACAGCTCATGCCGGCCACCGCCGCCGATATGGCGAGCCGCATGCGGCTCGAGAATCCCGACCTTACCGACCCGGCGACCAACCTGTCGATCGGCGGGTACTACCTCTCTTACCTGCTCGGGCGCTTCGACGGCGACCTGCTCACGGCGCTGGCCGCCTACAACGGGGGGCAGGGACGCGTGCGCGGCTGGGTTCGCGAACACGGCAGCCTCTCGGGGCCGCTCTTCCATGAAGCCATCCCCATCCGCGAAACTCGGCAGTACATCCGAAAAGTTCTGATGGCGGCCGCCTATTATGGCGAGATCTACGATCGTCGGACCATCACCGAGACGGTCCGGCTGTTCTTTCCCGATGTGAAGCCGATCGCCGAGGAGTCCTCGTGAGCGTATTCGAAGCTTTCCTGCTTGGGGTAGTGCAAGGGCTGACGGAGTTCCTGCCCGTTTCGAGCTCCGGACATCTGGCCGTGCTGAAGCATCTCACCGGCCACGGTGATGTACCGGTTCTCTTCGATGTGCTGCTTCACGTTTCGACGCTCGCGGTCGTCGTGCTCGTGTTCCGCGGCCGAATCGGCGCGATCATCGGTTCCCTCGGTCGCTGGGTCGCGCGACGACCCGCGGGCGAGGCCGACGCGGAAAACCTTCGGATCGTGGTGCTGGGCCTGCTCGCGACGGTCGTTACGGCCGTTCTCGGACTCGGCATCTCGGGCTTCGAGGCGGGGCGCTACCCGATGCTCGTCGGCGTTCTGTTCCTGGTGACGGCGGCAATCCTGATCTCGACCCGCTTCACGGGCGGAACTCGCGGCTACCGGGAGATGGGTGCCGGACGCGCCCTCCTGGCCGGTTTCGCGCAGGGGCTCGGGGTGTTTCCCGGGATCTCGCGCGCAGGAATCACCATATCGGCAGGGCTTCTCGTCGGCGTAGCCCGACGGGAAGCGGCGGAGTTCTCCTTCCTCATCTCGATACCGGCGATTCTGGGGGCCCTGGTGCTCACCCTGCGAGATATGGGCGAGCTCGCAGCGGCGGTGCCACCGGTCTCGCTGATCGCGGGCCTTGTCGGCTCCTTTATTGTCGGGCTCCTGTCGCTGAGGCTGCTCCTGCGCCTCGTGCGCGGCGGACGACTCTACCTGTTCGCGCTCTATCTCGTACCGCTCGGCATCCTCACCATCGTGCTGAGCTGAGAGGGGCCCTTCCGCGTGGTGATTCGGCTCAAGGCCGCGAGCCGGCCGCCGATACAATAAGCAGGAGGGGAGCAGCAGTGGTGCAACGCGTGTCGCACGCAGTAGTGGCGGGCTCCGTATTCGGGGTCGGCGTTCTGATTCTCACATCGCTGTTCGCGCACGTGGTGCCGAGCGGCGAGGGCTTCTGGGCCGCACTGATAGCCGTGCCCGGGAGGATTCTCTTCGAGAGCTTTCACGCCGCTGCATTCCTGATCCCGCTCTTCTTCTTCGGATTCGGGGTTACGGCAGCACGAGTGGATACTCGTGTACGC
The DNA here is from genome assembly GCA_964635245.1 of uncultured Spirochaetaceae bacterium. GTDB lineage: Bacteria > Spirochaetota > Spirochaetia > DSM-27196 > PWMO01 > JAAAOH01. Next base: position 17,468 of record CAZWNS010000046.1, read on the forward strand.
AGCCTGTCCGTCATCAATCTGCTCGTGCTGCCTTTTCTTTCCTTCTCCCTCTCCCTTCGCCTCGCATTCAACGCCAGCATCGAAGCTTCGCCGATCACCCGCTGGGCGGCCGCCGTGTTCTCGCAGCCGGGAGGTGCCCTGCTGTTTCTCGCGCTGGGAGCCGTGCTCACCGTGGGGGTGGTGCGCATTGCCCGCCGCGGTCTCGCGGGCCCGGCCGGTCTCGGTGTGTTCCCCGGGCGGCGCGCCGGGACGGCGGAGGATACCGACGGCCCGGCCGGCTGGGACACGTCGAAGCGTAAGATCATGGCGCTTATCGAGGACCGCCCGAAGCAGCGGTCCGCGGGCGACGTG
>CAZWNS010000046.1:17918-21919 GCA_964635245.1 uncultured Spirochaetaceae bacterium
TAAGATCATGGCGCTTATCGAGGACCGCCCGAAGCAGCGGTCCGCGGGCGACGTGGGCGGTGAGCCCGTTCGCCCCCGATGGGTCTCCGGCTTCGCCGAAGAACCCGAGGTCAGCATGGGCTTCGCGGATATCGAAGCTGCGGTCGAGCGCGACGGGGCCGCCGTCGATGCGGACGTCGAGGAGCCGACCGAGGTGCTCGAGGCCGCGGAGCTCGAAGAGCTCGCACGCAGCGACGAGCAGATCGGTGAGGACGCCGACGAGGACGAGCTCGAGGTGATCTACTCCGGCGGTGGCTTTGCCGATCCCGGCGATGACTACGATCCGGCCGGCACGTATGCCCACGGGGAGCCGGTCTCGCCCGTCCCCGCCACGACGCACAAGGGCCGCCGCGACCGATATGAGGTGCCGGTCGACGGTCTGCTCGACGAGTATCATCAGACCGGTTACTGGGAGATAGACGAGGAGACCCGCGAATCCGCGGAGGTGCTTCGCTACACCCTCGAAGAGTTCTCCATACAGGCCGAGGTTACCGGTATCCGTAAGGGACCGGTCATCACCATGTTCGAGATTCTGCCGGCCCCCGGCGTGAAGCTTGCGCGCATCACGAATCTCGCCGATAACATCGCGCTGCGCCTCGCCGCCTCGAGCGTGCGTATCGTCGCCCCCATCCCCGGCAAGCATGCCGTGGGGATCGAGATCCCGAACAAGAGGCGCCACATCGTCAGCTTCATGGAGCTCATTCGCCAGGACGAGTTCTGGAGCTCCAAGCAGGATATTCCGCTCGCGCTCGGTAAGGACATCCCCGGCGACGTGGAGATCGTGGACCTCACCAGGACCCCCCATCTGCTCATAGCCGGCGCGACCGGCTCCGGGAAATCGGTCTGCGTGAACTCCATCATCTGCTCGATTCTCTACCGCAGAAGCCCGCAGGAAGTGAAGATGATGCTCATCGATCCGAAGATCGTGGAGCTCAAGTTCTACAACGATATTCCGCATCTGCTCACGCCGGTCATCACGGACCCCAGGCGGGCGTTCCAGGCGCTGCAGTACTGCATCTACGAGATGGAGCGCCGCTACAGCCTGCTCGACTCCCTCGGCGTGCGCGACATCGGCGCCTACAACGAGAGGATCGAGAAGCGAAGTCTCGCCACCGAGCCGCTTCCCTACATCGTGGTGGTGGTCGACGAGCTCGCAGACCTCATGACGACCTCGGGCAAGGAGCTCGAGTCGACGCTTGCGCGCCTCGCGGCGATGTCCCGCGCGGTGGGCATCCACCTCGTGCTTGCCACGCAGCGCCCGTCGACCGACGTCATCACCGGCCTCATCAAGGCGAACATTCCGTCGCGGATCGCCTTCATGGTCTCGAGCAAGGTCGACTCTCGCATCATCATCGACGCCGGCGGGGCGGAGAAGCTCCTCGGCCAGGGCGACATGCTGTTTACCTCAGCCTGGGACCCCTTCCCCACGCGCATGCAGGGGGCCTTCCTCTCGGACGCCGAAGTGGAGCGGGTGGTCGAGCACGTGAAGACCCTCGGTGAGCCGGAGTACATCGACGACGAGATCTTCATCGACGACGAAGATGAAGAGGCGATGCAGGGCGAGCTCGAGGACCCGCTCATGGAGAAGGCCATCGACATCGTGGTCTCCGCAAACAAGGCATCGGCCTCCTACCTGCAACGCCGCTTGAAGATCGGCTACAACCGCGCGGCGCGCCTCGTCGAGGAGATGGAGCGCATCGGCGTGGTCGGGCCTCAGCGCGGCTCCAAGCCCCGCGACGTCATCGGCGCGCCGGAAGCGCACTGAGGGCGCCGACGGCGGGCGCCGGGTGGTTCATCGACCGCGAAGCATGGGAGAGTCTGCACAGCATTATCTCACGGCCGCTCGCGAAGCCCACGTCGGGTCGGATTGCAGTGAAGGCCATTGACCATCTGGGGAATGAGGTCATGAAGTTGTTTCGGGTGGGGTAGGTGGCGGGCTTTCAGCTGTTTGGGCGTCGACGGAGGAGAACACGGGAAAAAGCGCGATGGATTATGTTATGTCGTTGAACCTCAGTTGAAACACCTCGTTTTTGCAAGTAGCATGTCGCTAACGCCTGTACCTCTTGGTGGGAGGTGCAGGCAAATGAAAAGACCTAGTTCACTGGGGAGTATTGTGAATCTCTTCACGCAGAATGAATACGCACTTCACAACGGAGATACTCGGGATGTTCTCAAGGACTATCAACCTGGATTCTTCAAACTCGCGATCACATCGCCACCCTATAACGTTGGCAAGGAATATGAGACAAAATCCTCAATCGAAAAGTATCTCGACGGACAGAAGAGAATCATCGAGCAGATTGTAAGAGTAGTTGCGGAAGACGGAAGCATATGCTGGCAAGTCGGTAACTATGTCAAAGACGGCGAGGTGTTTCCACTCGATATCTTCTATTACCACATTTTCAAGGAGTTCGGCCTTCATCTCCGGAACCGCATTATCTGGCGATTCGGACACGGACTCCATGCGAGCAAACGCTTTTCAGGCCGCTACGAAACTATTCTCTGGTTCACAAAGGCAGACGAGTACGTCTTCAACTTGGATGACGTGCGTGTTCCGGCAAAGTATCCAGGCAAACGTCACTTCAAAGGTCCGAACAAAGGGGACTACTCCGGTAACCCCTTGGGAAAGAATCCGTCGGACGTTTGGGATATAGTTGTTCGTGATTGGTCTGAACTTGTGTGGGATATTCCCAACGTAAAGTCTAATCATCCCGAGAAAACCGAGCATCCTTGCCAGTACCCGGTTGAACTCGTCGAAAGATGCGTTCTCGCCCTAACAAATGCTGACGATTGGGTATTGGATCCGTTTGCTGGCGTCGGTTCGGCGCTAATCGCTGCACTCAAGAACGGTAGAAACGCCGTCGGTGTCGACAAAGAGGATCGCTACTTGGATATTGCCGAAAACCGTATATCACAGTTTCGCAATGGCACCCTTAATCTTCGTCCTATGACTCGCCCGATTCATGTTCCATCGCCAGAGGACAAAGTTGCGCGGCGCCCCTCGGATTGGCAGTAACACATGCGCATCGCGAAGACATACTCGCACTTGAACGGCGAAGAGTACCTCATAGTTCACAACCAATCGCTCTACGATGAAATCAAACGCGTCGTGGCTACGATTAGCGCCGAAGAACATCGCACCAAGGTCAGCAAAGAAAAACGGATGAAAGGGCGCATGCTTTACAGTCCAAGCTCAATTAACGCGGCATTCAAGGAGCAGTTTTCGCGACAACAATGGCATGAGAGTCGGTACAGCTACTACATAACCCTCGACAGGGCGCTCATGGAAAAGTCAATGTCCATGCAGGCGTCTGAACAAAAGAAATTTCTGGAAGAGAACGGCGAAGCTCAACCCATTTACTCTTACAACCAAACCGACTTCGTAAAGAATGAGGTCGCGGTCGAAGTCCAGTTTGGAAAGTACTCCTTTGTAGCCTACGACCTCTTTGTCAAGCATATGCTTTTCTACACCGGCGGCGTAATCAATCTTGGTGTCGAAATCCTGCCAACGAAATCTATGCAGACCGAGATGTCATCGGGCGTCGCCTACTTCGAGGGTGAAGTATACAATGTAATGCGACATGGACGAAGCAACCCGCCGGTTCCTCTCCTCATACTTGGCATCGAAGCCGAGTGAACGAACAGTCCTTAAGCAGCGCAACGACATAACATTTCGGTTCAGCAGAAATTGGGGCTTTTGGAGTTTTCGGTTGCCAACAGTGGCGCTGCGCTGCGTTGCCGGCGCTCGCGGATTACCGCCCTTTGTTGGCTCCGCCCCAATTCAGCTGACCTCTTCGTTACGTTGCCTCGGGTTCTGAGTTCGCAGCAATTGGTCGGCATACATGGAGCATAGCATTCTCGTATTGACAAAAGGCACACAATTCGTATTTTGTTTCCGTGACCTTCAACTGGGACGACGAAAAGAATCATCTGTTGAAGCGAACCCGAAATATCGGGTTTGA
>CAZWNS010000047.1:0-8565 GCA_964635245.1 uncultured Spirochaetaceae bacterium
CACGAGCGGCACGAGCCCGTAGCCCAGCTCCAGCGAGAGCGGATCGAGGGGCGCCACCGGCGACATCTGCTGCGGTTCCTCCTTCGGCTTCGGAGCTGCCTCCGCGGCCGCACGCTCTTCGGCCACCTGCTTGCGGCCGAGACGCCAGGCAAGCATGGCCGACAGCCCGGCAAGCGGCATCAGGACATACCACGGGAAACCGGGGAGCAGGGACAGCGCGAACAGAAAGAACGTCGCGATCCAGTAGATGCGGGCCTGACCGGTGAACTGCTTCGTGAGATCGGTACCAAAGGTCTCCTCGGAGATCGACCGCGTCACGATGAGTCCCGTGGCGGTGGAGATAATCAGCGCCGGGAACTGGGTCACGAGGCCGTCCCCGATGGCAAGCGAGATATAGGTATTGAGGGCGACGTTGAAGCTCTCCCCGTGGATGGTCATGCCCACCACGATGCCCCCGATGATATTCACCACCGTGATCAGGAGGCCGACGCGAACGTTGCCCTGCACGAACTTCGAGGCACCGTCCATGGCGCCGTAGAAATCGACCTCCCGCTCGAGATCGAGCTTACGCCTCGTGGACTCCTCCTCGGTGATGGCACCGGAGCTGTACTCCTGCTCGATGGCCATCTGCTTACCGGGAAGCGCGTCGAGCGTGAAGCGGGCGGCGACCTCGGCGACCCGAGTGGCACCCTTCGTGATCACGATGAACTGCACCGCAATAATGATAATGAAGATGATGAGCCCGATGACGAGACCCTCGGTACCGGCCGCACCGACGACGAAGTTCGAAAAGGCCTGAATGATCCGGCCGTCGAACTCCGCTCCCTGGGAAAGAATGAGCCGCGTGGAGGACACATTCAGCGCCAGGCCGTACACCGTAATGACGAGAAGGAGCGTCGGGAAGACGGAAAACTCCAGCGCATTCTTGATGTACAGGGTAATGAGGATCGTGAGCAGCGCGAACACGAGATTGAGCGACATCAGCGTGTCGAGCAGCATCGTGGGCAGGGGGATAATGAGCATCATCACCACGATGATGACACCCACCGCAACGAGCACGTCGCTTCGTTGCTTCAGGAAGGCGTTTGAGAAGACCGTTTGCACGTCAGCCATCTGTGTTCTCCATTATCCGACCACCCCCGCCTGCCGACCGGACATCCGGTAGACCTGCTTCAGCACGGTGACGACCGCTTCATAGAACTTCTCCGGGATCGTGTCGCCGATTTCGACCTCGGCGTAGAGGGCGCGCGCAAGCGGCTTGTTCTCGATGACCGGAACATCGGCCGCTTCCGCGGTTTCACGGATGATCCGCGCCATGTTGTCCTGTCCTTTTGCCGTCACCGTCGGGGCCACCATCGTCGCGCGGTTGTACTCGAGCGCAACCGCGAAATGTGTCGGGTTCGTGACGACCACGTCCGCCTGCGGCACGTTCCGCACCATGTTTCGTGACATCATCTCCTGCATCTGCTGTCGCAGGCGGCTCTTGACCAGGGGATCACCTTCGTAGGTCTTGCGCTCCTCTTTCACCTCCTGCTTGCTCATCTTCAGGGACTCGAGGTGCTGCCGTCGCTGGAACATGTAGTCGAAGACCGACAGAAACAGCATGACGATGGCCGCCTGGATGACAATGCGGAACGCAATCGAGGCGACCGCACCAAAGCCCTGGAGAAGCGGAACGTGGATCAGGTTGATGAGTCGCTCTATCTCGATCCAGATATTGAAGAAGGCGATGACGCCGAGGATGATCACCTTTCCCATGGACTTGAACCAGTTGTAGACCGCCTCCACGGAGGTAAACGTACGCTCGAGAAACTTGTCGAAGCGTGGGACGATCTTGTTGAAGTCCGGACTTATGGTCTTCAGGGTAAACAGCGCACCGACCTGGATCACGTTCCCCATGACCGCCGCCACGAAGGCCACGGCGGCCACCGGCAGCGTCAGGCGGATGAAGAAGGAGTAGAAGGCCGGCGTCACCGCGTTCGACTTCGTGATGTCCATCTCCGCGGCGCTACCGTAGAAGAAGGTCATCATCGCCAACATGGTGTTGAGCAGATAGCCGCCGAAAATCGCGAGCGTAATCGTGGTAAAGAGCACAATGATGGCGCCGGTGACGTCCTGCGACTTTGCAACCTTGCCCTCTTCGCGGGACTTGCGGATCTTGTGCTCGGTCGCCTCCTCGGTGCGTCCCTCTTCCTCCGGCGAGGCGAACCACTGAAGGTGCATCCGCGCGAGATCGGCACCGAGGGGGCGGAGGGCTGCCTCCCGGGTCGCCGGTGCGCCGCTTACGGCTATCGGTCCGAGCTCTATCATAGCCCCCCGGCCTCCCCCGCCTCTATAGCGGCGTCCTGCCCGGCGGTATACATCGCCTGAATGAGCTCGAATCCGTCGTCCATCAACTGCGAAATGGCCTCCGCGAGAAAGGGAATACCGAGGAACAGAACCACGAAGGTGACGCCGATGGAGATCGGGAAGCCGAGCACGAGAAGATCCATCTGCGGCGCGGCCTTCGCGAGCAACCCCATGGCCACATAGACAAGCACCAGGGTGCCGAGAATGGGAAACGCAATGACCAGTGCGTCCTGAAAGAGTCCCGAGAGCCGGGCCATGACCTGCTGCACGACGTCGGTTCGAATCAGCACGAGGTCAACCGCGCGCATGCGCTCGAAGGAGCGCTGCACGCCTATGAGGAATATTTTCTGAAAGCCGCTCGTGTTTACAAAGATGAGCATCGCAAACAGGTTCAGGAACTGGCCCATGAGCGGAATCTGGACCTGGGACAACGGATCGATTACCTCCGATGCGCCGAAGCCCATCTGAAGGGAAAACATCTGCCCGGCAAGCTGGAACACCGCGAATACGAGGAGCAGGAAGAAGCCCGTGATAATACCGACGAGCGCCTCGCCGACGAGCAGCAGGACGAACGCCAGACCCGTGTCGGGAAGGGGATAGCCGGCGCTCGAGACCTGCGGGAACACAAGGGCCGCCACCATCAGCGCGAGCGCAACTCTCGCCAGGGCCGGGATCGACGAAGAGGAAACCATGGGTGCCGTCGCCAGAAGGGCAAAAACGCGAACAAACACGAGGAGGAAGAGTTGGCTGTTCGCGGCAACGGCGTCGATCACCCGGGCACTCCTATCCCACCATATTGGGAATCTGCTCGAAGATGCTCATCGTGAACCGCAGCAGTGTCTGTATCATCCATGGCCCGAAGATCACGACCGCGAAGAGAATTGCCGCGATTTTCGGAATGAAGCTCAGGGTCTGGTCCTGTATCGAGGTCGTGGCCTGAAAGATGGCCACAACGAGCCCCACCCCCATGCCGATACCCAGAATGGGCGCAGCCATGAGCAGGATCTGAAGCACCCCGCCTCGTACGATGTATACGGCATATGCAGCATCCATCAAAAACCTCCAAAGCTTGCTACAAGCTGCTGAGTGATCAGGTTCCATCCGTCAACGAGCACGAACAGAATCAGCTTGAACGGAAGGGAAATCATGATGGGCGGCAGCATGATCATGCCCATAGACATCAACGTCGACGCGACGACCATATCGATGATGATGAACGGGATGAAGAGCAGGATGCCGATCTTGAAGGCCACGGTGAGCTCATGCAGCACGAAGGCCGGCAACAGAACCCGCGTAGGCACGTCGGCGAGATTCTGCGGCCGCTCGAGGCCGCCCATGCGCATGAACAGGCGCACGCTTTGCGGGTCCGCCCTCATCTGCCGGTACATGAACACCCGCAGCGGACCGATGGTCTCCTCGTAGGCCTCTTCAATACCGATCTCCCCGTCACGGAACGGCTGAAAGGCATCCTCGTAGACTTCCTCGATGGTCGGCCACATGATGAACACGGTCATAAACAACGCCACTCCCATCAGCACCTGTGTCGGAGGCACCTGCTGCAGCGAGAGAGCGCGCTTGACGAAGTCGAACACAATCGCGATCCGCAGAAAGGACGTGGTGAGGATGATGATCGACGGCGCGAGGCTGAGCACCGCGAGAATCAGCAGCAGCTGAACCGACAGTGCCACCTCCTGACTGTTCTGCGGCTCCCGGATGTTGAGATCTATGAACGGTACCTGCAGCGCCTCCTCGCCGGTCGGCACAGCCTCCTCGACGGCGGCGCCTCCGGCGTCCTCCTGGGCGCCCGCCGTCGGCGCCGGGAAGGTTGCCGCCACCGCAAGCAGCAGGACCGTAGCAAGCGTACTTCGTTTCATTCCCCCCCCAGTTTCAAGTCACGCAGAGCCGCCCGGGCCCTCCGTCTACCGCAGTTTTCGAAGCCGTTCCTTCTGGGATTCGAAAAATGACGACGGCGCCCCGGCGGCACCCATACTCGAGCCCGCCGTTCCCCGGCCGCCCCTTCGGGCCTCCTCGCCTTCCGTACCGCCGGCCCCGTTTCCGCGATCGCCGCCGCCGGAGTCTTCCCGGCCACCGCCGTGAAAGAATCCGTACAGCATGTCGGCGAAGCTTCCCCCGCCCCCGGTGGTCGTGGTGGATGCCTTGAGCCTCAGCTCGTCGAGGCTCTCCTGGTCGGAAATCGCGGAAACCAACGTGATGGAGCCGTCGCCCACACCGACAAGAAACACTTCCCGACCGACCTCGACGAGATGCAGTGCCTTGTTTCCGGGAAGACCGTGACTGCCGAGGATCCGGATCATCGGACTGTTCTCGAAGCGTCCGCCGGATGCCCGCTTGAGGAGGTAGAACACGACGTAGATGATCGCGATGACAATACCGAGCACGACGACCATCCGCACAAAGTCCCAGACCCCGAATGAGTCTATGGAGCCCGGCTCCGCGCGCTCGTCTTCCCCCGGCTCCTCACCAAAGGTCATACTTCCTTCGTCGACCGGCTCGTCCTCGGACGTCGCGGTTTCCGCCGTCTCGCCGGTCGCACCGCCGTCGCCCGACTGCGCGACGGCAAGCGGAAGCAGACATAGCATGAGTATGATGAAAATGGCTGTGTGTTTGATCGTTCCCCTCCCAAGGATGCGGCCCTACCTGCCGCGGTATTCACCTGTCGCCGTGCGGTCAGTCGTCTCAGGTCATGTTACTGACACGCTCCATCGGCGAAACGATCTCCGTGACGCGGACACCGAAGTTCTCATCGATGACCACGACCTCTCCCTTGGCGATGAGCTTGTGGTTCACCAGGATGTCCACCGGCTCGCCCGCCAGCTTATCCAGCTCGATGATGGTGCCTTCGCCCATCCCGAGGATCTCCTTGATCAGCTTCCTCGTACGCCCGAGCTCCACGGTCATCTCCATGTACACGTCCATGAGCAGGCTGATGTTGCCCTGCTCGCCCTGGACACTCTGGGACTGGAAGCTCGGAAACTGCACCGACTGCACGCTTGGTCCCTGGCCGCCCATGTCCGCCGTCGGCCGGCCACCGCTTTGCTGCTGGCCGAACGCCGCCTGGCCGCCGCCTCCGGCCGCAGCCGCCATGCCGGAGAAACCACCCTCCATGCCTCCGGCCTGCCGGGTCGACGGTGCCTGCTGCTGAGCCTGGCCGGCAACCGCCTGCACCACTTCGGGGGCGTAGACCTCGACAATCTCGCCGACTTTCGAACCCTCGACGTTCAAGCCGTACGTCAGCTTTGCGAAGCTGCCCGCCGGGGTCTGCGCCTGGTCGCTCGAAACCTGCCGTCCCGCCGGCGGCCCGGTAAGAACCGTTGTCCCCGCCTGTTCGCCGAGCGCCGTCACAATGGGGCCCGAGATCTGCGAGAACGCCTCCTGGAGGGCGTTTACCGCCGCGTCATCGAGCTCGACACCCTCCTGCCCCATCATGGGACCGGCGATGGCGAGCGCGACGTCTTCGGGCACCAGATACAGATGCCCCCCGACGACACCGTCGGTAAGGTCGAGCTTTATCTCGACGACCTGTTCCGGCACTCCCTGGGCAAACGCGCTCTCATCGGAGAGCTCCGCCTTCGGGCCCTCGAGCAATACCTGCTTGTTGAGCAGCATCGAGAGGTTGGATTTCTGCGACTCAACCGTGGCCGCGATAACCTGCCTGAAACGATCTACATCGGCCTCGGAGATGGAGGCCCCGCCTCCCGGCGCAGCTCCGCCGCCGAAGTCCATATCGCCGCTTCCCTGCAGTAGAGCATCAATTTCATCCTGAGAAAGAGATCCGTCGCTCATTCTCACTCTCCTTCTTCGGCGGCAAGCTCTTCGAACTCTTCCTGCTCGATATCCTCGAGCTGATTGATGATCTGGACGGCCAGTTTGTTACCGATCTGGCCGGGCTTGCACAGAAATTTTCGTCGGTTGCCGATTTTCAACACCATCGGGTCGTTGACCCGCGTATTCTGCAAGCGTACCACGTCCCCGACCTGAAGCGAGAGCACGTCCCGTACGGTCAGGTCCATCGCCCCGATCTCCGCAACCATCGTGAGCTCGGTCGAGGACAGTCGCTCGCGAAGGATGTTGAGATTCTCCGTCGTCGCTCCACGGCGGACCGAGGAATACCAGTACTGCGCCGAGAGCTTGGAGATGATCGGCTCGATGGTGAGATACGGGATACAGAAGTTCATCATGCCCTCGACCTCTCCGACTTTCGTCTCGAGGGTCACCAGGACCACCATCTCCGTCGGCGGCACGATCTGCGCGAACTGGGGCGTTGTCTCGATCTGCCCCAGCCTGGGCCTCAGATCGATGACCTGACTCCACGCCTCGCGCATGTTACCGAGAATGCGGACGATGATGTTCTCCATGACCGAGGTCTCGATGTCGGTGAGCTCCCGATCGAGCTTTGCCTCGTCGCCGGGGCCGCCGAACAGCCGATCAATGATGGAAAACGTAATGGCCGGGTCGAGCTCGAGAATCGCCGAGCCCTTGAGGGGGTCCATGTTTATGACCGCGAGGGTCGCGGGACTGGGAATGGAGCGGATAAACTCCTCGTAGGTAAGCTGGTCGACCGAGGCAACGTGGACCGTGACGATGGACCTCAGCTGCGCGCTGAGACTGGTGGTGGTCAGGCGCGCGAAGGTCTCGTGCATGATGGAGACGGTTCTAATCTGTTCCTTGGAGAACTTATCGGGCCGCTTGAAGTCGTAGATCTTGATCTTGCGTTGATCAGCGGGCCTACTGACTTCCTCGGTCTCGACATCTCCGGACGTGATCGCAGTTAGAAGCTGATCAATCTCGTCCTGAGAGAGAACCTCGGTCATTGATTAGATTTCCCCTCCTATCTGCAATTGTCTCACACACCAAGAGAAATTGCAACCTGCCGCTAAAAGTCAACTACCGTATAGCGGTTGAACGCAACCGTCTCGATCTGCCCGGTGGTAATCAGCTCGTTTAGGCGCCGGCGCAACTCTTCCTTGACGAGCTCGCGCTCCTCCGAGCCCACGATATCGTCTTCGGTCTTGCTGCTGAAGTACAGCTCCACCTCCTCCTTGAGGAGGATCCTCCGCTGGACGAGCTCGTTCTGCAGTTGCTTGTTTTCCCCATCGTAGCCGAGCCAGGGCTCGATGATAAAGGTCTTTCGCACCTCGTCGTCAGTCTGACCGCGCACCTCACCGATCTGGGAGTACCAATCCAGAAGCGGCGGCGCCACCTCATACTCCTGGCTCTCGGGAATCTCGGTCTGGGAGGCGGACCCCGTACCCATTATCCTCATGGTGACGACTACCACGGTGACGATAAAGATAATGGCGCCGATGACGATACCGGCCCATTTGAGAATCTCTATGATGAGGCCCGAGAGGAATCCGCCGGTTTTTTGGCCGGCAGCTTGCTCTTCGGCCTCCAGCTCTTCGTCGTTTCCAAGCAGATCGTCGGACATGGATTGCTCTCCTTCTACAGGTGTCCTTCGGTCAGGATAATCACATCGACCCGTCGATTATACGCACGGCCTTCGGCAGTGTCGTTACTCACGAGCGGTACCGTGTCGGCAACGCCCATGACCTGAAACCGGTCCTCAGGAACCCCGTAGTCACGCAACAGTCGCAACACGCTCAACGAGCGGGCGGTGGAAAGCTCCCAGTTGGTCTCCCATGGGCCGTCGGGCGCCGTCGGTACGTTGTCGGTGTGCCCCTCGATGCGGAACTTGCGGTCTCCGACCGCATCCGATTGCAGGAGCTCGGAGAGCTTGATGAACACCTCGCGAGAGGCCTCAATATTCAAGTCCGCGCTTGCCGTCTCGAAAAAGGCATCCGAGGCGAGGGAAACCACCAGGCCGCGCTCGTCCTGGGTGATGCGAACCTCGTTGCTGCGGACCTCCGGCTCAAAGATACTCACCGCCTGCCGCCGGGCCTCGTCGAGGGCTCTGCCCCGCTGCACCGACGGCAGCGACTCGATGGTGTTGCCGAGCTCGGCGAGGCGTCCCTCCGAGAGCGTCACGCCGCCTTCAAGATTGCCGAGGCCGGGAAAGGCGGCAAGCACCAATTGCAGCCGGTACCCGTCGATCTCCGCAGCGGTGTACAGGAACACGAAGAACGTGAGAAGCAGCGTGACCATGTCTCCGTAGGTGAGCAGCCAGTCGGCTGCGCCCTCAGGTGGGCACTTCTTCTTCTTTCTACCGCGCGCCATAGGCTACTCCAATTCGCTCTG
>CAZWNS010000047.1:8665-21909 GCA_964635245.1 uncultured Spirochaetaceae bacterium
CCAGCATCGCGATAAGACCGGTGAGCGTACCGATCATGCCGAACGCCGGCGCAATCTTGCCCCAGTCGTCGAAGATCTTTATGCCGGTGTCGTGTCTATCCTGCAGCTGTTCCAGGTCGTTGTAGAGGATGTTCTTGATGATCTCCGGGTCGGTCCCGTCAACCACCAGGCGAATGCCCTTGCGCATGAACTCGTCCTCGATCGTCTCGAGGTCGTCCTCCAGCGCCAGCAGCCCCTCCTTTCGCGCCTTGTCCGAGAACCGCACCAGCTCCTCGATGATGCGTTGCTCCTGCCAGTCGGGCACACGGAGCGCGTTGCGCACGTAGCGCATAATCCCGAGCATGCGCGTCAACGGGTTCGCCACCATCATCGCCGCAAAGGAACCGAACAGAACCATCAGGACCGACGGAAGGTTCAGGTAAGCGATCAGGTTTCCGCCCGAGGTGATGATGGACATGCCGATCATTATGAATCCGACGGTAACGCCGAGTATCGTGCCGTAATCCATAGATCACCTACTCCTCGTTCTTGAAGGCCCCGATGCGAGCCCGGTACTCAACGATCCGATCAATGACGGACTGGTGATCCTCCTGGATCACCAGTCGCTTCCCGGAAAGCATCGTCAGTGTCGTATCGGGATTCTTTTCCATGTATTCAATCTGGTGGGGATTCACATAGTATTCCTTCCCATCCAGCCGCGTAACTCTAATCATCTATCGCGGTTTCCCTATCGTTTCAGCGTGAGCAACTCCTGCAACATCTCGTCGGAGGTGGTAATTGTTCTGGAGCTTGCCTGGAACCCGCGCTGGGTCACGATCATATCGGTGAATTGTTCCGCGAGATCGACATTGCTCATCTCCAATGATCCCGAGATGACTTTGCCTTTTCCCGCTACGCCGGAGACCCCAACATCGGCCAGTCCGGAATTGATGGTCTCAACATAATTGTTTTCTCCAGCTTTCTCAAGCCCTCCAGGATTCGTAAATGAGGCAAGCGCGATCTGGCCGAGAGGCCTGGTGGTCCCGTTGGAGAAAACGCCGGTGATCGTCCCGGACTGGTCGATCCGGTAGTCTTCGAGGTACCCCATGCCGTAGCCGTCCTGGCTGAACACCTTCGTTGAGCTCTGCGAGGCGTACTGGGTCATCGAATCCACGAATGCGCCGACCTCTCCGAGATTGAGATTGAAGGTCTGGGTCTGGGGGCCCTCGGGAAGCCCCGTCTCCTCGTCAACCGGAATCTGGGCCTCGGGCACCTGGAAGCTTATGTCGACGGAGAGCTCACCTTCGTCCACAACTCCGCCTTCCGCGTTCGAGACCTGCTGAATCGTACCGTCGTTTGCGAAATCGACGAGAAATGTCTGGTTGTCCGCGCTGTCCACGCCGTCGACCGCGACGGCCTGGTTCGGCGGCACGTCCTCCTCGGGATCGATCTGCACGGCGGCCTCCCACTGGTTCGGAACGTCCTCGACTTTCGTGAAGTCGATACGCATCGTGTGGGTGTTGCCGAAGGAATCGTAGATATCGTACTCCACCGTCCAGGTACCGTCCTCGATCTCGCCTTCCGTGGCATTCTCCGGAATCACGGGGGTGTTCTTGTTGAGATTACTCGCCAGAAGGACCTCGGTCGTTTCCTGGGCGGGATCTTTGCTTCCTACCGGAATATTGAGGTCCTGTACCGACTCGGAGGTGTTGATGAGGTTCCGGCCGTCCACCGTCTGGGCCTGCCAGCCCTGAACCCGCATACCGTTTGCCGGGTTCACGAGCATCCCTTCCTCATCGACCGAGAAGCTGCCGTCCCTCGTGTAGAGCTGCTGATCTCCGTCGCGCAGCACGAAGAACCCGTTCCCCTGAATCGCGACGTCGCTCTTCACGCCCGTGGTTTCAAGCGAGCCCTGGGTGTGAATCGTATCGATGGAGGCGACCTGCATTCCAAGACCGACCTGCTTCGGGTCCACACCGCCGACCTCTTCGCGCGGACGCGCGGCTCCCTGAAGCATCTGCGAAATCATGTCCTGGAATTGCACGCGGCCTTTCTTGAACCCGGTCGTGTTGACGTTCGATACGTTGTTACCGATTACGTCCATCCGGGTCTGATGGTTCTGCAGTCCGGACACACCGGAGTAAAGCGACCGCATCATGGCTGAGCCCCCTCTTCGTAGATTCGCTGTACGCTGTCGTAGTCGTAGTAGGTGCCGTCGATGTTTATCTGCGGATACTCCCCGAAGGTAACATCCCGAACGCGCCCGCTGATAACCGAATCGCCGGAGTTAACGTCGACGGTTTTCCCCAGCAGGTCACCCGCCTGACCGGCCGAAAGCAGGCGGCCGACTTTGGCGAACTCGGTGGACATGTTCGTCATCTGCTCAAGGGCCGAGAACTGAGCCATCTGGGCGATGAACTCCTTGTCCTCCATGGGAGATGTCGGGTCCTGATTCTCCAATTGAGTCAGGAGCAGCTTCAGGAACTCGTCCTTTCCCATCTCCTGTTTCGACTCGCGCCCGCCTTCGACGCTCTTGTTGAACGACTCTACCTGAGCCTCGAGTTTCGCGAGCGCGTCGCCTGATAGCGTGTTGGAAAGCTCCATGTTCTTTCCGCTCCTCCTAGGCCAGTAGATTCACCAGCCGCGTATCCAATTCTATCTCGGTCATGCGGGGAACACTCTCCTCGAGGGCCCGTACCGCACGTGTATCTCTGCTCCGTGATGCGTCCTCGTCGCCGCGGCGGTCGCCGCGTTCCTCCACCGAGACTTCCAGTTCGCCGGTTTCGAGCCCGCTCTCCCGGAAGGCGCGCTGCAGGTCTTCGATCGTCTGCTCGAAGACATCCCGAACACTAGAATTCTCGACAATAATTCGCCCGGCTATACGGTTATCCTCAAGATGAAGCTGAACCCGCACGCTTCCCATCGACTCGGGCTTCAAATGCAGGCGAATCTCACCGCCGCGCTCGCCGCGAAGGATGAGCCGCGCCTGCTTGACAATTTCGGGATGCGCGTCGTGCACCTGCCGCGTAAGCGCCGCGTCGCCGCCTGGTTTTCGGGAACCCCCGGTCTGCCGGCCGGACTCACGCCCCGACTCGGTCTCCGCGATCATGCGCTCGAACGCCGACTCCCCCGCGTTTCGCCCACCGTCCTTCGAGCCGCCGTCCTCGGACGTCCGTGACTGCGTCTGCGACTGCAGTTGCCCCTGCCTCGAGCCGCCCGCGTTGGAGTCACCCGAATCGCGCTCGCCCGTGCCCCGCTCTCCGGATCCGGCTTCCCGTGCAGCGCGTCGCGCGCGCTCCGCGCCGCCTTCGGCCTG
Organism: uncultured Spirochaetaceae bacterium; assembly: GCA_964635245.1. Taxonomy (GTDB): domain Bacteria; phylum Spirochaetota; class Spirochaetia; order DSM-27196; family PWMO01; genus JAAAOH01. The sequence continues at coordinate 11,961 of CAZWNS010000047.1, forward strand.
CTCTGCTCGCCCGCCGTCCTCCTGGGCGCCGTCGGAGCTGCCGGTGCGACCGGCGGTTGCCTTCGCATCTTGATCCGCCGACCTGGACGATGCGGCGCTCGCGTCGGCTGCCGCGGCCTCGGCATCGCGCTCACCTTCCGCCTCGTCGGGCGAACGCTCGCCGGGGGAACGTTTTTCCGCGGCTTCGCTTGTCTTCCGGGATTCGGCCTCGGCCTCGCGACGTTCTCCCTCCGGCGCCTCGCCGTCCTGTTTCGCCTTGGTGTTCTCCGCCGCCTCGCGGTCCGTTTCCGACCGTTGCGGGCCCTCCGCCTTCCCGGCATCGGAGTCACCGCGCGTTGCCTTTTCTTCCTCGCCGTCGACCTCATCACGGCCGGAGCGATCCTCCGCTGTCCGCTCCCGCTGTGAGCCCGACTCATTCTCGGTGTCCGACCGTGCGACGGACTCCTCCGCGGCGTCTACCGCGGTTTCCTTATCCGAGACCTTCGCGGCGTCCTGTTCCGAGTCCCTGTCGTCACCGGCGCTCTTACTCTCGTTATCCCCGTCGCTATCGTCTCGGCTCGCCGATTCCTCGCTTTCCCCGGCGTCCTCGGACGCCTGGGCCGCCCGGGACTCGGCCTCGTCGTTCTCACCTGATCGCTCCGACTGCTCGCCGTCACGCGCGGACTCCGCCCTCTCGGCAGCCTCTTCCGCGGCGTCCGCCGCCGTATCTTCCGCGGCCCGATCCGGCGCCCTGTCGGCGTCGCGCCGCGCGGCCTCTCGAGCCGCATCAGCAGCTTCCCGGGCCTCGCGGGCCTCCCGGGCTTTCCGGGCCTCCCGGTCCTCTTGGGCTTCCCGGGCCTCGCGGTCCTTCCGGGCTTCCGCGGTTTCGCGTGCTTCACGCTCCCCGCTCCGCATCCGGTCGGTCGGACGCGCACGGTCTCGGGATAGTGCCCTGTTGAACGTATCTTCGAACGTAGACGCCCGAGGCAGGGTTCCGGCGAGCGGGGAACGCAGCCCCCCGGGAACGGCGGCCGCCGGGCCGCCGCCGAAGCGGCCGGCACCCGGAAGCCCGCGACCGGACGTTACAAGCTCCGGCCGGTACTCACTGCGGGGGGGAGCAGAGTCTGCGATGTCTCCAAAGTGCGCCGTCATTCATCCCTCATTCACTCCTGCGGCTTGATCGTCATCTTGCGGTGTAAGGTGGCGGCTCGTTCCGGCGGCAGCTCCGCAAGCCAGACCGACACCAGGGAAAGCTCTCCCGCCTCGTCCGCAAGCTCCTCAGTCACCCGCAGGGTGTCTATCAGCAGTTGATCATCGTAGCCCTCGAGGATCTCAACCGCATCCTCGGGGCGCATGCTCGTCAACGTCTCCACGTTCTCAACAAGCATCGCTCTTCTATTTTCGAACTGCTGCACCCTTTGATTGAGGGAATTCTCTTTCTCGGCCAGCTCTTCCTCTCGTGCGTCGAGCTCCTGGCGACGCGCCTCAAGCTCCTGCTCGAGCTCCCCGAGGTCTTCCCGCCGTTGATCGAGCTCGTCGGCGAGTTGCGCCACGGCGGTCTCCCGCTTCTCGAGACGCGCGCGGTCGAGCAGCTCGGTTTCTTCCGGCTCCGGCACCGCCTCCGCCGCTTCGATTCCCACGAGGCGCAGCACCGGTGAGAGCAGGCGGCTCGCGTCGATGAGCCCGAGGTAATCGAACCAGACGGTTCCACCGGCAACGAGGAACACAACAAGCAGCGTCAGCGCGAAGATGCGCGAACGCGGACCGAATCTTCTGTAATCAGGCATCGCCGCCCTCCTGCTCACGCCGGCGGATGCTCATCTGTCCACCGATATCATCCAGTTCGCGCCCCTCGGCGCGTCGTTGCTCCCTGTAGTACTCTTCCGATCGCCTGTCCTTGAGATTGTCGAGCACCTTCCGGTGCTTCAGCGCCTCGCGATACTCGGCCTGCGCCGTGTCGAGCTCTCCGGCTTTCTCGGCCCGCCGGGACTCCACTTCCCGGGTTCTGGTCTCGAGGTAGCGTATGTAGGCGCTCTGAGCAATGCGATAGTTGATGTCGGCGCGACTCGCAGCGTCGCCGAGGCGAAACGTCGCTTCGCGTTCCTGCGTGAGCCGACCGAGCTCCCCCGCGAGCCGGGCATACTCACCGGAGACACGTGCGAGCTTTTGCTCGGCCTGCTCTTCGCCGTGTTTGCGGAGGCTGAGAATGCGCTCCAGACGAAAATCAAACCTACGCATCGGCGGCGCCCTCGCCGTGAGCGGCGCTCACGGCGCCCTCGCCGCGCTCGGCACCGCCCGCCTCGACCTGCGGATAGCCGGCGATGCGAAACAGGGCCGACTCGGTATCACCGATGGGCGCTTTCTCGTCGATGCGTTGCCGCAGGAAGGCGTTTATCTGCGGCATCTTGTCGATCGACTCATCCACCTCGCGGTTGCCGCCGCGCTGATAGGCGCCCACGTTTATGAGATCCTCGCTCTCCGCATACGTGGCCATCATGCGCCGGGCGTAGCCTGCCGCATCCTGCACCGCCGGTCGCTGCACCTTCGTAGCGAGCCGCGAGACCGAGGCAAGCACGTCCACCGCCGGGTAGTGCGAGCGCTGCGCGAGGCGGCGGCTGAGAACGATATGGCCGTCGAGAATACCCCTGACGGCGTCCGAGATCGGCTCGTCCATGTCGTCACCCTCGACGAGAATGCTGAAGAATCCGGTGATGGTGCCGCGGTCGGAGGTGCCGCAGCGCTCGAGGAGGCGCGGAAGCAGAGAGAACACCGACGGCGGAAACCCCCGCGTCGCCGGCGGCTCTCCCGCGGCAAGACCGATCTCGCGTTGCGCGCGGGCGAAGCGGGTTACGGAATCGAAGAGCAGCATCACATCCTTCCCTCGCTCGCGAAAGTACTCGGCGACCGACATGGCCACGAATGCGCCCCGCAGGCGAGCGAGGGGTGGCGTATTGGAGGTGGAGACCACCACTACCGAGCGCTTCAGCCCCTCCATGCCGAGGTCACTCTTGATGAACTCTTTCACCTCACGGGTTCGCTCACCGATGAGGGCGATCACATTCACGTCGGCCTCGGTGTTTCGCGCGATCATGCCGATGAGAGTGGATTTCCCGATACCGCTGCCGGAGAAGATACCGAGCCGCTGCCCCTTACCGGCGGCAATGAGCCCGTCGATGGAGCGGATCCCGGTAACGATCTGACTGGTGATGGTCTCCCGCTCGAGCACGTCGGGCGGAATGTTGAATATCGACTGAAACTCGGCCGAGCCGATGTCGCCCTTTCCGTCGATGGGTCGCCCGCGGCCGTCGAGCACCCGTCCGAGCAGCTTGTCGGAAACCGGCACCGCGAGGGTTTCCCCCGTCCCCACCACCGGCGCGCCGACCTCTATCCCGTCGATCTCGGTGAACGGCATGAGATCCACGTGACGCCCGTGCACACCGACGACCTCCGCCCACACGGTCAACTCCCCGCGGGGTATGACGATGCGGCAGAGCTCGCCCACGAATGCCTGGGGCCCGAGGCTGCGAACAAGCAGTCCCTGCACGCGCTCCACGCGGCCGATCTGCTTGATGGTATCGGTCTTCTCGATTACCGTCTGGTACTTGTCAAATGGTCCCAAAGGGTCCCCCCTGCCCTTTGCCGAGCGCCTCACTCCTGCATCTTCGGATTCGACTTTATCGGTGCAAGCTCCACGATGCGGTCCTCTATCTCCCGAAGCTGCGAGCTGATCCGGGCATCTATCTGTCCGAAGTCGGTCTCGATGATGGCGCCGCCGACATCGACGGTGGAGTCCTCCGCAACGGTGATATTACCGGCGCGCTCGACCATCTTCGTGATCTCCTCGGTGTGCGAGCTCACCATCTTCAGATCCTGAAAGTTCACGCGGATAATCACGTCCGATTTCTGCTTGAGCTTCTGCAGCGCCTGAACGACGTTGTTTACCACCACGTTCTTCTGGTTTTCCGAGATCACCTTCACGACCTTCTTTGCGATCTCGAGCACCAGGTGAACGATCTGCGATTCCGACTCCTCGATGATCTCGTTGCGCCGCTCGATGGCCCTGTTCAGAATGACGTGCAGCCGGTCGATAAGACGATTCACCTCGGCCTCACCGGAGGCAAACCCCTTCTCCTCGCCCTGCTCCACTCCGCGGTCGTGGGCCTCCTTTTCGACCGTGCTTGCCGTCTCCCGGGCCTCACCGACGATACGCTCGGCTTCGGCCTGCGCCTCGGCCCTGATGCGCTCGGCCTCCTCCTCGGCCTCCTGCTTGATGGTCGCGGCCTGGTCGTTCTTGGACTTCACCTCTTCGAAGGCCTGATTCTCGGCCTCCTTGATGATGCGGTCGGCCTCTTCGCGGGCTTCCTGTATCAGCTGCTCGCGCTCGGCATCCCAGTTCCTGCGGAACTCCTCGGCCTCGCGTCGGATGTCCTCCACGGTAGGGCCGGTGTACTCCTCCACTTCCTCGGTGTCGACCGGCTGCGGTGCCTCCGGCGGAGACTCCGGGCCCTGTATGAACATTCTACCGCCGGCGACCTGTACTTCCCCGGCTCGAAAGACGTTCTTTGCCACGCGCTACGCCTCCAGTCCCATGCGACCAGCTCCCTATACCACCAGCTCATCCTCGCCGGCACGGGCCACGACGATCTCACCCTGCTCCTCGAGCTTGCGGATGATGGACACGATGCGCTGCTGCGACTCCTCCACGTCCTTGACGCGGATGGGTCCCATGTACTCCATGTCCTCTTTGAGCAGCGTCGATGCGCGCTTGGACATGTTGCGGAAGATCTTGTCCTGCACCTCGGTGTCCACAGACTTCAGCGCCTTGGCAAGCTCGGTAGTGTCGACCTCGCGAAGCACCTTCTGTATGGCCCTGTCGTCGAGCATGACGATGTCCTCGAAGACGAACATGCGTTTCTTTATTTCCTCGGCGAGCTCCGGATCCTCTTCCTCGAGGGACTCGATGATGCTCTTCTCGGTCGAGCGGTCCACGAGGTTGAGGATCTCGACGATGCTCTCCACGCCGCCGGCCGTGGTGTAGTCCTCCGAAGACAAGGTCGACAGCTTCTTCTCCAGAACCCGCTCAACCTCGCGAAGGATCTCCGGCGAGGTGCGGTCCATGGTAGAGATGCGTTTTGCTACATCGGACTGAATCTCGTGCGGCAGGCTCTTGAGGATGACCGAGGCCTTGTTGGGCTCCAGGTAGGCGAGAATCAGGGCAATGGTCTGCGGATGCTCGCGCTGGATGAAATTCAGGAGATGCGTCGGATCGGTTCGACGAATGAAGTCGAAGGGGCGAACCTGCAGGCTCGAGGTGAGACGGTTAATGATGTCCACCGCCTTTTGCGAGCCCAGCGATTTCTCGAGCAGCTCGCGGGCGTAATCGATCCCACCGGTGGTAATGAAGTCCTGAGCCATCATCAGCTCCTGGAACTCCTGCAACACCCGGTCGCGATCCTCGGGCTCGATACTCTCGAGGCGGGCAATTTCGAAGGTCAGTGACTCTATCTCGTCCTCACGCAGATGCTTGAAGATCTCCGAAGAAATGTCCGAGCCGAGGGTGACGAGAAAGATGGCCGCCTTCTGCCTGCCGGTGAGCTCCTTGCGATGCGTGGATCCCCTTCTGCCGGATCCCTGAATTGCGGTGCCTGCCGCACCACCGCCTGCCGGTGCTTGAGACCGTGCCATACACTACTCCTCCATCAACCAGGTGCGAATGAGCTGCGCGACGTCCTCCGGATGCTCCCGCGCCATATTGATGGCGTTCTCCTGAAGCTCCATCCTGGCTCGTTCCTCCACCGACATCTCGACCTCTTCGCCTTCTTCCTCGGCACTGCGCAGTGCCTGCTCACGCATGGCCTGATGCTGCCGCGCAAGCTCTTCCTCGCGGAGCCGGCGCCGCCGTTCGATTTCCCGCGAAACCAGGCGGAATACGATGAACGCCAGAAGGAGAGCCGCAAGCCCCATCAACGAGTAGAGCACGATCATCTGGATCTGCTGCCGTCGTCTCACGGCCGCGTCCTCTTGCTCGTGTTCGTCGCTTCGGTCGAACTGTACGTGCCGCACGGTCACCGAATCGCCGCGCTGCTCGCTGAATCCGACCGCATCCTGCAACAGCTCCTCCGCCTTGACGAGGTCCTCCTCGCCGACGGATACGTATTCCCGGGCGATACTGCCGTCGGGATTAATTACAACTTCTCCATTTTCATTATACTCCCAGCGCCATATACCGTCCAGCGCGACGCTTGCGGTGACCCGGTCCACCTCGGGGCTTCCCTCTTCCTGGGTGGTCCGCGTGTTGACCTCGTTGTTCACCCGCTCTTCGTTGTTGGAATAGCGCGACATGAGGTCCTGCAGATCCTTGTAGGCGGGCGGGGTCTGTCCCTCCTGCCCCGGCGGGCCTTCGGGATTGAAGCCGGTACCCTCATAGTCCTCGGTGACGGTCTCGGTCGACCGAGGAATGGAGAGAACGTACTCCCGCTCGTCGAAGGGGGTGCGCGGATCGTCCTCCCTGGTGACGATGGGGAAGTGCTCGGTGGTCTCCGACGTGCGCTTTCCCATGTCGAGGTCGACGTCGATGTTGACGACCTCAACCCGGTCCTTGCCGTAGATCTGTCCCAGGGCCTCACGAATGGCGTCGATGTAGCGCTGCTCGACCTCACGCTTGAGCTCAAGCTCGCGCTCTCGGAGGGTGAGCGCGTCGACCTGTTCGAGACCCTCGAAGTCGTTCAGCACAACGCCGCTGCGGTCGGAGATCGTAATGTTCTCCGCCGTAAGCCCCTCCACGGCGAACCGTATGAGCCGCTCTATCCCTTCGACCTTCCGACGGTTCTCGCGGATGTCGCTCCCGGGCTTCGGCGCTATGATGACCGATGCGGTTACCGGATCCTGCTCTTCCTCGAAGAGTTCCTGCTCCGGTATGACGAGATTCACGCTGGCCGAATCGACGTCATCGAGAGCTTCGATATGCTGCTCGAGCTGGCGCGTGATGGAGCGCTGCAGATTGACGCTCCGCTCGAAGTCGGTCTGCGTCCATCGCTCCATATCGAAGAGCTCCCAGGGGTCGGTCTGCTCGGGAACGAGGTCATAGCGGGTCAGGATACCCCGCGCGCGGCGCGCGGTGCGCTCATCGTCGACCACGACCCGCATATCGCTGGTGATTTCGTACTCGATGTTTTCCTGATCCAGTCGCGTGGCGATCCGGTCGAGCATCTCCTCATCCTGCACCGGACGCGTGAGCACGGGCTCCGTCGTCGGTTGAGCGCTGAAGACCACCAGCAGGACAAGACCGAGCACGGCACCGCCGACCACGGCAAAGAGTATTGCCTTCTGGACCGCGCTCCATTTTCCCCAGAGCTCCCGGATCTGCGACACGAGTCGCTTAAACCATTCGTTCATGTTCCCCTCCCAGGACACGTACCTACATTATCAATCCCGAGCTATCGCAGTGAGGTGATCTCCCGATATCCCTGGATCACGCGGTCCACCACGTTCTTGGTGATGGAGAGCGAGAGATTCGCCTTCGACGCGGCGATGGTCACGTCGTGCGTGTCCACCGAATCGGGATCGATCACCGCCTGCACCGCCAGATTGGCATGATCCTTCTGTGCCTGATTTACATCGCCGAGGCTCGACATCAGCATCTCGTCGAAGTTCTGCTGCCGTTCCTGCTGCGGCGCATCACCGGCGCCCGCGATATGGCGGGGGTTGGTGCGCTCGAGCCTGAACAGATCTCCCGTTACCTCTACCGGTGAAAACGTCATTTACCTACCTCCCGATATCGAGGGCGCGCTGAAACATCGTCTTCGCGCCGTTTATGACCTGCACGTTTGCCTCGTATGAGCGCGAGGCGGAGATCATGTCGACCATTTCCTCCACCACGTTTACATTCGGCATCTCCACGTATCCCTCCCGGGGGCCGGACTTGATGGCGTCCGGGTGGGTCGGGTCGTACTTGAGCTTGGGCTCCGCGTCGAGGTCCTTCTGGATCTCGGTCACCCGTACCCCGCGTCCGACCCCGTTGTCGAGGCGCCCGGGCACGAAGGTGCCGCGGTAGTAGGGCTGCTCTACGCGCGGGCGGAATATCACCCTGCTGCGGCGGAACGGTCCGCCCTCGGTGGTTCGCGTTGTGTTCACGTTGGCAATATTGTTCGAGATCACGTCCTGCCTGAGGCGCTGGGCCGTCAGGCCGGTTGCCGCCGTGTTAATGCTCGAAAACAGTCCCATATCTCAACTTCCCCTTACTGCAGTACCAGATTGATCTGACTGAACTTCGCCCGTACCGCGTCGCTCATAAGCGTGTACATGAGCTGATTATTCAGGAGATCCATGGATTCCTGCTCGATGTCCACGTTGTTGCCGTTGTTCTTGGCCGTGGTCTGATAGTCGAGCACGCGCCGCGGCGAGACGTTTCTGTAGTCCACCGGCCGGTCGAACGGGATGTGACGCTCGTTGGTGAGGGCCGCCGGGAAGGACCGGCGCGCGCGCTGCTCGGACTCGAGCGCATCCCGCAGCGACGTCTCGAAGTTGACTTCACTGCGCTTGAAGTTCGGCGTATCCGAGTTCGCGATGTTGTTCGCGATCACGTCCTGCCGGAGCAGGCTGACGTCCATCGATCTCTGCAGGACATCTACGGTTCGTCCGAATGTGCTGTTCAGGAACATGTTGCTCCTCTCCTCTGTCTCGAATTTCGGACGATGAAGAGAGGACGCTGAGTGTTAATCGTGATGTATGTCAATTTCGTTCCCCTCCCAGTGAACGATCTCCGTTACAGTATGTAGCGGGACAAATCCTGATCCTGGACGATGTCGGCCAGGCGTTCTCTTACGTATTCGGGCGTGATCGGCACGCTCCGCCCCTTCAGGTCGGTCGCCGTGAAGGAGAGCTCCTCGAGAAGCAGCTCCATAATCGTGTGAAGACGGCGGGCACCGATATTCTCGGTGCGCGAGTTCACGTCCGCGGCGATCTCGGAGAGCTCCCGAATGGCCTCGTCGGTGAACTCGATTGCCACGCCCTCGGTCTTCAGCAGCTCCGTGTACTGGCGGATGAGGGCGTTCTGCGGCTGCGTGAGAATCCGCACGAAGTCGTCGGCGCCCAGGGCCTCGAGCTCGACCCGCAGCGGAAAGCGGCCCTGCAGCTCCGGTATGAGATCACTCGGCTTGGAGGCGTGGAAGGCGCCGGCCGCGATGAAGAGTATGTGTGAGGTGTTCACCATGCCGTACTTCGTGTTGACGGTGCTGCCCTCCACGATGGGCAGAATGTCGCGCTGCACGCCCTCGCGGCTGACGTCCACACCGGAGCGGTTCTCCTTCGCGGCAATCTTGTCGATTTCGTCGATGAAGACGATTCCCATCTGTTCGACACGCTGCTTGGCGAGATCGTGCACCCGATCCTGATCGACGAGCTTGTCCATCTCTTCCTGGAGAATTATCTCGCGGGCGTTCTTGACCGTGGTGCGTTTCTTCTTCTTCCTTCCGCCGAAGAGATTGCCGAGATTTCCGAGGTTGAGATCCATCTCCTCGAAGTTGCTGCCCGAGAAGATCTCGATGGCGGGGAACCCGCCACCGCCGGAGACCTGAATCTCGACCTCCTTTTCGTCGAGATCGCCCTTTCGGAGCTTGTCGCGGAACTTCTCCCGAGTGGCTCCGGAGCCTGCTCCGCCCGCCGCGGGCGGGGCGTCCGTGTCGGTTGCAGGCGGCTGGAACCCGGCCGCCGGCGGCTGCCCGCCGCCGGCGGAACCGCCGGCGGCGGCGCTTCCCGCCCCCCCGCCCTGCGGCTGCTGGTCGCGCCCCTTCACCCCCGGCAACAGCAGATCGAGCAGCTGCTCCTCGGTGCGCTTCTCGGCCTCTTCGCGTACCTCCTCCTGCAGCTCCGCCTTGACCATGGCAACCGCGTTGGCGGTGAGGTCGCGGATCATGGACTCCACATCGCGGCCGACGTAGCCGACCTCGGTATACTTGGTCGCTTCCACCTT
>CAZWNS010000048.1:0-8826 GCA_964635245.1 uncultured Spirochaetaceae bacterium
ATGCTGCTCACATACTCCGGAAACGCGCTTGCGGTGAAAAACTCGCAGCCGCCGAGCGCGAGGAGCAGCACCGTCGTCAAGACGATGGTCGCAACGCGGGCCCGAGAACCGTGCGTCGCCCGAGTTCCCATCACCTCAGTTCTTCTCCGTCTCTTGCTTCTCATTCGGCCCGTCAGGCGGCCCGTCAGGCGGCCCGTATTGCGGCAGGAACGCCTCGAGGCCGGGATACATCAGTTTTCGCCGTGCGATCCTCTCCGGATACGTATAGTATCGGCAGGTCGCGCGTGCGGACGGCTCATCGCCGTTCTGATAGAGCTCGGCCTCGATGACCGCGATGTTCTTTTCCATTCGCAGGAGGCGTGCGCGGACGGTTACCGCTCTGCCGACAAAGGAGGGCTTTTCGTAGCTGATTTCCATCTTCTGGGTGACACCGGCGGTCCCGATCTTCACGAAGACGACCCAGCTCGACACCTCGTCGAGCAGCGTGGCCTGAATGCCGCCATGGAGGACGCGGTTGTAGCCCTGGAAGTGCTCGGCCGGCTCCAGCGTCGCCACCACGTCATCACCGTCTTCGTAGAACTCCAGCTTGAGCCCGGCGGGATTGTGAGGCGCGCAGCCGAAACACTCGTAGCCCTCGTGTCCCACAAAGGGATTGTTGATTCGACGCATGATGATCAGCTCCTGCGACGCAACCAGACGTGACGCGGACCGGCGAACGCCTTGTCTTTCGCCAACGCAAGATAGGAGATGAAGACGAACACGAAGTAGGCGATCGCAATGCCCACGGCCATCCAGAAGTACATGAAATTGCCGGTCACGAACGTGCGCACCGGCAGGCTTATCGAGAGGATAAAGGGGATAGCGAACACGAAGGTGATGCCGGCGGCGTAGGTGTAGTCGGAGGCAACCGGCGTCTCGAAGTCGGGGTCGATGACACGCAGAAGCGCGAGGCCGGTGGAGAGGGTGCCGGTTGAGACGCCGAAAATGAGCAGCATCCGGTGAAACTTGTGGTCCTGGAACACACGGGATGCAATCCACGGCACGGTGAGGAAGGTCATGAGCGCGCCGACGAACGCAAGCACCACGATCGGTATCCAGTACTTCGAGACGGCGACCAGCGAGATGGCCCCGATTGCCGCGGTGACCATCACGTCGACCGACAGACCCGAGATGCGGTTCATGGTGCGTGTGTCGATAACATGATCGACCCGGACCGCCTCGATGATGTGCTTTATCGCGAGCCCGATGATCGCCGCGAAGATGAAGCTGATGCCCCACAGGTTCAACGCGAGCTCCTCGCCGAGCGGACCGACCAGCGACAGGGCCCACGTGAGGAAGCTCAGGAAGAGGTAGGTGAGAAAGTATCCGAGCAGCACCAGGCCGGCGTTGAGGCTCATCGAATCGATGGCCTCGGTCTCGGTTGTCATGACCGCTCCGACGGGTCGCTCACTGTCCCGGGGATAGATGCCGGTGCGCACTCTCGACTCGCGTAGCGGGGCAAGCTCCTCCCGCGTCACCCAGCCGCGGTGAATCCCGAAGTTGATCAGAAAGATGCCGCCGAAGGTGGCCAGGATGAAACCGATGGCGGCAAAGGTCAGCCCGACACTCCCGGCCCCCTCGATGCCGACGCCGGTCCAGCTCTCTCCGATCGCGAACGCCTGACCGGGCCCCTGCACGAAGCCGAGCGGCAGGAGATAGCCGAAGGGCTCGTAGAGGTCGGGATATGTGGTCGAGATCAGGAAAAACGTCAGGAGCAGACCGACGAGCACCTGGATCGCGAACTGGGAGAGCACGACCACTACCGTCGCGAAGAGACGATGCTCACCCACGACGGCGGTGGACCGTAGGGTGCGCAGGGACATCGCAATGAAGGAAATGCCGAGCAGGTGATAGGCGAGCTCGCCGAGTCCGGCGGCGGTCACGCCCACGAGGGGAAAGACGAAGTTATAGAGCGGAAGCAGAATGAGACCCGCGGTCAGTGCATTCGGAATGAGAAATCTCTGAAAGAACCGCACCTTCGCGCGCAGAACCGTCGCAAAAAGCAAGGCGACCGCGATAATGCCGAGGTGGATAAACAGGTTCCAGTTGAAGTTCATGTGTCGCTCCCGCCGGTTTCGTATGCGGACCTATCGGGCGTCGGCCGAATGCTACATTGTTCGCCATTCGCTTGAAACAGTCAATGACTATCGCTACCATGCGGGGCTCAGATGAAGGCACGAAAGCCGACCGCCGGGATCCTCGCCAGACCGAACGTGCACCGGTTTCTCCGCATGACCGTGGGAACGTGGCTGAGGCTGCGCTTTAACATCACGGCCGAGAACGCAGGGCTGCTGAGGCGGGTGCGGCGGCCCTATCTGCTGCTCCCCAATCACGTGGGATACTGGGACCCTTTCCAGTTGAGCTCCTTCGTCCCCTACCCCGTGCATCATGTCGCCGCCGATCAGAACTTCCGCACACGGCTTGTGCGCTGTGTGATGTGGCTGGTCGGGGCGATCCCCAAGACCAAGGGGATGTCGGATTCCGAGCTGATCCGGACCATTCTGCGACTGCGCGACCGTGGGGCGATCATTTCCCTCTTTCCCGAGGGACAGCGCACCTGGGACGGAGCCTCGCTGCCGGTGCTCTACTCGACGGCCAAGCTGGTGAAGCTGCTCCGCATCCCGGTCATCGTGCCGGTGTTCAAGGGCGGTTACTTCTCCCATCCGCGATGGGCGCGCTCACCGCGCCGGGGCCGGCTGGTGATAGAGTTTCGCCACGCATTCGATGGTGATGAGATCCGCGGCCTCACCGCCGACGAAATCTACGCACGTCTCTCGGCCCTCCTCGCCCACGACGACTACGCGTGGCAGGCTGCGCACATGGTGCGCTTTCGGGGACGTCGACCCGCCGAGCACATCGAGCACGTGCTCTTTCTCTGTCCGCGCTGCAACGGCACCGCCACGCTCCGCTCCCACCGCAGGCGCGTGACCTGCAGCGCCTGCGGCTACGGGCTGACCTACACCGACTACGGCTACCTCCGGCCCGATGACGCCCCGCGGGCCCGTCTGACGGTGCGCGAGCTCAACCGCCGGCAGCTCGAGCGCTTTGGCTCCTACCTCGACGGGATCTCCGCGGACACGCCGATATTCTCGGAAACCGATACCGTGCTCAGCACCGGTTACCGGACCAACCCGGTGCGCCGCATCGCCCCCGGCACCATCACCCTCTACGCCGACCGCCTCGTCTTCCACCCGCAGCGGCCGGGCCGGCGCGCGCCCGCGGCGGCCCCCGCGGCCGGCACGACCATCGCCTTGTCGCGCATCGAGGGGCTGAACGTGCAGCTTACCACCAAGCTCGAGCTCTACTTCGACAACAGGCTGTATACCTTCGATCCCCTCGACCCCGCGCGCTCGATGTACAAGTGGCAGGTGGCAATCGAACACCTCTCGCGCCTGCCTTGCAACTCGCCCGGCCATCCTGCATAGTAGTCGGTGGATATGGCACAGCGCATAGAGCCGCGAATCCTGAAGGGCTTTCGCGATTTTCTACCCACCGACGAATCACGACGCAGTGAGCTCATAGACCGCCTGGTGCGGGTCTTCGGCCGCCACGGCTTCGTACCCATCGATACACCGGTGCTCGAGTATACCGAGGTTCTGCTCGGCAAAGGCGGCGGGGACACCGACAAACAGATCTACCGCTTCACCGACAACGGCGGGCGGGACGTCTCCATGCGCTTCGACCTCACCGTACCATTCGCCCGCTACATGGCACAGCACAAGTCGGAGCTCTACCTGCCCTTCAAGCGCTACCACGTGGCCAAGGTCTTTCGCGGTGAGAATACCCAGCGCGGCCGCTACCGCGAGTTCACCCAGTGCGACTTCGACATCGTCGGCACCGACACCGCCTCGGCGGACTTCGAAATACTGCTGCTCATCGTTCGCTCCATGGAGGCACTCGGGCTCTCGGCCTTTACGGTGCATCTCTCCCACCGCGGCATCTTCAACCGGTTTCTCGCCCACATCGGTGCGGCCGCGCACTCGGTGGAGGTGCTCCGTACGGTCGACAAGATGCGAAAGATCGGCCCGGAGAAGACGCGGGAGGAGCTCGCGGGGCTCACGGACTCCGCAAGCGCGGAGAAGATCCTTGCCTACATCCGGGCGCGGGGGACGGCGACGGAAACCCTCTCGGTGATGCGGGAGCTCGCCGGTGGTCCGGCGGAGGACACCGAGCGGGTCGAGCGCATCCTCGCCTGGGCGGAGGAGACCGGCATCGCCGACCGGGTGGCGCTCGATCCCTCGATTACGCGCGGGCTCGACTACTACACCGGCTGCGTCTACGAGACCTTTCTCGACGAGCTCGAGGGGATCGGCTCGGTGTGCTCGGGCGGTCGCTACAACGACCTCGCATCCCTCTACACCAAAGAGCAGATCCCCGGCGTCGGCGCCTCGGTAGGCCTCGACCGTCTCATCGCCGCGCTCGAGGAGCTCGGCCGGGCGGACACCGGCCGCGGCACCGTCGACGCCCTCGTCTTCTGCCTCGACGATGCCCTCATCGGGCACTACCACCGCATCGCCGACCGCATGCGCGAGGCGGGACTGTCGGCGGAGGTCTATCCGGAGCCGAAGAAGCTCGGCGCGCAGTTCAAGTTTGCCGAACAGAAGGGCGCACGCGTCGGCATCATCTGCGGGCCGGAGGAGCGGGCCGCGGGGACGATGAACGTCAAGGACCTCGTGACACGAGAGAGCTTCGACAACCTCGACCTCGACGCAGCGGCGGCGCGGGCGGCCGGCATCGCCGGCTCCGGCTGATTCACATGATCCGAACCGATTTACCCGTCTACAGACAGCGCGAGCGCATCCTCGACTCGCTCGAGGAGAACCAGGTCGTCGTCGTGGAGAGTCCCACCGGCTCGGGCAAAACCACCCAGCTTCCGATGATTCTCCACGAGGCCGGCTTCTCGCGGAACGGAGTGATCGGGGTGACCCAGCCCCGGCGCATCGCGGCGGTGTCGGTCTCCGAGTACATAGCCGGCGAGCTCGGCGAGCCTCACGGCGAGACGGTCGGCTACAAGATGCGCTTCGAGGACCACACATCCCTCGATACGCGCATCAAGATCATGACCGACGGCATCCTGCTGCAGGAGCTCAAGGCCGACGCGATGCTCAGCCGCTACTCGGTCATCATGGTGGACGAGGCGCACGAGCGCAGCCTCAACATCGACTTCATCCTCGGCCTTCTCAAGCGCATCCTCGAGGAGCGGCCCGATTTCCGCGTCATCGTCTCCTCGGCGACCATCAACGCGGAGGTCTTCAGCGAGTACTTCGACGCCGCCCCCATCGTGCGGATCGACGCGGAGATGTATCCGGTGGACGTCGTCTACGATCCGCCGCTCGCCGAGAACGACCCCGACGAGCTCCTGCGCAAGATCGAGGAGATCGTGGTGCGGATCACCGAGGAGGGCCCGGAGGGAGACATCCTCATTTTCCTCTCCGGCGAGCAGATCATAAAGAACTGCGTGAGCACGCTTGCACACGCGGCCGTCGCGGGCAGCCTCCACCTCATGCCGCTCTACGGGCGCCTCAGCAAGGAGGAGCAGGACGCCGTCTTTCCCCCGCCACCCGAGGGCAAGAAGAAGGTGGTCGTCGCCACCAACATTGCCGAGACGAGCATCACCATCGACGGCATCACCGCGGTCATCGATTCCGGTCTCGCCAAGATGAACTACTACAACCCGCGCACCTTCACCTCCTCCCTGGTGGAGGGGCCCATTTCCAAGGCCTCGGCGAACCAGCGCAAGGGCCGCGCCGGCCGTACGCGCCCCGGCGTCTGCTACCGGCTCTACACACCGGAGGATTTCGACGCGCGGCCGTTGTTCACCCTCGAGGAGATCTACCGCACCGACCTCTCCGAGGTGGTGCTGCGGATGGCCGAGCTCGGTATCCGGGATTTCGCCGCCTTCGACTTCATCTCATCGCCGGGACGCCGAAGCATCATCGGGGCCGTCGAGACGCTCGATCTTCTCGACGCCCTCGCCCCTGACAACTCCCTCTCCGAGGTGGGCAGGATGATGGCGGAGTTTCCGCTCCTGCCGCGACTGTCGCGCATGATCGTCGCCGCCATCCGCTCCTTTCCCGACGTGGTGTTCGAAGCGGTCACGGCGGCCGCCTTTCTGTCCACCAATACGCCGTTTCTGCTGCCCCAGGGCGAGGAGGTTGCCGCCCGCCGCGCGCATCATCGCTACCGCGATGATGCCGGCGACTTCGTCTCCTACCTCAAGCTGCTCCACGCCTACGAGAGCGCGGAGAACAAGCACACGTTCTGCGAAACCCGCTATCTCGATCCGCGCACCATGGCCGAAATTCACAACGTACGCGAGCAGCTCGCCGAAATCGTCTCCGACATGGGCATTCCCGTCGGCCGCGGCGGCTCCACCGCCGATTACCTCTGTGCGGTCTCGCGCGGGCTCATCCAGTTCCTCTGCGCCAGAAGCGGGAAGTACGCCTACCGCAGCCTCACCGCCGACCGTATTCAGATCCACCCCGGCTCGGTCATGTTCCGGGAGGACCCGGAGTACTTCGTCGCCGGCGAGATCGTGCGAACGAGCCGGATGTACGCGCGCTCGGTCTCGCCGATCCAGAAGAGCTGGATCCCGCGCATCGCACCCGACCTCGCAGACGACATCATCGCTCTTTCGGTGACCGCGCAGACGAAGGGCGGCAGGAAGAAGCAGAAGACGCCGGCGCGCGACACCACGAACCAGATCCACGTGGGAGCGCAGACCTTCAAGCTCGAGCCGTACAAGGGAAAGAAGAAGATCGCGGCCCTCCCGTGGAGCCGACTGGAGAAGGTGGTAAAGAAGGACCACAGCGAGCTTCCCCCGCACTATGCGAGCATGCGGGGAAAGATTCTGTATCAGGGCCGGGAGATTCTGGGCGGGGCGCGCCTGCGGGAGATCTTCGCCGCCGCCGGACATTTCAATCCCGGTCGCGACATCATCTCCGGCCTGCCCCGTAAGAAGAACTATCGGTTGCCCGGGGATCAGGGTGCGCTGTGCAACGACCTGCGGGTGGTGCTGAAGCTCGCGCAATTGAAGAAGAGCACGAAGACACTCGGCTTTGTGGAGTTGAATACGGACTCGGTGGGCAATTACTGGTTTCGGCCCCAGCGCAGCTTCTATACCGCGGTGTACGACACCCTCGCCGCCCTCGAGACCCTTGCCGACGATCTGCCGGAGGAGATCGATCAGAGCTGTGCCGAGAGGCTGAGCTCCACCTACCGGCACCTGACGGCAATTATCGAGGAAAGTGAGCCCGAGCAGGACGAGCCCTGAGGGGCGCCGCCGCCCGCGGCTGCCGCCCCTACTCGACGGCCTCGAGGACCTCGCGCACCAGCGCTTCCGGCGCTTCCTGCACGTTTGTCCAGCCGATGCCTTCCTGCAGAACCAGATTCAGTCGGCCACCGCGACGCTTCTTGTCGCGACGCATCGCCGAAAGCAGCGCGTCCACATCCTCGCCGGTCGCCCCGGTGTCGTAGCCGTAGCTTTCGATGAGCGACCGCACCGAATCCGCGTACTCGCCCGGGGTCAGACCCAGGCGCTCTCCCGTCTCCAGGGCCCGTGCGATCCCCCAGGCAACGGCGGCGCCGTGACTCCATCGCCCGAAGCCGGCGACCGACTCCAGCGCGTGCGCGAAGGTGTGACCGAGATTCAGGATTGCCCGAACGCCGGTTTCCAGGAGGTCCTGCTCCACCACGTGAGCCTTGACGCCGATCGCCCGGTCGACGATGTACTCCATCGCCTCAGGAATGCGGGCCAGCACGCGCTCCCGCTCATCGTGGAGAAAGGACAGGAGCTCCTCATCGCCGAGCAGGGCCGCCTTGATGACCTCCGCGAGTCCGCTCATGAACTCCCGCTCCGAGAGGCTGTTCAGACACTCGATGTAGATCCGAAGGGAAGAAGCGGGGTAGAAGGTTCCCACCATGTTCTTGTAGCCGCCGTAGTTCACGCCCGTCTTTCCGCCGAAGGCCGCGTCGACCATCGCCAGAAGGGTGGTCGGCAGAAGCTCGAGCTCCACGCCCCGCAGATAGACGGACGCGGCAAAGGCGGTGACATCGGTGACAACGCCGCCGCCCACCCCCACGAACACCGCATCGCGGCCCAGCTCTCTCTTCAGGGCCTCGTCGATGATGAGCTCGACCGACGACCACTCCTTGGCATGCTCACCGGCAGGCAGCACGATGTCACCCCGGCCCGGAGGGGCAAAGAGCTCGGCGGTGTGCTCGTCGTATACGGTGAGAACCTCTCCCCGATCCTCGAGCTCAAGCAGCGCATCGGCGATTCCCGACGCCTGTGTGGAGCATGCGGTGGAGTACCGGCCGAGATCGAAGGTCCTCTTCATGTCGACTGGAACGATCGGGCAGCCCGCTAGTTACCGGCCGCCGCGGACTGATTGGCCGAGACCGCATGTCCGCTCTCGACGGCATCAACCATCTCGCGAACAAACGGATCAACGATCGAGTAGATGCGCTTGTTACCCTTCACTTCGGAGCGCACGATGCCCTTTTCCTTGAGAACGGCGAGGTGTTGAGACACAACGGGCTGCGGCTGCTGCACGCAGGTCCACAGCTCCGATACGCACAGATCCTGCTCACGGGCGATGTGGCAGAGAAGCTTTAGACGCACGGGGTGTCCGCACACTTTGAGCTTCTGCGCGAACTGAGCTAGCACCTCGTCGGAACATGCAACGGTTTGGGACATGACACCATCAGGATACATCACATTGCGTTACTTTGCAACTATATGCCGGCTCGTGCATATGAGTCGACAGGCATATAACGGGGCGCGGC
>CAZWNS010000048.1:8926-21292 GCA_964635245.1 uncultured Spirochaetaceae bacterium
CGGGGCGCGGCCGCCGGACTCCGGCTCCGACGGTCACCCGGCCTTCTTCGCCGCCGTCTCCGTGGAAGCCCCGGAAGCCGCGGTGCCGCCGTCGCTCTTCGTCGATGCGGTATCGCCGGTCTTCGATGAGGCGCCCGAGGACTCCGTGCCCGCCGGGGCGGTGCCGGCGGCGGAGTCTCCGCTCGTTTGTGCCGCCGGCTTTTTGGCCGAGCCCGTTGACTTGCTGTCTGTTACGTAGAACCCGCTACCTTTGAAAATGACACCGATGCCGCCGCCGACGAGGCGTTTCAACGCAGGCGCAGCGCAGTTCGGGCAGTCCCGCAGTGGGTCGTCGGACATATTCTGAAACTGATCAAATCGATGTCCACAACTCCGGCATTCATATTCATAGGTCGGCATGCTGTCTCTCTCCTGGTTGGGGATGGATACGCGTACGTGTCCAACGCTGCGGGAAATATATCAACTTTCACATCGGGGGACAACGTGCATCTCCTCTCGGGGAACCCTCTCGGGGAACCCTTTCGGGGGAAACCCGCGGAAGCCCGCGTGCACCTCAGCCGCGCCGGCCCGGCAGCGGGTCGATCCGCACCGGAATCCCTCGCCCGTCGAGGTAGCGCTTTATCCCTTCCACCGTGTAATCGCCGTAGTGGACCATGGAGGCGATCAGCGCCGCATCCGCCCTGCCCTCCTCGAACACATCGGCGAGGTGCTCAGGCCGTCCGGCGCCGCCCGAGGCGACTACGGGAATGTTCACCGCCTCCGAGATCATGCGGGTAACGGTCAGCTCGTAGCCGTCGCGGGTTCCATCGGCATCGATCGAGTTGAGCACGATCTCGCCGGCGCCGAGCCGCTCGCCGCGCACGGCCCACTCGAGCGCGTCGAGCTCGGTAGGGGTCCGCCCGCCGTTTATGACCACCCGGTAGCCCGACGGCATATCCGAATCGCGGAGCACATCCATACCGAGAACAACGAATTGCCGTCCGTAGAGGGACGCGCCCTCGGAAATGATATCGGGGTTTCGCACCGCCTGGCTGTTCACGCTGACCTTTTCGGCTCCCGCGAGCAGCACCTCGCGCATCTGCTCGGCGCCGGATATGCCGCCGCCCACGGCGAAGGGAATGAAGATCTGCTCGGCAACGCGCGCGACGACGTCTATCATGATCCTGCGCCGTTCCGCCGAGGCGGTAATGTCGTAGAAGACGAGCTCATCAACACCCTGCTCGTAGTAGGTGCGCGCCATCTCCACCGGATCGCCGATATCGATGTTTCCCTTGAACTTGATGCCCTTGGTCGTTTTCCCGTCGCGGACGTCGAGGCACACGATGACCCGTTTCTGCAGCACGGCCGTCTCCTGTTCGCTACCGGTCGCTCATCGCGAGGAAGTTGTCGAGGAGGCGCAGCCCCGCCTCCCCGGACTTCTCGGGGTGAAACTGCACCGCCATGAGGTTCTCACGCTGTACACCCGCGGCAAAGGTGATGCCGTAATCGGTAGTCCCGAGCCGGTATTCGCCGCGGTCCGGATCCGGGTAGTACGAATGTACGAAGTAGAACGACGTGCCGGGCGCTATGCCCTCGAACAGCGGGTGTCCTTCGGTGTTCCGGACCTGGTTCCAGCCCATGTGCGGAACCTTGAGACCCAGGTCGACCGGGAAGCGTCGTGCGATGCCGGGTACGAGACCGAGGCAGGTCGCGTCGTTTTCCTCGGAGGCATCGAGGACGATCTGACTGCCGACGCAGATCCCGAGGATGAGCTTCCCCGTCTCGAAGAAACGCGTCACGGCGTCGGCGAGGCCCGACCGCCGGAGAACGTCCATGGCGGCCTTCGCATCGCCCACGCCCGGAAACACCAGACGATCGGTGGCGAGAAGCGGCTCCGGCTTATCCGACACCGTGAACTCCGCCCCGATCGAGCGCAGCGCCGTCTCCACACTCTTGAGGTTGCCCGCTTCGTAGTCGACTACCCCGATCTTCATCGCCTCTCTCCGTATTCGCCGAGCAGAGACTCATCGAGGGCGTCGAGGAGGTACCGTTCGGCGAGAACAATGCCCTCGAAACGGACCGCCGTTCCCTCGCGCTCCACGCTGAGATCCCGCGCCGCCCGGTCCGGATCCGCACCGGTCTGCGAAATCATCGAAATCGCGAGCAGCCGCACGAGCGCGGTTACGGCGCGCGCGGTGCCCTCGTCGGCCAGGCTCAGCCGGCCGCGAATACGCCAGTCGCGCGAGGCGTCGGCCGTCGGCTCCGGCCGCACCGGATCGGCCAGCAGCTCCACCTCGTGAAGCTCGATCCCGCCCCCTCCCAACGGCGCGGCTATCATCGTCTGCGGGAGAAACAGCGCCGCGGTATGCCGCTCGGCCATCGCCGCTCCGCGCGCCGCCGTCCCGGCGTCCCCGGCTTCCCCGGCCGCCACCACCGACGCCGTCCCGCCGCGCGCCCGCTGCAGGGCGGCCTCCACGCCCGCGGTGCCCACCAGCGCAAGCCGCGGCTCGGGGAACGCGAGCTCCACCCCGTCGGCCTCCCGGCGCCATACGCCGTAGCGCCCGCCGGCGCCGGATACGGTCCGCCGGCGCCACTCCT
Source organism: uncultured Spirochaetaceae bacterium (assembly GCA_964635245.1). Lineage (GTDB taxonomy): Bacteria > Spirochaetota > Spirochaetia > DSM-27196 > PWMO01 > JAAAOH01. The sequence continues at coordinate 11,504 of CAZWNS010000048.1, forward strand.
CCTCGTCCGCGAGCTGCGCTTCGATCACGAAGCCGGGCAGCCGCCCGGAGGCAGCGAGCAGGAAGGCGCCCTCGCCCTCCCCGGCCTCACCGAGAGCGACGGCAACCCCTGCGGTCCGCTCAAGAATACGGCGCGCATCGCGGCCTTCGATACCGACGGCGGAGAGGATGTGCTCGGCGGGCTCCTGCGCCCGGCTCACATCGAGATAGACGTAGGCCGCGGCCTCGGCGGGCAGGTACGCCGACAGGGCGGTCGGCGGCGCCGGCGGCGGCCTGCGACAGCCGGCGAGCGCCGACAGCGCGAGGGCCGCGATCAGCACAGCCGGACCCGGCCGGCGGCGGGCGCCGGCGGCAGCCCCGGCGACGGCGCGCCGCCCGCGAGCCCCGGCCGGCCGCGTCGCCGTCATCACGCCTTCTCGACCGCCACGCCGCACTCCTCGTCCCCCACCTCGACGGTCCTCGCGTCCTCGCGCTTCTCCCATTTGACGGTCATCGCGAGGGTCTCGTTCATCAGGTAGTCCTCGAACTCCCGGACCGCTTCGGCAAGATTGTTGGTCGCGTCGAGGTAGAGCACGACCCGGTCGGCCACGTCGAGACCGGAGTCCTTACGCAGGTTCTGTACGGCGCGGATCAGGTCCCGGACGAGGCCTTCCTTGAGGAGCTCGTCGCTGAGCTCGGGATCGAGCGCCACCGTGAGGGATCCCTCGTTGAGCACCTTGAGGTTCTCCTTCTCGAAGCGCTGGATCTGCACACTGTCTTCGGTGAGATCGAGGGTACGCGTGCCGAGGTCGATGTTGAGGGTCGTTCCCTCGATGAGACTCTGGATCTCCTGCGCCGAAAGCGAACCGATCTTTTCCTCGGCCCGTTTCATGTCCTTGCCGAGCTCGCGGCCGAGCACGCGGTAGTTGGGCTTTGCCTGGAACTCCACGAGCTCTTCTTCGTTCTCGCGGAATACGACCTCTTTCACGTTGAGCTCGTCGCGGATGATGTCTTCCATCTCCCGCAACACCTTGCGCTCATCCTGGTTTCTGGTCACGAGATGGATGGCCGCAAGCGGTTGACGGATCTTCAGGTCGTGCATGCGGCGGATGGCCCGTCCCATGCGCACCGTCTGCTGCACCGTGCTCATCTTCCACTCCAGCTCGGTATCGCGCCGCGCCGGATCCGCAGTCGGATAGTCGCAGAGGTGCACCGAATCGGGATCGTTCCCGGTGCGGAGGTTTCGATACACGGCCTCGGTCACGAAGGGGATGAACGGCGCTGCGACCTTGACCAGGGTCATGAGCACTTCGTAGAGGGTGCCGTAGGCCTCCTGCTTGTCGACGTCGTTCTCGCTGCGCCAGAATCGGCGGCGAGAGCGGCGGATGTACCAGTTGTTGAGGTTGTCGATGAAGGCGACGATGGGCTCGATAGCCTTCTGCAGATCGTAGTCGTCGAGGCCGGCGGTGACTCGTTCTACGAGACGCAGGGACTCCGAAAGAATCCATGTATCGAGAGGATTGCCGGGATTCTCCGGCGCGCCGGTCGGCTGCACGCCGTCGATGTTCGCGTAGGTCACGAAGAAGCTGTAGGAGTTCCAGAACGGAATGATCACGTTCTTGAGAACCTCCTTGACCCCCTCGTCGGAGTACTTGAGGTCCTCGCCCCGCACCACCGCGGAGTTCATGAGAAAGAGCCTCAGGGCGTCGGCGCCGAAGCGCTGTATGACGTCGACGGGGTCGGTGTAATTGCGCTGGCTCTTGGACATCTTCTTGCCGTCCTCGGCAAGCACGAGCCCGTTGACCACGCAGTTCTTGAACGCCGGCGAGTCGAAGAGCGCCGCGGCGAGCACGGTGAGGGTGTAGAACCAGCCGCGGGTCTGGTCGAGCCCCTCGCAGATGAAGTCCGCCGGGAAGTTGCGCTCGACGAAGTCCTTGTTCTCGAAGGGATAGTGATTCTGCGCGTAGGGCATGGAACCCGACTCGAACCAGCAGTCGAGGACTTCGGGAATCCGGCGCATCGTGCCCGAGCCGTCCGGCGCGGGCCAGGTGATCTCATCAACATAGTGCTTGTGGAGATCGGGCACCTTCTTCCCCGACTTGCGCTCGAGCTCCTCGCGCGAGCCGATGCACTCGGTGTAATCGCTTCCGTCGGACTTCCAGATGGGAATCGGGTTGCCCCAGTAGCGGTTGCGCGAGATGGCCCAGTCCTTGGCGCCCTCGAGCCACTTACCGAACCGCCCGGTCTTGATGTGATCCGGTACCCAGTGGATGCGATCATTTGCCGCAAGCATCTTCTCCTTGATCTTCTGTATGTCGACGAACCACGAAGAGATGGCCCGATAGATAAGCGGCTTATTCGTGCGGTAGCAGTGCGGATAGGGGTGGAGGTAGTTCTCCCGCTTTACGAGCTTGCCCTCGGCCTTGAGCTTTTTGATGATCTCCTTGTCCGCATCCTTCACGAACATGCCCGCGAAGTCGGTGACCTCCGAGGTGAACTTCGCATCGGCATCGATCGGCACGATGACCGGAATACCGGTGCCCTGCATAACCTCGTAGTCCTCTTCACCGAAGCCGGGCGCGGTGTGGACGATACCCGTCCCTTCCTCGGTGGTCACATAATCGGCGACGAAGCTTCGGAAGGCGCCCTCGTCCTTCAGATGCTCGAAGTATGGGAACAGCGGCTCGTACTTCACGTGCTCGAGCTCACCTCCCTTGAAGCGCTTCACGATCTGGTATTCTGATTCGGACTTGTAGTAGGAGCCGAGCCGCTCCTCGGCGAGGACGTAGTGCTCACCCCCGTCCTGTACGACGGCGTAGGTTACGTCGGGGCCGAAGGTGATGCCGAGGTTCGACGGCAGGGTCCACGGCGTGGTGGTCCAGGCGAGCAGATACGTGCTCGGCGGCAAGTCCACCGGCTGCTCGACGTCCTCCCTCACCTTGAACTTGATGGTGATGGCGGGGTCCGTGACCTCCCAGTAGCCCCCGAGGTTCACCTCGAAGTTGGAAAGCGGTGTTGCGAGGCCGGGGCTGTAGGGAAGGATATAGTAGCCTTCGTAGACCAGGCCCGCGTCCCACAGCTGCTTGAAGACCCACCAGATCGACTCCATGAAGCCGGGATCCATCGTCTTGTAGTCATTGTCGAAATCAACCCAGCGCCCCATGCGGGTCACGATTTCCCGCCACTGCGACGTATACCGAAGCACGATAGAGCGGCAGGCCTCGTTGAACTTGCCGACGCCGTATTCCTCGATCTGCGCCCGCCCGGAGATGCCGAGCTCTTTCTCCATTTCGTATTCCACCGGCAGACCGTGGCAGTCCCAGCCGAAACGGCGATCGACGTACTTGCCTTTCATCGCCTGATAGCGCGGAAAGATGTCCTTAATGGTGCCCGGAACGAAATGGCCGAAATGCGGGAGGCCCGTCGCAAACGGAGGTCCGTCGTAGAAGACGAACTCCTCGTTCCCCTTCCGGTTCTCGATGGAGCGCCTGAACACATCATGCTCTTCCCAGAAGCCGAGAATACTCACTTCGAGATCGGGGAAACTCACCTTCGGGTCAACAGGTTCGTACAAAACAACCTCCCATCATGGAGTAAGAGTGCCGCGACACCGGGCTCCGCGGTCTATGCGCGTGAGATCGAAGAAAGTGTAGGGAACGGGTACCGGCGCTGTCAAGCCGAGCCGCTCGCCCCTACTTCGATCCCCGCGCCGCGACCCGATGAATCGGGGCGGCGATAATAATCGGGATCAAAATCAGCTGGGGCGATGCATCAAGAGGCAATGCACCAGGAGCGTGAGCCAGGGCCGGAAGCACTACGGCGAGTGCCACCAGCCCTGCCTCTGTTGCGTATGAAGCAATGCCCTGAAATCCGACCAGGGGCGCACGGGGCAATAAGACCCCGACCCGGCTCGACGCGCTCATGGTGTAGGAAAGTATAGCACTCGAGGTAAGCTTTGGCTACTGCTCGCGGGCAAGAATCCGAAGCTGATCGTGGCGCAGGTGGCCTCCGAAGTTCGAGAGCGACATGCCCGCGGCCAGATCGGCAAGCTCACACGCGTGGTCATCCGGTATGCCGCGAAGCAGGGCCACGAGAAACGCTCCGGCGAATACGTCACCCGCTCCGGTGGTGTCCACCACGGTCTCTTTCGGGGCGGTGGCCACGGAGGGCGACGCCGAAGCCGTCTGCCGACCACCCCGATACACCGCGGCGCCCCGCTCGGCGCGTTTGACGACCACCACGCCGGCGCACGCCGACAGCCGTGCCAGGCCGCGGCTGAGCGCGTCGCCGTCACCTGAGTTCCCGCCGGCGGCGGTCGCCGCCACCTCGGCCTCCGTCCCGAACACCAGCACGCCCTCGCCTCCCCCGGGCAGGTCCCGCGCCGCCGACTCGACTACCGAAACCGCCGCCGACGCCACGCCGGGATGGCCGAGGTCCACCACGAAGGTGGCGCCGGCCCGCGCGACGTATGCCACGGTGCTCTCGGCGAGCCCGGCACGCGGAGCAAGAAAGCCCTCGAACATGACGACATCGGGGTCGCGGGGCGCCGTCGCGGCCGGCTCGAGGAGCTCGAGCGCGGCGGCTGGGGCAACGATGACCGTGGGTTCACCGGTCTCGTGTATCAGGGTCACACAGGTGCCGGTGGGGGACGCATCGGCCGACGACAGACAGTCGGCGATGCCGGCCGTCGATAGCTCGCCGCGGTATGCGAACCCGCGCCCGTCGCTTCCGACCGTACCGCTGAGATAGGTGCGGTAGCCGAAGGCAGCCGGAACCGCGAGGCTGTTCCGCGCTCCGCCGCCCGCTATCCACCTCGCGTCGGAAAGTCGGGTCAGGATCTCTTCCATCTCCTCGGCGCTCAGGTGATTCGACGATCCGCGGTCGAACCTGCCGGCTATGTGGGGATTCGAGGACACCGGCGCGAAGACGTCCCACAGGGGATTGCCGACACCGACAATGCGTTGTTTCACCCTCAGAGCCTCCCGATCCGCACGTGCCCTTCGGCCGCATAGGCCGCGATGGTTTCGTCCGCGGTCACGAGCGTCGAATGCGACAACCGCGCGGCGGCGATGATGAGCCTGTCGGCGCCGTCTCCGCCGAACTCTCCGGGGAGCGCCGCCGCCTCGGCCGCAAGCGAAGCGTCGATCTGCACGAGCCTCAGACCCGGCGTTTCGAGGCTCTCGGCAATCCAGTCCCGGATGGGGATCGAGGAGACGATACGCCCGCTCCGGGCGTAGGCCGCGATCTCGAAGAGAGAAATCGAGCACAGGAGCAGGTTCCCGGTCTCGGCGGCGTGCTCGATGTCGGTAAGAGGGCGGGATCGGCGGATTTCCGGGTTGCCGTTCATCACCCAGAGGAAGACGTGGGTGTCCAGGAGGACGCGCTCACCCGGAATCGAGGCCTCCCGGGAACTCGCCGGTCGGGGCAATGAGGTCTCGACCGGCGGTCAGGAGCCCGCGCATACGGCCGAACACGGGCGTCGGCTTCTCGCCGTCGTGGAGAGAAACCATCTGAGCCACGGGACGACCATGCTTGGTCACGACGATCCGCTCGTGCGTGTCCCGAACATGGTCCATGAGCTTCAGGCACTGTGCCTTGAACTGTCCCGCGGCGATCTCCATTCAGCAGCCTCCCAGTTCACCCACTGCTCAATGTTTTGACTATGGTCATATTATCATGGTCACAAGGTTTCTGCAAGCTTTTTTTCGTTTTTTTTGTGCTTTTCACACGGATCCGTTGTCAGGCATGCGCCGCAGCTCTTCCGGGCGGGAAGAGCTCGTCAACGGCGTCGATGGTCGCCTCGTCGAGGCTCAGAGACGGGGCCTTCGCGTTCTCCTCCAGCTGCGCGTCGGTGGTTGCCCCGGTGATGAGCGAATCGATCTCGCGACGTCTGAGAAGAGCCGACAATGACAGTTGCGCCGGCGTGACACCGGTCTTTCGCGCCAGAGCGACAAAGCGCCGCAGCCGCTCCCGCAGGCGGACATCGGTGAGCGGCTCGCGCATGTAGACGTTGAGCATCTCCCGGGACCCCCGACTGCCCTCCGGCGGGGCATCGCCGAGATACTTGCCGCTCAGTATGCCCTCGGCAAGTGGAGCGAAGCCGATCACGCCGAGCCCGTGGTGCTCACAGACGGGAAGCACGCGGCGCTCCGCGCGGCGGTCGAGCAGGGAGTAGCGGGGCTGGTCGACCGACGGCGGTATCCACCCGTTCGCCTTGCACTTGGACGAGGCTTCGGCGATCTGATCCGCCGTCCATTCGCTGACACCCCAGTGGAGGATCTTTCCCGCATGAATCAGGTCCTGCATGGCCTGCAGCGTTTCCACCAGGGGTGTGTGCTCGTCGTAGCGCTGACAGTAGAACAGATCGATATAGTCGGTGCCGAGTCGCCGGAGACTGTCATGCACGGAATCAAAGATATGCTTGCGCGACAGACCGCGGTTGTTCACCCCCTCGCCCATGGGGAAATACGCCTTGGTCGCCACCACGTAATCCTGACGGATGGCCGCGCCGCGCAGGGCCCCTCCGAGGGCTTCCTCGGCCCGGCCCTCGTCGTCGATGTCGGCGGTGTCGAAGTAGTTGATACCCAGCGAGATCGCCCTGCGTACCATCCGCTGCGCGTCGGAGGCGGTCAGCTGATGCCCGAAGGTCACCCCCGTACCGTATGAGATCTCGCTTACCAGCATACCCGTGTTACCAAGACGCCGGTACTTCACGATCCGTAGTATAGCGCGGGATTCGCCGAATTGACATACCGGAGAACGTCTTTTAAAACCATTTTCGCCAATCTCAGGTTTCCGTCCCTATTATTGGCACGCGACGCCGTCGTTGTGTTACATTTTAGGTAAGACAACATTCACGTGTGGAGAGGCAAATGAAACGAATTCTGCTGATACTCGGAGCACTTGCGCTCAGCGTATTCCTCTTCTCCTGCCAGACGGCGCCCGAAGAGGCACCACCTGAGGAGGAACCTGAGGCAGAGCCGATCGAGGAGGATGCTCCGGCCCCGGATGAGCTGCAAGCCCGGGCCATGGAGCTGCGCGATCTCATCGAACAATACGAGCTCGACGGGTACGCCGAGGACGAGTTCGCCACCGGTGAGAATGCCTACCTGACGGCCGAAGAGGCCTACGGCGAGGACAACGAGCTCGCAACCGAGCTCTACACCGAGGCGATTACCAGTTACGAGGGCGTGGTCGAGATCGGTGCGGGCGAGCTGAGATCGGAATGGGAGAGCGACATCGAGGAGGCAGACGCGGAGGCTCGGGAGCTCAAAGCCCCCAGGGCCATGCCGGACGCCTACGAGGATGCCCGCGACATGCTCGCGGACGCACAGTCCGCGTTCGACGCGGCTGAGTACGCCACTGCTACCGAGCTCTACGATGAATCACTCGAGGAGCATCGCAGCGTCGTAAATCAGACGCGCGAGAAGAGAGAGCGCGCGCTCGGTGCTCTCGATGAGATTGATTCCAACCTTCAGTCCACCGAAGGTGACATCGAGGAGTTGGAGCGGGAACAGGAGAGCTTCGAACCCGAGGCCGAAGATCTCATCGAGGAAGAATCCTGAGCGGGGGTGCACATATGAGATATACACGAACCATAACCATTGCCGCCGTCTTGCTGTTCGCCGTTACCGGCCTCACGGTGGCACAGAACTTTCTGACGGATAATCCGTATTATCGGGACGCCCAGGAGCTGCGCCGGGAGGCCGAGCAGGCGATCGAGGACGGCGAGTACGATCGCGCCGTGGAGCTTTCCCAGGAAGCGCAGGAGCTCACCCGGCAGGCGCGCGAATGGGCGGAAGAACAGCTGCTGCGCTACCAGGCCAACTCATGGACGAACCGCGCCGAAGAGCGACTTCAATTCGCCGAGCGGGTCGACGCCGAGGAGCGCTATCCCGACGAATACGAGAATGCGAACCAATTCTACGAAGAGGCGGAAACTCTCTTCGCGGACGAGGAGTACGAGGACAGCATTCAGGCCTCGAGAAACGTGATCTCGGCCCTGGAGAGCGTCCGCGCGGTAAGCCCGTCCGACGAGGTGAAGCCGCGCTACTACGTCGTACGCCTCATCGAAGACCGCAGGGACTGCTTCTGGCGGATCGCCGAATACGAGTTTATCTACGACGATCCGTGGGAGTGGCGCCGCATCTATGAGGCAAACCGGGACAAGATCCCCGAGCCCGACAATCCCGACCTGATCGAGCCGGGTACGGTGCTCTACATTCCGAGCATCGACGACGAGACGCGTCAGGGTACATGGCAGCCGCCGGAGGATTGATTCGGCGGACGCCTCAGAGGCAAACACCGGAGAATCAGGAGCAGGGTCGGTTCGACCCTGCTCTTTTTTTTGCGGCGCTCTCACCCGTCACCGGCGCGCCGCCGCGCTCACCGCCGACGTCACCGTATTGAACGCCGCGCCCCGCGGTCGCTATATTCTTACAGGAGGAGAAACCTATGTCTGCAGTCAGCGCCGCGACGATCGACAGGATCAAGGACCTCGTGAAGAAGGATATCGAGCCGGGCGGACCGAACACTACGGGTGCGCCCGATGAGTTCTGGCAGCAGCTCCGCGCCACGGGCACCGAGCTCTGGCTCGACACCGGCGACATCGATGCAGCCGCCGAATTGTGGACGGCGGAGATGACCGCCCTGACGACCAACAACACGCTTCTCAACAAGGAGATACAGAAGGGCATCTACGACGGTTTCGTGCGGGAGGCTGCGGCGATCCTCGGCGATCTCGACCGCCGGCAGAAGATTTCGGAAATCGGCTTCATTCTCAACGCCCGACACGGCCTGCGACTCGTGGAGACCTTCGGGGGCGATGTCAGCGTCGAGCTGCATACCGACCTTGCAGACGATCTGGACGGCATCGTGCACTACGGGCGTCGGTTCCACGACATCGAGCCCGACCATTTCATCGTCAAGGTTCCCCTCACCGCAACCGGGCTTCTCGGCGCGAGAAAGCTCCGCGAGGAGGGGATCCGCATCAACTTTACGCTCGAGTTCTCCGCCCGTCAGAATGCGGTAGTGGCAGCGGCGGCAATGCCGAATTACTGCAACGTGTTCCTGGGCCGTCTCAACGCGTACGTCAAGGATAACGGACTCGGCACAGGGGTGAACGTCGGTGAGAAAGCTACGATCGCCTCTCAGAATGTGGTGCGGGAGATGACCGCCGGGCGCAGGGTACCCACGAAGCAGATCGCAGCGAGCCTCAGAAGCGGTGATCAGGTCGAGAAGCTCGCCGGTGTCGATGTCTTCACCATGCCGACGAGCGTGGCACAGGAGGCACGCGAGACGCTTCAGCCCGATTTCGCATCCAAACTCGGAACCACCTACGAGGTGGAGCTCAATCCCGACGTCACGGAGTCACAGGTTCACATCGAGAAGCTATGGGATGTCGACGAAACGGTTCGCACGTTTGCGCAAAGCCTCGAGGAGGACACGCCCGAAAGCGGCGACGAGCTTGCCGCGCGCGCACGGGACATGGGGCTCGGCGATATGTTCCCGCAATTGACCGGGGCCGACCTCGAGCGGATCGCAGAGGACGGCAAAATACCGAAGCACGAGCACTGGAAGGATCGAATCGAGGCGGGGGAGCTGGCGGTCGACACCCTGCTGAATCTCGCGGGCCTCGCGTCGTTCACCCGGGACCAAAAGGCGCTCGACGATCGGATCGCCGGGTTGATCTAACGTGGGGTATATAGCAGCGTGTTGGTACAATCAGCAGAACGAAAACGGGCGTAAGGAGATATGAGCGGCGCTGCGCTGCGGATGGCGTTCTGCACGCGAGCGGCCGCTACATTGTCCT
>CAZWNS010000049.1:0-14256 GCA_964635245.1 uncultured Spirochaetaceae bacterium
ACGGCTCCCGGCCACCGGTCTCCGCGGGCCTTCGGCTCCCGGCCACCGGTCTCCGCGGGCCTCCGGCTCCCGGCCACCGGTCTCCGGCTCCCGATTCCAACCTCCGTCCCCCTCGCGGTTCGCCGGCGGCCCGCCTCGGCCCGTGTCGGCCTACCTCCGTCCCCCAAAAAATACCGCGAGTATCGAGCCGGAGCGCAGTATATTCTTACATACGGGGATCCGGCCGAGCCTGCTGGGTATCCGGGGGGCAGCCACGATGCCGACAGTTCTTATCGGTCCGCTCGAGGGACCCGATCCCGAGGATCTCGCGCAGTACCTTCGCCGAGAAGGCTACGATGTCCATACGGCCGCGAATATGCGCGAGCTGTTCACGCGCACCCACGAGGCGGCGATCGACGTGGTGATCGCGGAGACAGGCACCGGCCGGCGCAGGCTCGCCCGCGTGGTCGAGGCGCTGGAAACGCACAACCCGGGGACCCTCCTCATCGCCGTAACCGATCGGATCCGCGATTCCCTCGCGCGGAGCGAAGTCATCTCGCGCGTCTTCGATGTCCTCGACAAGCCGATCCGGCCGCCGGAGGTACTTGTGCGCGTGCGCAAGGCCATGGAGATGAAGCGCCTGCGAAACGAAGCGGCGAGCCTGCGCGGCGAACGGAAGATCATCTACCGTGCCGATGGCCTCGTCGCCGAAAGCGAGGAGATGAAAGCTGTCCTGCAGCTGGCCGAGCGCGTCGCACCGAGCGACAGCAGCGTCCTTCTCACCGGTGAGACCGGCACGGGCAAGGAGATGATCGCCGCGGTGCTGCATTACAACAGCGCGCGCGCCGGCGAGGCCTTCGTCAAGGTGAACTGCGCCGCTCTGCCCGAGACCCTCCTCGAGACCGAGCTCTTCGGTCACGAGCGGGGGGCGTTCACCGGCGCGGAGTTCGAGCGCGTCGGACGCTTCGAGCAGGCCGACGGAGGGACGCTGTTACTGGATGAGGTGGGAGAGTTGAGCGGCGGGACGCAGGCAAAGCTCCTGCGCGTGCTCCAGGAAAGGACCTTCGAGCGGGTCGGCGGCACAAAGACGTTGGCGGTTGATGTCAGGATCATCTCCTCGACCAACCGTGATCTCCCCGCGGACGTCGCCACCGGTGCATTCCGCGAGGACCTGTACTATCGGTTGAATGTCGTGAACATCCACGTGCCGCCGTTGCGGGATCGACGTGATGATATCCTCCCGCTCGCGCGGCAGCTGCTCTCTCGCCACGAACGGGAGCTCCATCAACATGACCTCAGGCTCACGCACGATGCCGAGGCGGCGCTTCTGAACTACCACTGGCCCGGCAACATCCGCGAGCTCGAAAACGTGATAGAACGGGCCGTCATCATGAGCGATGCCGAGGAAATCACGGCCTCGGACCTCGGCCTCAAACGACGGAACACTTCAGGTGATGTGAACCCGGGGCGGGCGTGGAACGCGGGGCTCTCCGACGGCCTCCATGACGTCGAGCGCGAGACTATTCTCAGCGCCCTCGAAACCACGAACTGGGTGCAAAAGGACGCCGCGCGGCTGCTCCACATCTCCCCGCGCGCGCTGAACTACCGCATCCGAAAGCTCGGCATCCGCCACTCGCGCTGGCGCCGCAACCGGTAGCGGCCCCTCAAGCCGACCTCCGTCCCCGTCTCCTGCCCTGGGTCTCGAAGCGCGACGGGAGGGCCGCGGAGAGCACGGCGGCAGCGAACAGTACAACAGCGATGCGCGTGGTCGGCTTCATCCTGCGGTCGAGTATCGGAGCTTAGTCCGCGCCCACCCGCAGTCAAGCGAACCGTTTGATACCGCGGTTGTGGTGAACTATACTATCGCTGCTTCAACTCGCTTCGGACCCGGCACGTAGCGCTGTCGCGTTATCTCAGCCGCGCGAAAAGAGGTGACACATGAGTCGATCGCTACAGTCCGTTCTGGTAACCGGCGGCTCCGGGTTCATCGGCGCCAACTTCATCCGGTTTCTATTCGACCAGCCCGCGTTTAGGGGTCGGGTGGTAAACCTCGACGCGCTGACATATGCCGGAAACCCGGCCAACCTGGCCGACCTCGCCGACGCCCATGGCGGGAGCCGCTACCACTTCGAGCGCGCCGATATCCGCGATTTCGACGCGGTTGCGGATGCCTTTTCCCGCTACGGGATCGACACGGTCGTGCACTTTGCCGCCGAATCGCACGTGGACCGCTCCATCCTCGGCCCGCGGGTCTTCATCGAGACGAACGTCCTCGGCACCGCCAATCTCCTCGAGGCCGCGCGGGCGGCGTGGAAGGGCCGCGACGACGTGCTCTTCCATCACGTGAGCACCGACGAGGTCTTCGGCTCCCTCGGGGACGCGGGCTTTTTCTCGGAGGAGACCCCGTACGATCCGAAGAGCCCGTACTCCGCCTCGAAGGCGGCCTCCGATCACCTGGTGCGCTCCTGGGCCCACACCTACGACCTGCCGGTGACGATCTCCAACTGCACCAACAACTACGGCCCCTACCAGTTTCCGGAGAAGATGATTCCGCTTATGATCCTGAACATCCTCGAAGGGAAGCCGCTGCCGGTTTACGGCGACGGAAAGAACGTCCGCGACTGGCTCTACGTCGCGGACCACGCGGAGGCCATCTGGATGATCATGAACGCCGGCGGGGCGGGGGAGACCTATCTCGTCGGCGGAGAGAACGAGTGGGAGAATCTGACCCTCGTTGAGACCCTTTGCGACAAGGTTGCCGCCGCCGCCGGGCGTCCCGCCTCGGAAGCGCGAAATCTCATCACGTTCGTCACCGATCGGCCCGGTCATGATAGGCGTTATGCCGTCAATTGCAGCAAAGTTAAGGACGCGCTCGGCTGGGGGCAGCGTCACAGTTTTCCCGAAGGTCTTGATGCGACGATACGCTGGTACATCGAACATACCGAGTGGGTGGAACAGGTTCGCTCGGGAGAGTACCGGGAGTGGATACAGGACAATTACGCGCGGCGATAGCTCGCATCCCGCTTGCTCTCGCCGACGGCGCCCTCACACTTATGCACGCCCCAGGCGATGTTGATGTCCGGCCTGCGGGCGGATGGTCCGTGAATCGGGTACCGGCCGATTGGTTTTTGCGGTTGGACGCGTCTGCCGGTCGTTCGACGGGGTACGGTGCATATCAAGGGGAGACGAGGGGAAAGACGAGAGGGACCGCACTGCGAATACGGACTACGTTGATTGTGTTGATGCTCGCGCCGGTTTTCATCGGGTTCGCCGGGGCGCAGGAAGATGCGGCGGGTGCTGAGGGTGCCCCCGCCCGTGAGATGACCCCCGGGACGGCGGTGACGCCACCAATTACGGGGTCACCACCGCGCTCGGCAACGCCGGCTCCCTCGGCATCGTGATCTACCTCAAGGAACGGCCGATGGAGGAGGGTGGCATCGCGCGGGCGTCGCCCAGCGGGGCGAGGGCGCCGCGGGATCAGCGCCGAGGATTCCCGCGTTGACCGTGCCCGCGCGCGGGTATAGACTCACTGTATTGTGGCACTATTCCGAATCATCGTATCTGCAATCCTTCTCATCGTGCTCGCCGTGCTCGTGGTGCTCAATCTCCAAGCCACGACGAGTGTGAACCTCTTCGGCCGGGAGTTCGAGGAGGTCTCGGTTGTGGCCGTCGGGCTCGTGTGCTTCGTCGCCGGTGTGGTGTACTCCTTCATCATCTACGTGGGGAATTACATCGCCAAGGCGCGCCGTAACAAGCTCTCGAAGCGCGAGAAGACGGTCAAGGAGAAAGAGAAGGCGGAGAAGGCCGACAAGAAGGGACGAAAGGCGCTTCCCGCGGGTGGCAGCGAGACCGCGGGTGAAGGGACGGGCGCATCGGGCGCGGGCAAAGGCGCCACCGGCGCCACCGGCACCGCGCCCGCCACTGCGGAGGCCGAAGGCGGACCGGCCTCCTCCTCCTCCACGTCCGGCGGCGGCGGCGGGCTCTTCGGCCGCTTCAAAAGGAAGAAGAAAGGCGGAGAGGGCTCCTCGGCGGGGGCATAGCAGCCTCGCCTCCGCCCCGGCGTTCTCGCTGACCCGTGTACCCCTTCCTCGTTCTGCTCCCCTTGCTTGCCGCCGTCGTAGCTGCGGCGACGATTTCGGTCATCATACAGACACTTCACCTCGGGATCCCGCCCATGCCGAGCTCGGGGCGAGTTCGGGCGGCCGTGGTGCGGGCGGTCGCGGATCTTCCCCCGGGCACGCGAGTCGTGGACATCGGCGCCGGCTGGGGCGGGCTCATCGCCCGCGTCGCCCGCGAGCGGCCCGACCTGTTGGTTGAGGGCTTCGAGCGGTCGCCGGTGCCGTTTCTCGTTGCAAGGGCGCGGCTGGCGGCCGCGGCCGGGTTTGGGGTGCGGGGCGGAGGGAGCCAGCGCCGCCGCGGCGTCGGCCACGCACGGGTATGCTTCGGCGATTTTCGGGAGATAGGCCCCGAGGACGGTGCGTGTTACATCACCTACCTCTCGCCGGAGGGGATGAGGTGGGTCCGTGAGCTCTTCGAGCGCCGGCTGCCCCGAGGGGTGCGGCTCGTCAGTGCCGTCTTCGCCGTGCGCGGCTGGACGCCGGCGCGGATATTCCCGGTGCCGGACATGCATCGCAGCCGGGTGTACGTGTACGAGCTGTAGGTGCCTCGCGGTGCTGCGGTTGGGCGGGCTGCCCGCAGCGGCCGGCTCACGCGTAGGTCTCGCGCAGATGCCGCACCGAGAGGTGCTCCCGAAACCACGCTGCATCGTGTCCGGCGTCCCGAACCACCCGCACGACGCGGGGGCGATCGGGCAGGAGGTGTACGCCGTTCTCCGAGAATCGTACCTCGGCGTCGGGCGTGCTCAAAGACACGAAGAAGGCGGGGCGATCGGTGGAAAGGCGGAGCGCGAGGGGAGCGCCGACGCCGTCTCGCTCGGCCGCGGCGGCCTCGGTCCCCGGTGCGTTCGGCTCGGCGTCTTCGACCTCGACCGATACCGCGGCACGGGAGAGCGTGCAGCGCTTCGGCACGTCGGAGAGGCGCACGGCGTCGATTGCGGCACCCGGGCCGGCGGCGGCTGCGGCCACGTGGGTCCCGCCGCGAGGCGTGAAGCGGGCGTCACAGAAGTACGAGCCGGCGCGCAGGGCTGAGGGCACGTGGACGCGTGCCGCCCAGCTTGCCGTTTCGGCGACGGCGGTCGGGGTTGCCCGGTGGGACTCGAGCAGGTTTCCGTCGAAGTCGAGCAGGCGAAGCTCGAGCTCGCCGGCGACGTCGGCGGCGGTGTCGTTGAGCAGCCATGCTTCGATCGCACCGCCCGGCCCCTCGAGAAGCACGAGGTGAAGCGGCCTGAAGAAGCGGGCTGCCGCGTAGTGCAGGAGCTTCCATCGTCCGGAATACTCGATCGAGGACCAGGAGGCGACGGGCCAGAGGTCGTTCAACTGCCAGTACAGGGCACCCATGCAGACCGGCCGCCGCGTGCGCCAGTACTCGACCGCCGTGGAGATCGCCATCGCCTGCTGCACCTGGCTCAGATAGATGAAGTCTTCGAAGGACTCGGGAAAGCGGAAGTAGCGGGCGATGGTGGAGACGATGACTGCGTTTCCGGCGGGCGAGCGTTGGTGATGATCCATTGCCGGGGAGCTGACGTTGTGCTCCTCCGGCGGCGCGAACTCCGCCACGGTCTCCACCGAAGGAAAGGATTGGAAGCCGAACTCCGAGCAGAATCGGGGGACGACGTCGTAGTAGGCCTCGAAGGGCTTTCCCTCGTGCCAGACGCTCCAGTAGTGCATGTCGCCGCGCGAGTCGTCGTGCCAGTTGTCGGAGAAGTCGCCGGGGGCCGCGGCCGGCGAGCTCGGCCACCACGCGCGGCTCGGGTCGGCAGCGCGCGCCGTCCGGCCGACGGCTCCCTCGTTGAGCCGGTCGTAGTCGATGAGGTAGCGGTCCCGATTGGCCCGGGACTCTTCGAACCAGGTGAGGGCGCCGATGTTCTCGTTGTTCCCGCACCACAGGGCGATAGACGGGTGATGCTGCAGGCGGCGGACCTGGTAATCGACCTCTCGGCGCACACTGTCGAGAAAGGACGGGTCCGCCGGGTAGAGACTGCAGGAGAACATGAAGTCCTGCCATACCAGGAGCCCGAGACGATCGCACTCGCTATAGAAGTGATCCCCTTCGTACTGCCCGCCGCCCCAGACGCGAATCATGTTCATGTTGGCCGCCGCCGCATCCTCGAGGAGCCGGGTGATGAGCTCCGGCGTCTGACGTGAGGGGAGCGCGTCGGCTGGAATCCAATTGGCGCCTTTGGCGAACACGGGGCGGTCGTTTACCTCGAAGACGAGGCCGGCGCCGTGCTCGTCGGCCTCGTTGACGAGACGGAGGGTGCGAAAGCCGACGGCGGCGTCATACTGGTCGTTGTCGGTGGAGACGGTGAGCGGATAGAGGGGCTGCGCGCCGTAGCCCGCGGGCCACCACAGCTCGGGGCGCGTCACCTCGACGGTGAGCTCCCATTCACTTCTACCGGAGGGCACCTCGACCGTCCGTCGGACGGTCGCCGCCGGCGCCTCACCCCGGGGGTCCCGGAGCGCAGCCTCGATCCGCACGGGTCCGGCCTCGAAGGCGTAGAGCTCGACCGACACGGTAAGCGCCCATTCCCGGGCCCTTTCGGCGGGCACGGAGCTCGGTGCGGTGAATACCCGCACGGACTCGATGCGCTCGCGATCGGTGGCGCCGAGGTAGAGATCGCCGTAGAGTCCGCTTACCATGAGTGCCGGGCCCCAGTCCCAGCCGCTATGACACTGCACCTTCCGCAGGAGATTGCGATGGGGCGACTGCACCGGGTAGGACTGATGCGGCACCGGGTAGGGTAGCGTGGCCGCCTTTTCCCTCGCCCGGGTCTCGGGGCCGGCAATATGAACATCGATCGTGTGTTCCCCTTCGCTCACAAGGCCGGTCACGTCGGCGCGAACCGGATAAAACATGTTCTCCTGCCGAGCAACCTCGTGGCCGTTGAGCGAGACGACGGCGGCGGTGTCGACCGATTCGAGATGCAGATAGTGATACCGTCGGTTTGCCGTCCGTCGGTCGCAGGTGAAGCTGCGGCTGAACCGCCAGGAGGCGCGTCCGAGCCACTGAAGCTCGAGCTCATTGTCCGCGAAGTACGGATCCTCGACCGCCCCCGCTTCGAGGAGGGCGTGCAGGTTGTCCCCCGGCAGTCGTGCGACGACGGCCGCCACCTGAGCCGACTCGGCGGAGGATGCCGGTGGGCCGAGCTGCCGAAGCGACCACTCTCCTTCGAGGCGTTGGCGCATGTCGATCTCCTTTGGGATAATTGGTAAGAATTATCAACTAACCTAGTATGGCACGGTCTCTGCAGCGCGTCAATGACGGCCTCCGCGGCGGAATTCTTACGTATCCGCAGGCTCGATTGCAGCGTCGCGCCAGCGAGCGCAAAAACAACGCACGTTTTTTCTTGACAGACTCCCAGCCCCATGAGAAACTGTGGTTAGTTGGAGTAAAAACCAACGAGCACGGCCGTTGCCGCCGGTTGACGACGAACGGGGCGGTGCGTGGGGCGGCGGCCGTGCGAGGCGTGTATGCGACTTCGAACACACGGCGGAGAGCACGAGACTATGGCGGTAAAGCGAACGAAGCGAATAAACGTATCCCGCATCATGCACGAAATCTGGACGCGGCGAGAGACGAGCCGGGTCGAAATCGCGCGTGCGCTCGGCCTCGACAAATCTACGGTGTCGGCAATCGTAAACGAACTGATCGAGATCGGTCTGATTTCAGAGACACGCGAGGGCGACGCTGGACCCCAGGGCGGTCGGCGCCCGGTACACATCACCCTCAATGGAGACTTCGGCTGCGTCCTGGGAATCGAGCTGCGTCCGGAGTCCTATACCGCCGTGGCGGTCGACCTCAATGGGGAGATCGTGTTCTCCAAGTTCGAGAAGCTGGAGATTGCCGGCGGCAACCTCACACAACGGGTGCTCGAGATCGTGGACCGCGTTGATGAGGAGCGTCGGCGCTGTGGCCTGCAACTGCTCGGTATCGGCGCGGGGCTTTCGGGAGTCATCAACCCGTTCACCGGGGAGATCCGGTATTCGATTCCGCTGAAGCTCGACACCCCGCACAACCTGTATGAGGAACTGGCGGGCTCCCTGGATGTGCCCTTTCTCATCGAGAACGACGCCAACGCCTCCGCCTGGGGGGAGTTGGCCTTCCATCGGCACAAAGAGCTCCGGGATTTTTTGTTTTGCCTGGTCGAGCTGCGGGACGTGGAAAACATCGAGCTCATACACGAGAAGACGGCGGTCGGCTTCGGGATCGTTCTCGGGGGCAACGTCCACTACGGTCATGAGTTTTCCGCCGGTGAGTTTCGCTCGATCCTGCGCGGCCCCGAGCACCTCGGGCAGTTTTCCTTGAATCGTGACGAGGCGTTCCGGATCGACGAAGACCCGCAGTTGATGGACCGGTTCGTGCGGGAGCTCTCCAAACACGTGGCGCTGTTCGTGAACACGTTCAACCTCAGCCATGTGTTCCTCGGGGGAAACCTGGATTTCGAGGGACTCCACGTGCGGCGGGTTCTCGATGAGGCCATTCAGGAGAACTGGCCCTATCCGGATCGGGTCAGCACGAAGCCGGCGTTCTCCTCGCTGCGTGAGCGGGCGGTTGCCTACGGCGCTGCCGGGATGGTCCTCGAGCGCATGTTCGCGGATATCGAGCTCATGCGCGTGGCGGCGGCGGTGGACGGATGGGACACCGCGTTGCTACCGGGCGTTGCCCTGGTGGAGGGGCGGCTGGGACGGCGTTCTCAGGAGCGCGCGTCAGGCGGCGTTTAGAATGCGCACACTATATCCGCTATCCGCGGCTGCGGGGCGGGAATATGAAGGAGGGATCTACCATGCGTAAGATTCTTGTGTTGGCAGTGGTGGCAATGCTGGCCCTGCCGATGGGTTCGCTCTTTGCCGGAGGGCAGGGCGAAGATGGGGGCGATGGTGAGACGATGACGCTCACGATGCTCGAATACCAGGACGTCACCGACGAGTCGGAGGTGGCGACCTGGGAGGTCCTGCTCGACCGGTTCTACGAGCAGAATCCAAACGTCGAGCTGGAGATCGACGAGCTCTTCGACGAGGCGTATCACAACAAGCTCCAGGCGATGGCCGTGGCCGAGCAGCTCCCCGATCTTATGTTCCTCTGGCCCGGACAACGTACCGGACAGGTGACACAGAACGGTCTGGCGAAGGACCTCAGGCCCTGGCTCGAAGGGCACGAGGACGAGTTCCTCGACATCGCCATGGCGCCGCAGGGACCGAACGGCGAAATCTACGAGCTTCCCGAGCAGGTCACCGCGACACACGTGATGTTCACCAACGAGAGACTTCTCGACGAGCTGGGACTCAGCTATCCCGAGACGATGGAAGAGCTGCTCGAGCAGGGCGAGGCCATCCGCGACGCCGGCCACACGCCCATCGCCATGGACAACGGTGGCGGCTGGCAGATGCAGTCCTGCCTGCTGAGCGCCCTCGTGGAGCGAACCGGCGGGATCGATTGGCTCGAGGACGCCATGGATGGGAGCGCGAGCTTCTCGGACCCGGAGTTCGTTCGGGCACTCGAGGTGATTCAGGCGCTTGCCGAAAACGACATGTTCTCCCCCGGCATCAATACCGCCGAATACGGCGACGCGCTCACGGACTTCGTCAACGAGGACGCGGTCTATTTCATCGACGGCGGCTGGCGGGTGAACAACCTCGTGAGCGAGCTCACCGATGAGCAGAAGGATTACTACAGCCTGAACGTCTTTCCCGAGGTCCCCAACACCCAGGGACAGGCGGCATCCACGGCGATGGTCGCCGGCACCGGCTACGGTATGAATGCCGATCTCAGCGGAGAGAGGGCCGACGCGGCGTGGGAGTGGATCTGGTTCTATTCCGGACCCGAAGGCTCGGAGATTCGGCAGGCCGAAGGCGCGCTGCCGGCGTACAAGCTGCCGGTACCCGAGGACGCGGATCCGATGGTGAAGAAGCTCACCGATTTCGTGGAGGAAACCCCCGCAGGTCACGTGCTGGACGCGAAGCTCAGTCAGGAGAGCATGGGCGAGCTACAGCCGATGCTCCAGGAGATGATGTTCGGTGAGCTCACACCCCAGGAAGTGGCCGACAATTTCGAGGACTGGATCGCAGAGAACGAAGCGACGCGTGAGTGAGCTTGCACGGGCGCAGGGCGGACGGTTTTGCCGTTTGAGCGCGGGGCCTTTCGGGGCCCCGCGGGACCACCCGAACAGGGGGCACCAATGAACACCATCGGAACGAGCAGATTGCGCGCCTTTCTCACACTTCTCGCGCCGGCGGTTCTGATCTACGCGGCGGTCATCATCTTTCCCATCGTGTTCAACGTCGGGCTGAGCTTCACGCGGTGGTCGGGGTTCGGGGTTCCTGAGTGGGTGGGGCTCGAGCAGTACCGCACAATGTTCTCGGACCGCGTCTTCCTGCACGGCCTGCGGAACAACATGCTGGTTGTGGCGGTGTCCGTGTTCGGTCAGCTTCCCATCGGGTTCGTGCTGGCCTATATCATCTACCGCCGAATGGTGAGGCACGAAGGATTCTTCGAGACGATGATCTTTCTGCCCATCACGATCTCACCGGTGGTCGTGGCAATTCTGTGGAACCGGGTCTTTGCCTCCTCGGGCATCGTGACGCAGCTCGTGCGGATCATTACCGATAACCCGCGGTACGTGTTCCGGATCTTCGAGGACCGGGCATTGGCGATCCTGCCGATACTCTTTGTGATCCTGTGGATGTACACCGGGCTCTACATGGTGATCTTCATCGCCAACCTGCAGAAACTGGATCCGCAGATGATCGAATCCGCGAAGATAGACGGCGCCGGCGAACGACAGATACTGTGGAGTATCATACTGCCGCAGATGACGAGCATCGTGTTCACCACGGCTGTATTCGCCATCGCCGGGAGTTTGAAGAGCTTCGACCTGATCTGGGTATTCACCGGCGGAGGGCCCGCGCACTACACCGAGGTCATCGCCATTTACATGTACCTCAACACCTTCCGCTACTACAAGTACGGATTCGGATCGGCCGTATCGATGGTTATCATCGTGTTGAGCGTCGGGCTGATCGGTGTGGCCCTATGGACGTACCGGCGTTTGTCCGCGCGGTACGACTGAGGACGGAGCGGAGTGAGCACGGGGAGGGACGACGATATGAGTACGGCATCCATACAGGCCACGGTCACCGGGGCGGCCACAACGACGAAGCCCGGACCATCCAAAGCCGCAAGCGAAGAGGCCTTCCCGCTTCTGTGGCGCATTCCCGCGTACATCGTCATGGGCGGATTCGCGCTGCTGACCCTTGCCCCGCTGTTGTGGCTTCTCTACAGTTCCATGAAACCCCATCCGGAAATCGTGAGAAACGTATTCTCCCTCCCGGAGAGCTTGCACTGGCCCAACTACGCGATAGCCTGGGAGCGGGGCCATCTGGGGCTGTACTTCATCAACAGCATCATCTACACCAGTGTGGCCACGGCCTTCACAACCGGCTTTGCCTTAGCCGCGGGCTATGCGCTTGCGAAGTTCAAGTACCGGGCGGCCGGCGCGGTGTACGCCTTCTTCATCCTGGGGCTTCTGGTGACCCCCCACTCGGTACTGGTCCCGCTGTTCGTGCTCGAGACGTCGCTGGGAATCGACGACACGCGGATCGGCGTCATCATTCCCTACATTGCATTCGGCCTGCCGTTTCTGGTGTATCTGGCTACCTCCTACATACAGGGCATCCCCGACGAGCTGGAGCAGGCTGCGGTGGTCGACGGGGCGAGCTACATGCAGATTTTTCTCCGGATCATCGCTCCGGTTGCCAGGCCCGTCACCGCGACCATGGTAATCTTCAGCTTCATCAACAACTGGAACGAGTTCGTATTCGTGTTCGTGCTGACCAGTCGGCGGGCGTTGCGCAGCCTGCCGGTAGGAATAAACGCGTTTGCCGCCGGCCTGACGCGGGACTTCGGGCTGCAGTTTGCGGCCCTCGTTATCGGGACACTGCCGATGATTCTCTTCTACGTGTTCTTCCACGAGCAAATCGCAAAGGGCTTCGCCGCCGGGGCCCTGAAAGGCTGAAGACAACGATGCGTATTCTCACCAACCATGTCGGCTATGACTCCCATGCCGCCAAGCGGGCGGTGGTGCAGGTGCCGGGCGCACGGGGACCCAACGGCGATCTCCGCGACGCGGAGGTAACCTTCGAGCTCAGGCGCGAGGATGATGGTACCACGGCGGCCTCCGGCACCTGTGCATGGGTGGGGCCGGTCGACCGGTGGAGTTGCGGTGAGTTTCTCACCCTCGAGTTCACCGATGTTCGTACTCCCGGCCGGTATCGCCTCGAGGTCCGTCCCGCGAACGCCCCGCCGGCCCTCTCCGAGCCCTTCGAGATCGCCCCGCGGCTCATCTACCGCGAGACCTTCTGGAACCTGCTCTGCCATTTCAAGGGACAGCGCAGCGGCGGGGACGAGGACGAGCATGATCGCGCCGCAGCATTCCACGGGGACAGAGACGACCGCGCCGACGTTCACGGCGGCTGGTTCGACGCGAGCGGCGACACGAGTAAGTACCTCTCCCATCTCTCCTACGCGAACTACCTGAACCCCCAGCAGACCCCGGCGGCCGTGTGGGCGATGCTCGCGGCGCGAGAGGTGCTTCCGGCGGTCGGAGAGTCCGGTCCGGCCCTCGCGGAGCGGCGCCTGCGCGAGGAGGCCGCCTGGGGCGCGGATTTCCTCGTACGCATGCAGGACCCGGCAGGCTATTTCTATGTGACCGTCTTCGACCGCTGGAGCAAAGAACTCGAGGACCGCATCATAAGCAGTTTTCGCACGCAGGAGGGCCACCGCGGCGCAGACTATCAGGCGGGACTCAGGCAGGGCGGAGGAATGGCCGTCGCCGCCCTCGCGCGGGCGGCGGCGGCTGGAATCGGCGGAGCGTTCGGACCGGTACGCTACCTCCAGGCGGCGCGTCGCGGCTTTGCGCATCTCGAGCGACACAACCGGGCGTACCTCGACGACGCAACCGAAAACATCATAGACGACTACTGCGGCCTTCTCGCCGCCACCGAGCTCTACGCCGCCACGGGGGAGGCCGGCTACCTCGAAGCGGCGCGCGGGCGATGTGAGGCCCTCGGCACGCGCTTCGGGACCCCCGAGACGGGGACGGAGGTCGCCGAGACGGTACCGACGGGGACGGAGGTCGTTCCGCACTGGTACGGCGCCGAGGTCGGCGGCAGGCCCTACTACCACGCCGCCGAAGCCGGGCTTCCGGTGATGGCACTCCTGCGTTTCGCGGAGGTCGGCGCGGATGCGGATGCCCGAACCGCGCGCTCGCCGGCCCTGCGCGCCCTCGATGCCGAGCTCGCCGTGACCGCCGGAGTTTCGAACCCCTTCGGGTACGCGCGTCAGTGGGTTCAGAGCGTCGCCCCCGGCGCGGGAGCTGCCGGCCCGCGCCCCACCGGGCCCGAGCGGGCGGCGTTCTTCATTCCGCACGAAAACGAGACCGGCTACTGGTGGCAGGGCGAGAACGCCCGCCTGGCGTCACTGGCCGCGGCCGCCCTGTGGGCTGCCGCCGTCGAGCCTCCGACGGGGGGTGTGAACGCCGCGGCGCTCAGGAGCTACGCCCGCGACCAAATGAACTGGGTGCTCGGGCTCAATCCCTTCGATACATGCATGATGGACGGGGTGGGGCGGAATAACCCGGAGTACATGCCGGAGTTCCCCAATGCTCCCGGCGGTATCTGCAACGGTATCACCGGAGGCGTGGACGACGAGCACGACATCGCCTTTCTCCCGGAGCCGCACGCCTCCTCGCCGCTTCACCGCTGGCGGTGGAGCGAGCAGTGGATTCCGCACGCCGCGTGGTTCCTGCTCGCTGCGGCGTATTCCGCGGTCGTGCCGGAAGGTGATGTGTGATCCCGCGGCCGATCCTCATCCCCGAGCCGCGCGCTGCGGAGTTCGACGGGCGGGAGCGCGCGGCGCCGCCGGGACTCGTCGGCGCCCTCGAGCGCGCACGGATCGGCACCGACTCGCTGCCCGGCGTGCGGTTGCTGCAGGATTCCGCGCTCCCGCGGGAGGGATACCGCCTCGAGATCGGCCGGCGGGATATTCGTCTTGCCTGGGGTGACCCGGCGGGACGATGGAACGGCGTGCAGACCCTGCGTGGGCTGGCCGCGGGATTCGACGCAGCGGCGGAGCTCGAGGGACACGAAGCCCCGGCGCGGCTTC
>CAZWNS010000049.1:14356-20439 GCA_964635245.1 uncultured Spirochaetaceae bacterium
GCGGGATTCGACGCAGCGGCGGAGCTCGAGGGACACGAAGCCCCGGCGCGGCTTCCGCTATGCCGCATCGACGACCGGCCCGACCTCCGGGTGCGCGGGGTGCACCTCGACATCAGCCGAAACCGCGTGCCGACGATGAACACCCTCTGTGCCGCCGTGGACGGTCTTTCACGCCTCAAGATCAATCACCTGCAGCTCTACACCGAGCACACGTTTGCCTATGAGGCGCACCCGGAGGTGTGGCGCGAGGCGAGTCCGATGACGCCCGCGCAGGTGCGGGAGCTCGATGAGTACTGCCGGGAGCGCGGCATAGAGCTCGTAGCCAATCAGAACTCCTTCGGCCACATGGAGCGCTGGTTGCGGCACCCGGCATACCATCACCTCGCCGAATCCCCCGGCGGCTTCACCGACCCGTGGGGCGTCCGTCGGCCGTGGGGTTCGACGTTGAGTCCGGCGGTTGCCGAAACGCGGGATTTTCTGGCCGGGCTCTACGACGAGCTCCTCCCCAATTTCACGAGCCGCATGGTGAGCGTGGGGGGTGACGAGCCGTGGGAGCTCTGCCGGGGACGGAGCCGGCCGCTGTGCGCGCAACGCGGGCACGGGCGGGTGTACCTCGACTTCCTCCTGGATATCCACCGGCTGCTCGCGGAGCGCGACGCGCGCATGCTGTTCTACGGCGACAGTATCCTGGCGCATCCGGAGCTCATCCCCGAGCTTCCCCGGGACGCAATGGTCATAGACTGGGGCTACGAGAGCGAGCATCCCTTCGACGACGAGGCCGCCCTTTTCGCCGCCGCGGATCACGACTATGTGGTGTGCGCCGGTACGTCGTCCTGGAACTCGATTTCGGGGCGGTGGACAAACGCCCGGGAGAACATATCACGTGCGGCGCGGGCGGCCGTGACGCGCGGGGCGGACGGATTGCTTATCGCGGACTGGGGCGACAACGGGCACCTGCAGCAGTTTCCCGTCGCATGGCCGGGCCTGGTGTTCGCGGCCGCGGTAGCGTGGGACGTGGAGCGGAACGTCGACTGCGACATCGAGGCGGCCCTCACCGCCACCCTCGTGTCGAGCGGGGAAGAGCTCACAGGCGAGGCGGCGGCAGCGGCCGCCCGCGCGGTCCTCGAGCTCGGAGACGTCTATCTCGCCGAGCCCATCAGCCTCCACAACGCAACGCTGTCGGCGGCCGCGGCCCTGCCCGCGTTGCGCCCCTACTACCGCGCCGGCCTCGCGGAGGCCGCCGACAGAGACCGGGGCAGGCTCGTTCCGGCGATCGAGCGGGCCCGCTCCGCGGTGGCGGAGCTTTCCGGCTCGGGCCGGACGGGTGCGGCCGCGGGGAGCGGCTCGCTCTTGCGTGAGGAGCTCGCCTTTACGGTGGATTTTCTCTCCTACGCCGCGGACTTCAGCCGTGCACTCGCGGAGGAGCCTCGCAGCGGCGTGCGCGGCGGCGGACCGATAGAGGTCGGGATGCTGCCCGCCGAACGACGCACACAGCTTCGCGGCCGCGTTGAGGATCTCGCCGGACGCTTCGCCGCACTGTGGCCTGCCCGCTATCGCCCCGGGGGACTTGCGGACTCCCTCTCGGTCTTCAGGGCGATGGCCGACGAGCTAAAATAACGGGTTTTAGACGTTTTGGACCTTGACACAGCGGGCCGTGACGGGTTTCACTGTGTATTCCATGGTCGTGCCCTTCTCACTCGGCTCCTTTGCCGTTGCGGTCAGCGCAGTGCTCTTCTCAGTGTGGTCGCTGTGGCAGTACGTGCTCGACCGCGGCGCCCGGTGGCGGTTGTGGGCCGGGGCCATCTCGCTCGACGCGGCGGTATTTGCGCTCGGGGCCTTTCTGCAGATGAACTCCGACGGGCTTGCGGTGACGGTGGTAAGCGAGCGCATCCGCTACTCCGCGCTCATCGTTCTTCTCGGCCTGTCTTTCATCTTCACCTCGGCATGGCGTCCGACCAGACGGCGCCGCGTGCCGTCCGTGTTGCTCGGTGTGAACGCGGTGCTCGTCATCCTCGTGTGGTTCTCGCCGTGGATCGTCGCGCCGGCGCGACGCGTACTCAGTTTTGCCGTGCTCTCCGCCCCCTATGTCGACGGAGTTCCCGGACCGCTCGCACTGCCGGTGCTCGGCTATATCCTTGCCACCGCGATCCTCCTGATGGCGGTGTGGCTGCGGCGTGCCCGTGAGGGTTCGCGTCCCGCGGTGATCTTTCTGCTGGGATTCGCCTGGTGGACGATTCTCGGCTGTTACGATCTCGGGGCGAAATACCTCGTCTTCGATACGATGCCCTTCGTGGCCGAGTTCGGCTTTCTGGGCTTCTCGCTGGCGGTGCTGGTCATTGCCAACCGGAACATCAGGGTGATGCGCCACAGCCTGGCGAGCTCCGAGGAGCGATTCCGCGCCATCCTGCACGCCTCGCCTCACGCGATGGTCGTGTTGACGCCCTCCGGGGAGGTGGAGTACGTGAACGCCGCGGTCGCGAAGCTGCTCGGGTGCCCCGAGGGCGACATCCATTCGAAGGCTGCGGGTCTCGTACCGCGGAGCGAGCTGCAGCGCCTGCAGAATCGCATCGGAGACGCCGCGCGCCGGCTCGAGCCGCTGGTGTTCGAGACCAGCGTGCCGGGCTGCGACGGGTCCCTGGTGGAGCTCGAGGGAAGCGGTACGTGGATGGGGCCGGACGCGAGCCATGTCGACGGGTATGTCTTTGTGCTCACCGACATGAGAGGCAGAAAGCGCGCGGAGACCGAAATGCGGCGCCTCGCGTACCAGGATCCGCTCACCGGGCTTCCGAACCGAACCGCCTTCGGCGAGCAGCTCGACAGGTTGCTGGGGAGCTCACGGCGCCAGGATGACCGTGACCACTGGGCGCTCCTCTTTCTGGACCTGGACGACTTTAAGGACATAAACGACCGGTTCGGCCACGCAGCCGGCGATACGATTCTCACCCGGACCGCGGCCCGGCTGCGGGATGCCATCCGGCGCACCGACCACTGCTATCGCCTCGGCGGCGACGAGTTTCTCGTGGTGGTCACCAACGTAAAGGACGACGTGGAAGTCGCGAAGGTCGCCGCCAAGATCGTCGAGCACATCAGCCGACCGCAATCCATCGACAATTACGAGATGAGATTGGGGGTGAGCGTCGGTATCACCGTCTACCCCCACGACGGCCGCGACCGTGAGCGCCTGCTCGCAAACGCCGATATCGCCATGTACGCCGCAAAGGCGGACGGGGAGGACTATCGCTTTTTCACCGAGGAGATGAATGCCGCCGCCATGCGGCGCATGGATATCGAGCACAGCCTCCCCCGGGCGATCGAGCGTGGCGACCTCGAGCTTCACTACCAGCCTCTCATCGGCCCGCACGGAGAGCTTGTGGGACTCGAGAGTCTCGCCCGGTGGAATCATCCGGTGTACGGGTGGATCAACCCGGCGGAGTTCGTCTCCATTGCCGAGCGCACCGGCGCGATTCGGGAACTCGGGTACTGGGTGATGGAAGAGGCGATGTCACAGCTCCGACGCTGGATGGAGACCGGAGGCCCGTGGACGCGGGTCGGCATCAACCTCTCGCCGCGGCAGTTCGAGGACGACTCCCTTGTCGATACCGTGCAGGAGGTGCTCGATCGCGTGGGGCTCGAACGCGGCTCCATCGTCTTCGAGATCACCGAGAGCTCGGTCATGCGGAATCCCGCAGCGGCCGTCGCCCAGATCGAACGCCTGCGGGCGACGGGAGTGCGCTTCGCGCTCGACGATTTCGGCTCGGGCTACTCCGCGTTCAGTTACCTCAATCGCCTGCCCGTCGACATCATCAAGATCGACCGCTCGTTCGTCGCCCGTGCGGTGGAGTCGGACGGCGACGAGCGCACGCTCCGGACCCTCGTACACCTCGCCTTCGATCTCGACATGGTAGTGGTGCTCGAGGGCATCGAGACCGCCGAGCAGGCGGAGCTGGCGCGCAGCATGGGCCCGGTGCGCATGCAGGGCTACTACTTCGCCCGCCCCCTGCGCGGGAGCCGGGTTCTTGCCTGGGCCCGGGAGGCCGGCTGCCTCCAGGCTTGACGATGGCCTATACCGTTCGGTATATTGGTTGTGATGGGAACGGGGGCGCAGATTACAGAGGCCGCGCTCGAGCTCTTCGCCGCCCGCGGGTATGACTCGGTGGGGGTGCAGGAGATCTGCACGCGCGCGGGGGTCACGAAGCCGACCCTCTATCACTACTTCTCCAGTAAGCGTGGCGTGATCGACGCCGTGCTGTCGATCCACGTAGCTGAGCTCGAAACCCGCCTCGAGCCGGCACTCGCATACGACGGTGACGTGCCGGCGAGTCTCGAGCAGATCGTCGAGGTGTTTCTGAGCTTCACGCAGGAGCGACCGCGGTTCATGCGGCTGTTGCTCTCCCTGCAGTATGCGCCCGAGGAGAGTGAGGCGAGGGCGGCCGTGCGGCCCTACTACGAGCGCCTCTTCGAGCGGCTTCGCAGGCTCTTTCGGGAGGCTGCGAAGGACCACGGCAACATGCGTGGGCGCGAGGAGCCCTATGCGGCGTCCTTTCTCGGCACGGTGTTCACCTACAGCTTTCTGCTGCTGGAGGGCAGAATCGGCCGCGATGAGGCGCCGGCCTTCCGGGTGATGCATCAGTTTTCACACGGCATCTACTCGTGAATCTCCTGAATCTCCTGAACAGGGAAAAGGAACGCTTGATATGAAACACTGGTGGCAGGACGCATTCTTCTATCACATCTATCCGCTCGGCTTCTGCGGCGCGGAGCCCGAAAACCCCGCCCCGGGGCAGGGCATGGGACCGGGCGCCGACGCGGGAGGCGCGGGAGGCGCGGGAGGCGCGCCCGACCGCCTCGCGCGGATCGGCGATGCCCTCGGCGAGATCGCCGCAACCGGTTGTAACGCGATCTACCTCGGCCCGGTGCTCGAGTCGAGCAGGCACGGCTACGATACCGCCGACTACTATCACACCGACCGCCGCCTCGGCGACAATGCGGCCCTCGCACGGCTGGTGGAGCGCATCCACGAGGCAGGGATGCACGTCATCCTCGACGGCGTCTTCCATCACGTGGGCCGCGATTTCTGGGCGTTCCGCAAACTGCGGGAGGAAGGTGAGCAGTCGGCCTACCGGAGCTGGTTCCGGGGCGTGGATTTCTCCGCCGACAACCGCTTCGGCGACGGCTTCGTCTATCACGGCTGGGAGGGAAACGACGAGCTCGTCGCCCTCGACCTGACCAACCCCGATGTGGTCGAGCACCTCCTCGGGGCGGTGGAGTGGATGATGCGGGGCCTCGGCATCGACGGCCTTCGACTCGACGTGGCCTACCTGTTGAACGCCGATTTCATGCGGGCCCTTCGCGAGCGCACCGAGGCGGTGGCCGCGGATCTCGGCGGGGAAGGGTTCTGGCTGATGGGAGAGGCCATCCACGGCGACTACACCGAGCTCGTGGCGCCCGACCGCCTGCACAGCGCCACCAACTACGAGTGCTACAAGGGTCTGTGGTCCTCACACAACGACCGGAACTTCTTCGAGATCGCTCACTCGCTCTCCCGTCAGTTCGCCCCCGGCGGCATCTACGAAGGCATGCTCCTCTACAACTTCGCCGACAACCACGACGTGGATCGGGTGGCCTCGCTGCTCGAAGAACCCGGCCACCTCTATCCGCTCTACGCCCTGCTCATGACCATGCCCGGCATTCCGTCGGTGTACTACGGAAGCGAGTACGGCCGGAGGGGCGTCCGCCGAGACGGGAGCGATCGCGACCTCCGTCCCCGCTGGGAGGACATCGACAGGTCGGACCCCGGCCTCCGCGATCACCTCGCCGAGCTCCAGGCCCTGCGCCTCGAGCACCCCGCGCTCCGGGTCGGCGGCTATCGCCGGCTCCACGTGGACCACACGACGCTGGTATTCGAGCGGACGGCGCCGGGCGGCACGGGGGACGGCGGCACCGGCACGGGGAACGGCGGCACCGCGGGCGCAGGCGGCGAGGGCGGCGCCGGCACCGCCTGGGCCGCCGCCGGAGAAGCCGCCGGCTCCGTCATCGTCGCGGTGAACGCCGCCGGCGAGGGGACGGAGGTGGAGGTGGAAACG
>CAZWNS010000050.1:0-12786 GCA_964635245.1 uncultured Spirochaetaceae bacterium
CGAAGAAGAACATGACCACGACACCGATCGTGCGACCGCCGAGCATGTAATCCTCGGCCGTCTTGGCCGAAATCCGATAGCCGTAGACCGCCATGAGAACGATAACCGCGCCGAAGAGCGCGAGTGCAACAATCGCTGTTACCATGTGGAGCTCCTACCGATACGGCCAGAAGAAGAAGAAATAGATGAGGTACGCAACCAGCCAGAAGATAACGAACAGGACACCGATTACGAGGGGCATCGTCATCCATCCGAACAGGACGACGGGCTCGCCCGCCGAGGTCAGTTCAGTGACCCCCATGAAGAGGGCCGCGATGAACACGACGATGGAGAGCAGGAGCGCGATCAGATAGATCCGCCCCGGACCATGGCGCATCATTTCTCTCATGCGCGCCATAATAGACGAACTTTACTTTTATGCAAAGCTTTTTCGTCGTATACAGCGTCGGACACAATGCATCCTCCCTCAACACGAGTTTTCGCACCTGCATCAACGGAACGATATCGAGACCGGAGTGCTCGCCCGGAAGCAATGAGTGTGATACAATCCCGGAGTACATTCGCTGTGCGCTCCCTCCCCTGCGGGGGACCGTGCCCAAAAGGAACCATCGGTGAGCACATCCGCCACGCCTGTCTTCGACTTCGACCGATTCCGTCCGCTCCTTTTTCTGACACTCCTGGCTCTCCTTCTCCTCGGCGGCGGCTGCACGCTGGACTCCGAGCCGGTGACTACGGGGGAACAATCGGAGGAGGATCTCCACCCGGAAGTGGTGCAGGTAGCTCCGGAGGAGTTGGAGCCCGTTCCCGGTGGAGCCCGAAGGCTTATCCTCGTTATTGGTGACGGCATGGGAGCGGAACAGATCCGGGCGGCGAGTCTTTACAAGACGGGCACGGAAGAGGGGTTGGCGCTTCAGAGTCTGCCGGTGTATTCCGAGGTCGCAACACATAGCGCGTCCCATCGGGTTACCGACTCCGCCGCCGCCGGCACGGCCCTGGCAACGGCGGTCAAGGTTGAGAACGGTGCCGTCGGCGTGCGACTTCCCGGCGACGGCGCGGATCTCCCGACGATCACCGAGGACCTTACCGAACGGGGTTGGCGTGTCGGCCTGGTGACAACGGCCTTTACGACCCACGCCACACCCGCCGCCTTCGGCGCTCACGTGCGCAGTCGCCTCGACTACGGCGGTATCGCCCGGGACTACCTCACCCGCTCACGCCCCCATGTGATTCTCGGCGGCGGCGGCTACGGGATGGATCCCGACAACGTCGCAGAGGCGGGATACACGGTGGTGACGGACCGCCACGAGCTCTCCTCGCAGATGCGCGCGCTCACCGCGAGCGACAGGCTCGCCGGGCTCTTCGGGGACGGACACTTGCCGTATCTCTCCGACGGAAGACCGGCGGAAATGCCGGGACTGGTGGAAATGTCGCAGCGGGCGGTGGAGTTCCTCGCGGCCGGGGACGAGGGATTCTTTCTGATGATTGAAGGAGCCCGAATCGACCATGCCGGCCATGCCAACGACATCGAGCGCCTTATTCCTGAGGTCCTGGAGCTGGACGCAGTAGTGGAAATGCTGTTGAACCACCCCCTCCTCGAGGATGACACGCTTCTGGTGGTAACGGCGGACCACGAAACCGGCGGACTGAGCGTCACCGATGGAGCCGGAGAAGGCGTTATTCCGACGGTCGGCTGGTCGACGAACGGGCACACCGCTGCAGATGTACCGCTGTTTGCGGCGGGGGTCGGGGCGGAGAAGTGTGGGGAGGTCGTCGACAACACCCTGCTCAACGGGGCGATGCTCGCGGCACTGGACGTCCGGGGTCCCGATAGCCTGATAGCCACCGAGGCTAGCGTTCTCTCCGGGGAAGAGAAAGCGCAGTAGGTTCTGAGAGATAGAACGAGAGCCTCTCGGGCGATTGCTCGAGGATTTCGACGGCTCCCTCCCGATCGAACGTCGCTTCCTTCAGATCCACGCCCCGCGATTCCAGGGTGATCGGGACACCGGTGAAAAGTACACCCGACCAGCTGCCGTCCTGAATGCTCACTCCCGGGGTTTCATCCGCCAGCTCGACGGTGTGAAGCGTTACGTCCGACTCTGCGGATAGTCCCTCCACGGTCAGCTTCGCCGTCCCGGTAACCTCTTCGAAAAAGTCCTCGAGGTGCTCCCGCAGAATTCCCGGACGGCGCCGGGCAAAGTCGTACATATCGTCGACCGCATCCCGCCACTCCTCCATCGATCCGGGACTGTTCCAGCGGGCGATCTGCCGCGGCATCTCGGACTCTATCGCTTCGGTGTGCCGGTCGATCAGTTCGACCGCCCGTTCCTCCCGGGCCGTCGTGGCCAGATGCACGGCAAAGCGCTGCAGCAGCTCCCGGCGCACTTCATCGGAATCGATGATCCGATGATTCAGCTCGAACCGGTCCTGTTCGTCTTCCCGCCTCCCCTCCTGCAGAAACGGGTGATCCTCGGTATACCCGAAGGTCCACTCTACCATGTCGAAGGTGGTGGACAACTGGTGGCCGAAGGTAAAATCCACGTCGTAGAGAAGCCAGCGCCACCGACCGTCCCGGGGGCCCTCCGTCTCGCTCTTGTCCGGACCGATGTACTTCCAGTAACGAATATTGTTCTGAGGCCAGTCATAGTTTCCCGCGTAGACCTCGGCGAAGAGATAGTCGATGTATTCACTCAGGGCCATCTCTTTGCTCAACCCATCCCAGCCGGAGATTTCACCCGTCGAGACACGATCCCGGAACTCGATGTACGGCTCGTAGATCTCGCCCTCGTCATCCCACTGTCCGGTGTTGACAAGTCCTTCGATCTCAACGATCACGACCTCATCCCGGGGAACACCGTAGACGGTCTCGAGATAGTGCTGGTCATGCCGATCCCGCATATTGTGCAAGCCCCAGTACTCTCCATTCAGATAGACTACGGTGGGGCGATAGTGCTGCGTATCTATAGGCAGGTGCTGCACCAGGGTATGAAGGGTGGGATCGCTGAGCATGCCTCCGAGCCAGTCGTTACCACCGTTTCTCAGAAGCAGCCTGTTGTAGTCATCCAGATCCCTGGAATCGAAGAAGCGGTGTCGCAGCCGCCCGGGACCATATTCGGCGCGTGAGTACAGTCGAAGGGATTTCTGCGCAAAGCTCCGCGTGTAGTTTCCGTGTATCCGGATACCGATATCCTGGGCGATCACGCGGGTGCGATCCCGCTCAAAGAACTCGGCGTGGACCACCGGCTCCCACTCGGTTCCGCGCCGGAAGTAGTTGACCCGGGGCTCATCGCTTCCGGGCACGTAGATCCCGCGGTCGGGATCAAAGAAGTTTCCCCGCTCCGTTTGTATGCTCCACACCGGCAGCTCATGGTGCTCCATTCCGTGATTCGGCAGAAGGTACGTGGCGCTACGAACCGCGGACCGTGAATGGTCACCGACGGCTGCAGCCCGGATCGCAGCAACCCTGGGGACTTCGGAAGCTGGTGCTTGCCACCCGATCATGCCCTCCCTGGCGGTGGTCGGCACGAGAACGATATCGTTCTCCCGGCCGACCAGGTCCCGGAGACTGATCGGACTCTCGTACTCAAAGGTACGTCGACGTGTCTCGCGCGGCAGTTCCCTCCATTCCCGATCAGTCATGACGAATTCGGGGTCCGGTGTGGACCCGTCGGTCGTGTAGTAGATGCGGGGGTCCCGAAGACTGCTGGAC
Source organism: uncultured Spirochaetaceae bacterium (assembly GCA_964635245.1). GTDB lineage: Bacteria > Spirochaetota > Spirochaetia > DSM-27196 > PWMO01 > JAAAOH01. The sequence goes on from CAZWNS010000050.1 coordinate 3,707, forward strand.
AGCTCCAGATCGAAGGGCTCGTCGTAGAAGCCCGCGGGACGCTGAAACGTCATTGGCGCCAGGGGCGGCTCGGTATCCGCGCCCTCGGAACCGTCGTCCGGGGAGCTGGGGGCAAATAGCGGCTCCACCCGAAGGTTATCGATTGCAAGGGCGCTCCGCTGCGACCCTTCGGTGACTCGGTCGTTGGAGTACTGCCAGCGCAGGTAGCCACGCTCCCCCGGCTCGAGCGGGGAGAACTTGTCGAGCCCTTCCGTGGCCATGCCTCGAAGCTCGGAAAAGTGGAAGGCAAGCTCTACGGTCGTTCGGTGTTCCGGTCGTGAACCGTCGATGACGGCACCGGGTTCTCGGGTGTCGTTTCCCACATCGACGGGATTCGAGGTGGAAACGATGTCGTCGATAGACCCGAAGCCTTTGGTCCGGGTGTGATACTTGAGACGTATCCGGTTATCGCGTTCTCCTGCACGCCAGGTTTCCACATCGTAGCTGATGCGAAAACCGTAGACGGTCCGTTCCGTCCGATTCTCGTATTCGAGAAAAAGCCGGGAGTCCCTGAGGTCGACGTCTCCATGCTCCCGAATGCCGAAGGAGTACTCTTCCCCCGTCGCCGTGAACGCGCCGAACCCGTCGAACTCGTCGTCACGCTCTATACTGTTGACTCCGGTGAAGGCATAGTAGTCCCCGCCGACGGGAACCCCGTCGCCGTTCTCGCCGCTCACGGAGAGCCCCTCGGGGAGGGTCTCGAGAGTGCCCCGATACTCGTTGAAGTCGATGCGAACAATACCGTCCGGAGGCGAATCGCCGCCTGAGCCGTCCGGGGAACAGCCGCCGAGTGTCGCAAGGAACAGCGCGCAGAGACAGAGCAACGTCGGCACCGCCGGCGGGCTTCCGCGTGCCGGGTCGGCTCGCACGCCCCGTGAACCGGTCATTCCGGCAATTCCTCGGGATGGCGTACGGCGATATTGTCCCAGTACGGTTCAAGAGCGCGGTACGCCTCCGGCGGTCCTAAAGGATTCTCGCGGATATCCACTTCGGCAAAAACATCGTCCTCCGGGCGGTCCTGCAGCGCTCCCTGCTCCATGAGATCAACCAGGACGCTCACGTCCCGGATTCCCGTATCACGGACATTCAGCCGTTCGAGGTTCACCATCTCCCGGAGGATTCCCGCCTGCTCGCCAACCGGAACACCCCGGAGCACAAGAGTCTTCAACCCGGAGAGGGGGGCGATGGGTAGTATGGAATCAATTCTGTGGTTGGAGTGGAGATTGAGATATTCCAACTGTACCAGGGAGGAAAGGGCGTCGATATCCCGCAAATCGTTATCTCTGAGGTTCAGGTGCTCCAGTCGCTCAAGGGACCCGAGTGCTTCGACGGCGTCTTCCATAAGCCGATTTCCCCGAAGGTCCAGTATCCGCAACGTTTCGAGACCGGAAAGGGCGGAAACATCCTCCACGTGGTTGTTCCGCAGATCAAGGACTTCGAGGGCGGGAAACTCAGCCAGGACCCCGATATCCGAAATACGCTCGATATTGTCGGGCTCCTCCGGGTGAGCGGATTCACGGTTATTCCGGAGGATGAGTTCCGTGAGCTCCGAGAGTTCCGACAGGCTGTCCATATTGACCGACTCGAGATCGGCGATGTAGTTGTCTCTTACATCAAGCGCGGCCAATCGGGGCAGCGCAGCAATGGGTCCGAGATCTGCCACTCGGTTGCGGCCCAAATCCAGGCGTCGCAGGTTGGGGAGGGTTTCGATACCCTCAAGAGATTCGATGCCCCGTTCCGACGCATCCAGCTCGGCGAGTCCCTCGAGTTCGCTCGGGGGTATGTAGCTTCCGCGGGTCCCGAGTTGATCCCGCACCGCCGCCTCCAGCCCTTCGTCCCGAAAGGGAGACTCCCCGACCAGCAATGTGAGTATCCAGTATCCGGCGGTCAAGACAACGAGACCGAGGACGCATCCCACCAGCAATCGGCGCAGTCGTCTCATGGTGCCGCCTCTCGGGGGGTCACCATATTGGGTCTGATGATTTCGATCCCCTGCCAGTATTTGCTGTTCGCCGCCAGTTTGAGAGTGTGCTCCCTGATAACGGCTCGGAGCCAGTCGGGCTCGCCGGCCCGCGTCTTTACCTCGAAGATCGTTCGCCTGGGACGATGAGGATTCAGAACGGGCGACTCGGGGAAAAGCCACGACGACCGCGCGCTTTCAACATCGTGATCAAAGGTCAGCCGCACCGGCGAGCCGTCGCGAGCGGCAAACCCTTCGCGACGGTACTGTACAAGGCAGACCGGAACAAGCTGACGAACCCGCCGCAGCCGCTCGAACTCGTTGATTGTGCTATCGCTGAGGGAAGGCCAGTTCCCGCTTCTCACGAACTCCCGGTACTCATCGGCATCTATCCGCGTCGAGTACTTCACCATAGCGTTGCCTCGCCTTGTCTTGATCTCGACGGAGACGGTATCGCAGTGCTCCGACCGTTCGGTATAGGCGCGGATACGGAGCTTGATTCGTCCGAAATCACCATCTTCCTTCTCGTACCAGGCGCGATAATCGCGGGTATCGTAGTAGACGCTTCGAACCCGGTAGGAGCCGCCGGCGCGGCGGGAGTAGCGGTCTCGTTTCGCGAACGGGACAATTCTGTTTCGTAACCGATAGTACTCGTCGAGGCTCAGCAGATACTTTCGTTCGAACCGTGCGATACCGTTCATGCGATCACCGTCACATCGGCAGCGCGAGCTGCGGCGTGAGGAGGGAAACCTTAGCCACACCGGCGATGTCCTGAAGGTCCTTCACGACCTGTCGCACACCGGCCTCTTTTTCCCGAGCAAATCGCAATTCGTAGGTCAGTTCCCAGTCTTCACCCCGGATCTCGTGATTCCGCAGCTGAACATTTGCCTCCCGCCTGCGGACGACGCGATCCACCACATCCTGGGCGTTTGGTGCACTCCCGGAAATGACAAGGATATACTCGGCATGCAGCGGCGCGCCGTATTTCACCAGATAGAACGACGATGTCACCACGGCGAGAAAGAGCGTGGCCAGTGCGGACACCGTCCAGTTGAGCGTGCCTGTTCCGAGACCGATGGCGATAACCCAGAACAGAAACGCCATATCACGGGTATCCTTGATGGGTGTCCGAAAACGGATAATCGCCAGAGACCCGACCAGACCGAGCGATAGAACCAGATCACCCTGAATGAACGTCATCACGATGGCAACGATCGGAGCCAGCAGAACCAGGGTCGATAGAAAACCGCTCTCGTAGTTCATGCCCCGGTGCGTGTACCGGTACACTGCGGCAATTACGAGGCCGAGCACCACTGCAAGGACCATCGAAATGAGGACGTTGATCAGCTGTTCTGCCGGCAGCAGGATGATTCCCATTATTCTGTCCATTCTCATTATTCCTTCTCATTCAACTGGCACAGTAAAACTATGTTAGAATCAGGTTAAAACATGTACGGGAACAGTGCAAGCTCACACACCCGGGCGACCTCGAGATCAGCTGCCGCCGTGTAAAGGTGATGTTCACTGCGGTCCTGTTGCGCGACTCGTTGGGAAGTCCAGCACCGTCGTATCCGGGCGGGGTCGCTATGAGCGGGCTACGATGTCCTCGAGCTCGCGGACGAGCCTTTCGAAGGCATCACGGGGCACGTTCCGCGACCGCTGAGCCTGCCGCGGCGCGCGCTCGCCGACGGCCACGCTGAGGAGATCGCGGTTCGGATACACGGTATTCGGGGGCAGGTTGACCTCCCGGGCAACGGCCTCCCGGCGGGCGTGCAGGGCTTCGAGCAGCTTTTGCTGCCGCGGCGCGAGGCGTTGCTTGCGGGCGCGGCGCAACACCCCTGCTTCGCGATCCGTATCGGGGTCGTGATCCTGCAGCCGAAAGTTCTCCAGGAGGAAGCGGTCGAGAAGACCGGCGCCGGTTATCCTGGAGAGAAGCTCGTCATGCAGGCGGTACAGGTGCACGACGTCGTCGACGGCGTAGGCAAGCGCCTCCGCATTGATCGGGCGTTTGGTCCAGTCGTACTGCTGGAACCGCTCCTTCTCACGCGCCGGGGCGATGCCGAGCACCTGCTGAAGCACCGCCCCGAGACCCTGCTTCTGAAACCCGAGCAGCTTCACCGCGGGACGGAGGTCGATGACCGGGCGCATCAGGATGCTGTGGTTCCTGAACAGGAGCAGGCGATCGCTCGAACAATCGTATGTGATCTTGAGCCGGTCCCTGCTCTCGAGGAAGTCCCTGATGAGCTCGATCGACACCGACTGCGGATCCACGGCAACGGCCCTCCTGCCGTCGAAGGCCTGCAACAGACAGAAATGCTCCCCGTATATGTGGAGGTTGAACTCCGCCTCGATATCAACGGCGATTGCGGGCTGGTCGGCGGGAATCGTCCCCAACCAGGAACGGAACTCGCGGTCGGTATCGATGTAGCGGTCGGGCTGCATGCGCCCCATCCTACAAATGCGCCAACGCCGGTGCAATCACGGGGACGTGTTCCCACCGCCGGTGCTGTCGCCGATAGCGAGCGATTCCTCGATGAGGGCGAACACGTGCGCGTCGGTTTTCGCGGTTTCCTCGCGCAGACCGTCAAGTCTCGAGAGGATCTCCGCCGCGGTCTCGTTGTGTCGATTGAGCTCCTGAATCTCGGCAGAGATGGCCTCGATCAGGCCCCTGAGAATCCGAAAGGACTCTTCGTACTCGGCGAACACACGGGCCTCAGCGTCCGAGTGCGCGGTGATGTGCCGCGTGGTCTCCTCCAGTCCGGCCATGTCGGTGTCGAGCCGCGATCCGAAGTCGAGAAACTCATCCATACGAGAGCCGGTCTCCTGCATCGCGTCGCGGACGCGCCGCGCGCTTTCGAGGATCCCGTTGAGGGAGCCCCGGGTGTTCTCCGCTCGTCCCACGCCCGCCTTGATCGAGGCGTTCATTTCCTTTACGAGAGATGATATTTCCTTCGATCGGGCATTTGCGTCCACCGCGAGACTGCGCACTTCGTCGGCCACCACGGCAAAGCCCTGCCCCGCGGCACCGGCATGCGCCGCCTCTATCGCTGCATTCATCGAGAGAAGGTTCGTTTGCGCGGCGATCTTCCCGATGACGGCGTTTGCCTCGCTGAGGCTATCCTGCCGCTGCTCGAGCTCGCCGATAACGGCGAGCAGAGCCGAGACGTTCTCGGCCCCCTGATTGGCGGCAGACTCCAGCTCGTCGGCGATAGCTCTCGTTTCGGAGACGGTTTCCGCCCCGGAACGCAGAGAATCCTGCAAGTCTCTCTGAGAGCTCCGGGTCTGCGTGATGAGCTCACCCTGCGTCGCGAGCCGCCCGCGGACCTCGTCGACCGCTCCGCTGACCTCTCCGAGGGTCAGTTCCGAGCTCTCGAGCTGTCCGGCGATGCGCCCGGCCCCCTCGTGAACGCTGCCCGTCGTTTCAGCATAGACGCGAACGATCTCCGCGATGCCTTCGAGCTGGGCCCGAACGTCCTCGCGCCCCCTGTCCAACGGCTCCCGGAGCTCGGACATGCGCTGCACGAGGCTGTGCAGGTTGCGGGCCGATTCGCGGCTGGCCGTGTTCTCCGCCGCCGCGGCCGCCACCAGACGTCGCGTGATGATGCTGATGACGTACGCCACGGATCCGTGAAAGAGAAAGACGACCGCGAACAGCGGTACCCGGCCGGTCAGGGATTCGATACCGCTCGCTACGGCCAGGGCGCTGATTACAGCCGCCGAGACCAGCGTAGCCACAATCGGGTACCACGCCGCAACAAGAATCCCCGACGGAGTAATGACCACCAGAAGTAGCCCAACGACCGATATGAGGGCCGCGGGATACTCCTGCGGCGCCCGGAGGCTGGCGTAGCCGACCCCATACACGATCAACAGGAGCGTCGCGAAGAATATGGCGTTTCCGATCCCGGTCTGTCCTTTGAGAACAAGCAGGAGGCTGACGACCGCGACCACAAGCGCCACGCCGGCCCCCACAGCCGCGGGGACATTCGACACCACGAACAGAAAGATCGGGAAGAGACACGCGACCGCCCCGCCGAGCACCAGGATGAAACGGCGGCTTACCCTCTGGGTCAGTTGCTCGAAGTACGTCCCGGGATCCTGTATATTCCGACCGCCCATACCGCCCCCGTGATTTGAACTTTTGGAGATTATCTCATGGCCCACTTGCGAGGTCAAGCTCCCGCGGTCGGGCGGCATACCCCGCTCCGGCCGTTCCTGCCTGCGGGTCTCACACCGGTACATGCACTGCGATCGCAGTGGCCGAAACCGTTACGAGCAGATAGCTGACGAGCCCCACCACGGCCGCGGCGACGAAACCGATGAGAAAGGGGCGGAGGCTCAGGCGGCGGAGCTCGCGGAAATCGGTGCTCAGCCCCGCCGCCGCGATCGCGAGGCTCAGCAGATAGGCAGCGGCCTGCGCGACCCCGCCGTGGAAGCCGGCCCAGCTTTCGGAGGTCGTCCACCAGAGGAACGCGCCCGAATCTCCGGCGAGCATTGCATCACCGAGCGTTCTCAGCAGGGCGAGCGCCACGAAGCCGAGCACGAACACCGGAAACACGCTCCACAGCGAGGGCCGGCTCGTGGCGGCGGCGTCCGTCCGGCGGGCGTGGGCAATCGACAGCAGCGGAATCACCAGCACCATCAGGGTGTTTCGCACAAGCTTGGTCGTGACGGCGATACCCGACGCGTTCCGTGCCCACACCTGATCGTAGATGAAGGCGGCCCCGGTGACCTGCGAGGTATCGTGCACGGCCGTTCCCAGAAAGAGTCCGGCCTGGGCGGTGCTGAGGCCCAGCACCGGCTCGGCGAGGTAGGGGTAGAGCAACGTTGCCAACACGCCGAAAATCGTGACCGTGCTGATGGCGTAGGAGGTCTCCTCCTCGCGGGCGCCGATCGCAGGAGAAACCGCCACAACGGCGCTCACGCCGCAGATCGAGGTGCCTGCTGCGATGAGGGTACCGAGGCGGTCACTCACGCCGAACCGGCGCGAGAGGAGACCGGTTACTACGATGGCCGCTGCGACACAGATTACCACGATGAGCGCCGCGACCGCGCCGATCCGCAGTAGCGCCACGAGGCTCAACCGGATGCCGAGCAGGATGATGCCGGCGCGCAGCACCCGCGAAACGCAGAAGCGAAACCCCGGCTCAACGCCCGCGGGCAACGGTATCGCGTTCTTCACGATCATTCCGAGCACGATGGCGATCAGGAAGGTGGAGACGGGCGAGTAATCGAGGTCGAACCACCTCGTGAGCCCCGCACCGAAGAGCTCGGCGAGCAGGAACGAGACGGCGGTAACGCCGACGGCGATCAGCGTGCCGGGAAGCAACCTCCGAGGGTCGTCGGTGCCCGGCGTAGAATGCGCGACGGATAATTTTCTCATGATGATTCCCGGTATTTCTATCATGCCGGCGGCGCTTCGACAATTGAGCGCGCGGATACCGCTCGGCGGCCGGCATACAAGGGGCCCTGGGCTACTGTTCAAACACGAGTATCGCGGTCATACTGCGGCAGAGTTGGGATCAGCAACTATGAGCTTCAGCCGCCGGGCCGGCGTCATCGCCGCGTGTTGCATCACCATCATACTCAGCTCCTGCGCCACTCTCGTTCGCGCCCGAGACCCCGCCCGCGGGCATGAGCTGGAGAACTGCGGTGCGCGCGCGTACCTCGCCTCGGATCTCTGTCATGACGAGAAAGAGCTGCTCGACTGGGCCGCCGCCTACCCGTTCCATCGTTCCCTGAGCGACTTGACGGCGGAGAATCTCCGCGCAATCGCCGCAGCCACGGGTTCGGTGGATCAGGCCGCGGCTGTCTTCTACCATCGGGTGGTGAGCGAGCCACACACCCGCCGCTTCATCGAAGAGATCCACTCTACGGAACGACGGCTTTCACAAGGCGGCACCGGGGACCTCCCCGACTACACGGACAGCAACGTGCTGTTCGCATTCGTCCCGGGCATGTTCTACGAGGACATCGACATACGCGGGCTCAAGGGCGAACCGCTCATCGAGGCGGCAACCGACCTCGGACTGCCGTCCGTCGTCCTTCCCGTCGATCAGACGGGCACCGTGGTCGAAAACGCCGAGCGCATCGCATCCTTTTTGCGGGAACACGCGGCCGGCTACGAGGAAATCATCGTGGCTACCGCGAGCAAGGGCGCCGCCGACTTCGCGGTCATGCTCGACGAATACCGCACCGAGTCGTTTGTCTCCAGGATTCGCACCTGGTTCAACATCGCCGGGATTCTCGAGCCGAGCCCGCTGGTGGACACAATTGAGGACCGCCCCGGGCTGCGGGTGCGTGCGAGGCTCTTCTTCCTGTTGAACGGCTACGACTATAGCGGATTTCAATCGATGGGCTCGACGTTCGAGGGTCGTCCCGGGCCGCTCGCGCGGCCGCTACACAGGCCGGACCATATCGATGTCGTGACGATCGTCGGCGTTCCCCTCGAAGAGCACGTGACACACACCGCCCGACCGTTTTACCGTGTCCTCAGTGACGCCGGTCCCAACGACGGCTTTCTGCTCCACGCCCACAGCATCCGCGTGGGCGGCCCCATATACCCGGCGTGGCGCAACGACCATTACTTTCAGTGGTCGTTGCCGCCGGAGCGGGTCAGGGCGTTCATCGTCAACGCGCTCGAGTGAGGCCGTCGCCGTCGTCGGAAACCCGTCGGCCGCCGGCCGTATCCTGTACTGAGGAGTCGGATTTTATGCAGGAGGAGAGGATCGTCGTTACGGGACTGGGGGTGTTCGCCCCGATCGGACGGAATCGACATGAGTTCTGGGATGGTCTCACATCAGGGACTTCCGGTGCCGGACCGATTACCGGATTCGATGCGACGGAGTTCAAAAGCCGAATCGCAGCCGAGATCTCCGGCTTCGAGCCGGACAGGTATCTCTCGAAGAAGCGCGCGCGGCGCATGTCCCGGTTCTCACAGCTCGCCTCCTCCGCGGCGCTGCAGGCGGTGGCCGACGCCGGGCTCGATCTCGAGGCAATCGACCCCATGCGGGTGGGCACGGTCATCGGCAGCGTCGACATGGTCTTCGCCGGCGGCTCCGAGGCGGCGATTACGCCGCTC
>CAZWNS010000050.1:12886-19432 GCA_964635245.1 uncultured Spirochaetaceae bacterium
CGGCAGCGTCGACATGGTCTTCGCCGGCGGCTCCGAGGCGGCGATTACGCCGCTCACGGTAAACGCCTACGGCTGCATGGGGGTTCTCACCTCCCGAAACGACGACCCCGCCCATGCCTCACGGCCCTTCGACGGCGAACGCGACGGCTTTCTCATCGGCGAGGGCGCGGCGGTGATGGTGCTCGAGCGGGAGAGCGATGCGCGGCGGCGGGGCGCGGAGATCTTCGCCTGCCTGGCCGCGGCGGGTATGACGGCGGATGCCTACAGCGTCGCGATCCCGGAGCCCGACGGCCGGGCCGCGGCCGCTGCTATGACGATGGCATTGAGAGAGGCTCGGCTGAATCCGGAGGATGTCGATTACATAAACGCCCACGGCACCTCGACGACGGCGAACGACCGCACCGAGACGATGGCCATCAAACGCGCGCTCGGCGATCACGCCTACACCACAGCGGTGAGCTCGACCAAATCCATGATCGGCCACACCCTCGGGGCCGCGGGGGCGGTCGAGGCCGTCGCCACGGTCCTCACGCTGAAGCACGGTGTGTTGCCGCCGACCATCAACTACGAAACCCCCGACCCCGACTGCGATCTCGACTACATTCCCAACGAAGCACGGGAGAGCGCCGCGCGGGCGGCCCTCTCCAACTCCTTCGGCTTCGGCGGGCAGAACTGCTCGCTCCTGTTTACGGCGGTCTGACCCGGCGCGGCGGCGGCCACCGGCTTCTCGAGCAGTTACCGAGGGTCTATCCCCGCCTTCTCGACGGCTTTTACCGTGCCGCGCTTTTTCGGTACAATTCCGCTATGAGCCACGCACACATGCGCCACGCACCTCTTCGCGAACGGGTGGACGTGGTGTTTCACGGTCGCTGCCGGTCCTGCGGGAAACTCGAGGACATATGATTCCCATCATCGACGGCCACAATGATATCCTCTCCCGCTCATGGGAGAACGAGGGTTTCGATTTCGTCAAAGGCAGCGAGCCCCGGCACCTCACCCTCGACACGGCCCTCGAGGCCGGGCTGCGGGCGGGACTGTTCGCCGTCTTCATCCCGCCCAACAAGGCCGAAGAGGATCGCCCGCGCTCTTTCGGCGGGAAGCTCTCCACCGCCGGCGCGGTGCCCCTCGAGCGGGCGCAGCGCGTGGCCGCCGCGATGTTTTCCCGTCTGCATCGATACGCCGAGGTCTCGGACGGGCGGTTTCGCATCGCCCGCACCGCGCACGAGCTCGAAGCGGCCGCCTCGGGCGATTATCTCGCGGGCCTTTGCCACATGGAAGGCGCCGAGCCCATCGACCGCGGTCTCCACGCCCTCGACCTGTACTACCAGGCGGGCCTGCGATCGCTCGGTATCGTGTGGAGCCGGACGAACCGCTTCGCAACGGGCGTTCCCTTCGGCTTCGACATGACCCCGGACATCGGGCCCGGGCTTACCGAAGCGGGACGGGAGCTCGTGCGCCGCTGTAACGAGCTCGGGATCCTCATCGACGTGTCTCACCTCAACGAGAAGGGGTTCCGCGATGTGGTGCGGATCTCACGCGCGCCGGTCGTCGCCTCCCACTCGAATGCCTGGGCACTCTCGAAGAGCACCCGAAACCTCACCGACGAACAGCTCGCCGCCATCCGCGACACCGACGGTCTCGTGGGTCTGAACTTCGGCGTGCCGTTTCTGCGCTCCGACGGCGGAACCGACGAGAACACGCCGGTCGATCGCATGCGGGAGCACGTCGATTATCTCGTCGAGCACCTCGGCATCGACCGCGTTGCCCTCGGCTCCGATTTCGACGGCGTCACCATACCGAAAGAGATCGGCAGCGTGAAAGGGCTCCCACGCCTCATCGAGGCGCTGCGCGCCGCCGGCTACTCGGCGGCCGACCTCGAGAAGATCGCCTATCGGAACTGGCTGCGCGTGCTGCAGGCGAGCATCGGGTAGCCGCCCGGCGGCCGGCGTCTTTCCGAACGGATTACCTCACTATTGCTTGAGGAATTACGGGAATGCTCATAGAATGGGGGCATGACACCCGACATTCGCACACGATACATGGGCCTGGAGCTCAGCTCACCGGTGGTGGCCTCGAGCTCGGAGCTCACGAACAAGCTGGACAATCTGAAGAAACTCGAAGCGGCCGGTGCCGGCGCGGTCGTGCTGCGGTCGCTCTTCGAGGAGGAAATCCTCGCCGAGATGGAGCGCACCGAGACCGCCATGCAGCGGCCCGGTCCCACATTTCCCGAGATGGCCGATATGGATGATCTCATCGAGCCGGAGCACACGGTACCCGACTACCTCGAGCTCATACGCGAAGCCAAGAAGGAGCTCGGGATTCCGGTGATCGCCTCCATAAACGGGATAAGCGCCCAGAAGTGGACCGACTTTGCGAGAAAGCTCGAGGAACAGGGAGCCGACGCGCTCGAGCTCAACATCTTCCTGCAGCCGTCCGACTTTCAGGCGACGAGTGCGGCCGAGTACGAGAACATCTACTTCGACATCATCAACATGGTTCTCGGCCAGGTCAGCATTCCGGTCTCGGTGAAGCTCAGCTTCTACTTCACCCTCCTCGCCCAGACGCTGCAGGCCGTCTCGAAGACCGGCATCAAGGGCCTCGTGCTCTTCAACCGGTTCTTCAACCCCGATTACAACATCGAGGATCTGAAGATCGTCCCGACGAACGTGCTGAGCACCCCGGCCGACCTCGCGACGTCGCTCAAGTGGATCGCCATCATGAACGGACGGGTAGACTGTGACCTGGCCGCCTCTACCGGCGTGCACGACGGCGACGGGGTCATCAAGCAGCTCCTCGCCGGCGCGAATGCGGTGCAGGTTGCCTCGACGCTGTACCGCAACGGCCTCGACGTGGTCACCGAGCTCAACGAGCGGCTCGTCGCCTGGATGCAGGAGAAGGAGTACGAGAGCCTGGACGACTTCCGCGGCATGCTGAGCCGGCAGAACATCGCCAATCCCGCGGCATACGATCGGGTGCAGTTCGTGAAGAACTTTCGTTCGATGAAGTAGGCGCCGCGCGGTCGCCTGGCGGGCGCCGTCGCCGGGCGCAGGGCGCCGGGCGCCGTCCTACCCGAGCGGCGGCACGTCCACCCAGCGTCGCTCGGACCAGCTCCGCATGCCGAGCTCGGCAAGCTGTACGCCCTTCGCTCCCTCGAGCAGGGTCCAGGGGAAGGGCTCGTCGGCGGCGACGTGGCGCAGAAAGAGCTCCCACTGGGCCTTGAAGGCGTTGTCGGCCGGGTCTCGGGTGGGCATCTTCATCCAGTTCTCGAAAAAGTCCACCGGTTGCTCGATGTCGGGGTTCCACACCGGCTTCGGCGTCTCGGCATCGTGCTGCACCCAGCACTCCCGCAGCCCCGCGACCGCGCTTCCCTCGGTACCGTCCACCTGCAGAGTCAGCAGATCGTCGCGGCGCACCCGCACGGCCCAGGAACTGTTGAAGTGACAGATGACGCCGTTTTCGAGCTCGAAGGTGCCGTAGGCGGCGTCGTCGGCGGTGCAGGTGTAGCGCTCGCCCTGCTCGTCCAGGCGCTCGGGGATGTGGGTCGCGCCGATTGCCGAGAGGCGCGCGACCGGCCCGAAGATGTTGTCGATGACGTAGCGCCAGTGGCAGAACATGTCGATCATGATCCCCCCGCCGTCCTCCGCGCGATAGTTCCACGAGGGGCGCTGGGTGGGCTGGTTGAAACCGTCGAAGACCCAGTAGCCGAACTCCCCGCGAACGCTCAGGATGCGCCCGAAGAAGCCCGAGTCGATGAGGTACTTCAGCTTCATGAGACCGGGCAGCCACAGCTTGTCCTGCACGACCCCGTGCTTGATCCCGGCGGCCTCAGCGCGCGTGTGAAGCTCGAGCGCCTCGGCGGCGCTCGTGGCGGTGGGCTTCTCGGTATAGATTGCCTTGCCCGCGTCGATGGCTCGGCGGATTGCCTCCGCCCGGAGATTCGTGAGCTGGGCGTCGAAGTAGACCTCCCACGCCGGGTCACCGAGCGCGGCGTCGAGATCGGTCGAGTAGCGCTCGAGCCCGTAGCGCTCGGCGAGCCGGCGCAGCTTGTCCTCGTTGCGCCCCACGAGCAGGGGCTCGGGCATGATGCGACTGCCGTTTGCCGCGACCACCCCGCCCTGCTCCCGAATTGCGAGAATCGAGCGCACCAGATGCTGGTTCGTTCCCATCCGCCCCGTTACGCCGTTCATGATGATGCCGATGCGTGTATCCATGCCTCACTCCTCACACGTGCGTGTCGTACGCCCTGGTAATGTCCGAGAGAAACCCGCGCTGATCCATCGCCCAGTAGCGCTCGGAAAAGATCTCCACCTCGTTGAACCCGTCGAAGCCGGCGGCCTCCACCCATCCCCGGATGCGGCGGATGGGGATGCAGCCCTCACCCATGAGCCCGCGGTCCGTGAGGAAATCCTCAGTCGGCACCTTCCAGTCGCACACATGAAAGGCGAAGAGCCGGCTCAGCCGCCCGCAGCGCTCGATCTCCCCCTCGAGGCGGGGGTCCCACCACAGATGGTAGACGTCCACCACGACGCCGACTGTCGGATCACCCACCTCCTCGCACACATCGATTGCCTCGGTGAGCGTGTTGATGGCCGATCGGGTGTCCGCGTACATCGGGTGCAGCGGCTCCACCCCCAGTCGCACCCCGCGCTCCCGCGCGAACGGTGCAAGCTCGGTGAGCGCCTCTGCGATCTGGGCGCGTGAATCGGCAAGCGGCTGGCGGGGATCGGCCCCGCAGACCAGCACGATGAGGGGAGCGCCGACCTCCGCGGTCTCCACGATGGCCGCGCGGTTCTCCTCGACGGCCCGGCGACGGGCGTCCGCATCGACGCTGGGGAAAAACCCGCCGCGGCACACCGACACCGGGGTGAGCCCGGCGTCACGGACGCGCGAGCCGACCTCGGCCGGCGTTCGGCCCTCGAACGCGTTCCGCCAGATGGTAATGCCTGAGACACCGGCACGGGCGTACTCATCTATCGCGGTGTCGATGTCCCAGGGCTTGGTGGTGATGGTGTGGATACACAGCCGCTCGCGCGGCGCCCCCGCGGGCACCGCGCCGCCGGCGCGCTCCTCGCGCTCTCCCGGAGTTTCCCGCTGTGCCGCCATCAGTCGGCCTCCTCGCCGATGTTGAAGAAGGCCAGATAGGGGCCGCCCTCGGCAAGGCGCCTGAGATACACCGCGAGCTCCACCATGTGGTAGTCGCCCCACATGCAGGACTCGCCGTTGGGCACCTTCTGTCCCCGCGGCACGTTATCCCAGCCGTTCGGACGATGGTAGACCGAATGCAGCAGAATCCCCTCGTGGTGAGGCTCGGTCGAGAGATAGGGCTCGCCGAGGAGGGTCCGCGCGACGGTGAGCCCCGCCTGCGTGTAGCGACTGCCGGCCTCCGGGTCGCCACCCTTCGCGGGATCGAGAGCCGAGAGGTAACGGCCGAGCCGCAGCAGTCCCTGCGCCCCGATGGCGGCGGCGGAGGAGTCCACCGGCTCGTAGTCGTTGTAGGGATCGGCGGGACGGTCGAGGTAATCGCCGAGATAGGCCAGCCCCGGCGCGCCGGTATCCCAGTAGGGGATGCCGTCGGTGGGCGTGTGCTCGAGGTAGAAGTCGGCGACCGCCCGGGCCACCTCGAGAAAGCGCGCGCGGACGGCGCCTTTGGTCGGCAGGTGGTGAAAGCCGGCAGCGGCCACTTCGTCGTCGGTGAGCGTCTCGATGAACTCGAGCTGCTCGGGGTAGCCGGCGAGCACCCAGGAGAGGCCGCGAGTCCAGGTGGAAAACGGCGAGTACCCCTGCTGGGTAGAGGGACAGCGGTAGGCGCCGTTGTTCACGTTGAAGATGACCTCGTGGACGGTGCGCCCGCGCAGGTCGTAGCTGTCGCGGCCCGTGCCGTAGTAAACGCTGTAGCGGGCGGTGGTCTCCGCGTGCTGCAGAAGGCGCTTGAGGAGCGACACGCGCTCGTCCTGCTCGCCCATGTAGACGTGCCCGAGACGGTAGCCGAGGGCGAGAACCCGCAGCGTCCGCATGGTATCGACAAAGAGCGAGTGCGGGCCGTTGAAGGTGTAGATGTAGCCGAGGTCGTCGGGAAGCGCCGTCCATCTCGCGGCCTGCACGGCGCCGGAGATCTTGAGCGCGAGCTCGTAGAAGCGTCGCTCCCACCGGTCCTCGGGGATTCGCCCCTCGTTCATGAGCCGCAGCAGGTTGCCGTAGGTGCTCACGTTGTTGAAGCCGTGGTCGTGCACGCCGAAGTGGCTGACGTGGGCCGCCATCTCGCCGACGGTGCTCTCGCGGCCGTAGTCGAGGAACCGTTGCTCCCCGCCGGCGTCGAACTGGTAGATCGCGTTTCCGTACTGAAAGCCCTGCGTCCACTCGGTCCACCCGCGGGTGGTGTACTCACCGTCTATCGTGAACACCGGCGTGCCCTTCTCCCGCCTCCAGTTCCGCCGCAGAAGCTCGGTCTTCTCCCCGGAAATCGAAAAGAAGCGCTGCAATTCGTCGGCCGGTGCGCTCGGGGTGAGATCATAGTCGATGGTGATCATAGGTCCTCCTCCGCGGCTC
>CAZWNS010000051.1:0-18948 GCA_964635245.1 uncultured Spirochaetaceae bacterium
GTGCTGGGCCTGGAGTTCAGCACGCAATCGGCAAAGGCGGTGGCCCTGGGGGTCGAAACCGGCTCCATGGTCGCCGCCTACCAACTCTCCTACGATGAGAGCTTCCCGCGCTACGGGACCCGGGGCGGTGTGTTGCCGAGCGGGCAGCCGGAGGTACGGCACACCTCCCCTTCGATGCTCCTCGACGGGCTCGACGAGCTGTTCACACGGATGCGCGCGGACGGACTGGATCTTTCGCGGGTCGGCGCGGTCAAGCTCGATGCCCAGCAACACTGCACGGTATACACCGACGACAGCCTTTCCGGTCGGCTCGCGGGGCTTTCCGAACAGGAATCCATTGCGACGCAGCTTGCCCCTGCCTTCACGCGGGAAACCGCTCCCATCTGGGAGGATCGATCGACGGCCGGGGAGGCGCAGCTGCTCGAGGAGCGGCTCGCGGCTCACGGGGGCATTCAGGCGCTCACGGCCAATAGGGCGGAGCTTCGCTTTCCCGCTTCACAGATCCTGAAGTGGGCCCGGGAAGCGCCGGAATCCTACGATCGTACGGCGCACATCATGTTGCTCAGCGCGTTCTTGACTTCGGTGCTTGCGGGACGGCCGGCTCCGGTGGATACCGGCGACGGATGGGGCACCAACCTGAATAGCACGGACCTCACCACACCCGGCTGGAACGATACGGTACTCGGCGTGGTCGATGCGGAAATCCGCAGGGCCGGCGCCGGGTCGGCACTGCGAGAGAAGCTCGGGGAAATGGAGCACTACGACGCCCCCCTCGGCCCGGTTTCCCCCTACTTCACCCGCGCGCACGGTCTCAACGCCGATGCCGTGGTGCTTGCCGGCACCGGTGACAACCCGGCGACGCTCCTCGGTTGCGGCGGAAATCTGGTGATATCCCTTGGAAGCAGCTATACGGTCAACGGAGTCCTTGCGGGACTGGGGCAACTCGAAGGAGCTGAATACAACGTCTTCGGCTACATTCCCGGCCATGCCATGGCGCTCAGCGTGATCACCAACGGCACCAAGGTTCACGACGCCTTCAGAAAGCGGTATACCGCCGACGGTTCCTGGGAAAGCTACGCCGCCCTTGCCGGCGGACGGACCGTACGCGAGGGAGAGATGCTACTGCTGCCGTACCTGCAGGAAGAGTCGGTTCCCCTGCGCCCGGCGGGAATCGTGCGGGACGGATTCGCCGAGAGTGAGGCCATGCTGAACGTGCGTGCGCTTCATCTCTCCCAGGCACTGTCGCTGCGCCTGCACGCCTCCCATGTCACCGACCCGGGCTCCCTTGCAGTGGTCGGCGGCGGGTCGCACAACGAGCGTCTTCGCAGCTTCATCACCGATGCGTTCGGCGCGGAGACCTACCGGATCCGAAACGGCGAATACGCCGCGCCCCTCGGCTGCGCCGTCGCCGCCGCCCGTCACGTACTCGGGATCGACTACGAGGAGGCCGCCTCGCGATTCGTCCAGGTCGAGGAGGAGAGCCGCCTTGCGCCCGAGCCGGGGCTTGCCGGGCCGTATGAGGAGCTGCTCGCCCGCTTTGCAGAGCTGGAGGCTACCCCGCAAACGTAGTCCGGCTAACGGTCCGCCGCTTACAGCCGCAACTTCTCCGACAATTCCCGGATGAACTCCTTTACCTCGGGCTCGACCGAGTCGAAGATCTCGCGGTACTTGTAGAAGTCGAGCATTTCGATGTCCGGCAGCTTCAATCTGAAGTACAGGTCAACCGGATCGTAGCGCAGTTTGTACTCGGTGTTGCTGTCGGTGAGGATGCGAAAGGTGTTGAGAACCATGACCAGGGTGCGTGGAAGGTCGGTACGATCGGGGTCCTTTGCCCGGTTCGATACGTCGAGGCCGATGGTGAAATCACACTCATCACGCAGCAGCTCATAGGGAAGGGTGTTCTTGATGGAGCCGTCGACGAGGACACGCCCGTCGAGCACCAGCGGCTCGAAGACCGCGGGGACGGCCGTGCTCGCCTGGATGGCGTCGACAAGCGAGCCGGAATCGAAGACGACCTGCTCGCGACGCCAGTAGTCGGTCGCCACGACCTTGAGCGGTATGCGCGTCTGATCGAATCGCTCTACCGGAAGCGTGGCCTCGAGAAACTTCCGCACGCTCTTCCCGCTGATGAGTCCGCGGCCGCGCCAGTTTATCCGAAAGACTTCGTGCAGGTGCCCGGGGCGGAAGGAATCGAGCACACCGACGAGCTCGCCCGGTCCGAGCCCTGCCGCGTAGAGACCGCCGATGGCCGCGCCGATACTCGATCCGGAAATGGCGGCGATCTCCACGTCGAGCTCCTCGAGGGCTCGCAAGAACGGGATATACGCCACCCCTTTGGCACCGCCGCCTGCAAGGCTGAGCCCCACGCGCGGCTTGCGCCCGAACAATTGCTTCAGTTTCACGTCAAGCTTCGCCATATGTCACATGTGAAAGATGCGCTCGAGCGAGGTATGCCGCAGGCGCAGTCTCCTGTGAACGAGGAGCACGACGAGCGCGAGGGACACCGCGCAGGCGAGCACCACGACCGACCAGCTTACCCGCACGGGACCACCCCGGTGGAGGTCCAGGATGAGCTCCACCCCGAGCGAGCCGAGACCGACTCCTACGAGCACCATGGCGACGGCCGGCAAGGTCGACATGCCGCGCCGCCGCCCGATCCAGACAAGCAGGCCCGACATCAGCGCCACGAGCAACACGAGCGGCAGCGCGGGCATCACAAACCACGCGGTATCGCCCGTCAGAAGGTCGAGAGCCAGGAGGAAGACCAGCGTGGCGACCGTCAGGGCCATCCCGAGGAGAACTGCGCGTCTGCCGAGTGCGACCACGACCACCGAGACGATCCACAGGTAGACGATCGCCGCCAGCGGAATCGGTGACCAGCTCAGCGCAAAGCCGAAGGCAACGTCCGCGGTAAAGACGACCATCGCGCCGACCGCGGCGAGGAGACTCAGCACCTCGAGCAGCCGGAATCGCGGCCGGGCATCGAGTACGGGGCCTCGGCCGTCGGCTACGTCGCTCTCCTCCCCCGCCCCCCGGCCCTCGTCCCCGCCGTCGAGGGGCGTCAGGCACAGGGGGCAGCGTGAGTTCTCCTCCTCCACGAGGACGCCGCAGTGTGGACAGGGTTTCATTGGCCGGCCTCCGTGACGGTCGTCGATATGCCGTGGTCGACGAGGGTGCGAAACACGATCCGCTCGAGATGGCGGGGCTCTATGACGCTGCCGAACGTCATGTAGAGCTCGTCGGACAGGCTTACCACGGCGAGGTTCTTCTTCAGCATCGGATTGGGGCCCAGCACGAATCCCGCACCCCGCACGTGCTCCTCCATCTCCGCCGGCATCCTCATGGGGCCGAGGTTGGAGATGACGCCGGAATAGAGGTTATCGCCGTAGCGGTCGTGCAGGAAGGCGAGATACCAGTCCTTCATGAACAGTGGGACGGCGCGCACGACAGGATGTTGCTCTCCGGCGACGTTTCGCGAGATCTGTCGACCGAGCTGCTTCTCCTCGAGCTGCGTACGCATCGCATGATGCACCGCACGCACGATTTCCTCGAGACCGTACTCTCCGAGCCTGAGGTCTATTTCGGGCATGACGAAGAGCGAGAAGTTTCGCATGGTTTCGGAGCGATAGATGCGGCGCAGATTCACGGGCACCTCGACCCTGATGACGCTCCGTCGCGGTTTGATGCGCGAGCCGCGCTGCCGGGCGTGGATCTGCGCCAGGGCGTACATGTACACCGCCGTCAGGTACTCGGTGATGCTCGCCCCACGCTCGTTCGCCGCGGCCTTGACGGCTGAAACCGGTGCGCGGCCGGTGATGCTGCGGTACCGGCGCCAGGCGCGAATGCCGGGCAGATGATACGCGGGTGAGAGGTGCTCGGGGCCGGGGATGCCCCTGCGGTAGTAGACCTTGTAGGCGTCCTCGAACTCGCCGTCGAGCGGGACCGCATCGGGATCGAGAAGGTAGTCGTTGCCCGGGACGCTCACGCCGCACTCGCGCAGGTACTCCGCGCCCAGGGACACGAGCATGCGCAGGGCGCCGAACCCGTCGGTGAGTATGTGTGAGAAGTCGATTGCCAGGCGGCTGTCACGGGCCTCGACGCGGTACAGCGGCTCCTCGCGCCGCTCGAGGGCGATGGGAGAGACCGGCGTCTGCGGCAACAGGTGTATGTCGGGCACCCGGTCGTGTCGCTCGAGATAGTACCAGAACAGTCCCCGCCGAAGATGCACCTGGTAGTACGGTGTCCGCCGCGCGATCCGCGCCAGAGCACGCTCGAGCGCGGGCAGACGGATGGGCGCATCGAATCGCAACAGCACCCGGTAGACTTCGGGTGAGACGTCGGAGTAGGAGGCGGGGAAAATCTTTGCCGCGTTGTCGAGCCTGAGCCAGTCACCGGGCCGACTCGTCGGTTGTCGTGTATCGCTACGACTCTCTGCCATCTTGCTCGCCTTTCGCTGCGCCCCCTGCTTCCTGCGTGCAACCGCCAGCCTACATCCGCAGGCCGGCGAGGACAAGCTCCGCCCAGGGGTCTTCGCCGAGCACCAGGTAATACAGCAGCGTTGCAAACCATCCGTGCAGTATTCCGGGCACAAAGACGTTTTTCGTGCGAAAGTACACCGACGTGGTCACCAGTCCAAGCAGGAACGTCGCGCCGACGAGCCGGTAGTCATGGACGTGTATGGCCGCGAAGCCGCAGGCGGATAGAACCACGGAGAGCGACTCGCTGATCCGCCCACCGCTCACGGCGACGAGGTTCTCGGCTATCAGGGCGACGACCAGGAACTGCTGCACGACACCCCACGGAGGATAGAGCACGAGCAGAAGCGGGAGATGAACGTTGAGTACCGGATCACCCCGGATCAGGGCATAGGTGATGGAGAACGCCGCGGCGGCAACGGCAAACGGAAGGGACAGCTTCGCGGCATCTCGGAATCCCGCTCGGCGGAAGCCCCACCGGGAGAACACCTCATTGTCCCAGCGGTAGCGAGCGAACACATAGGCCACCCAGAACAGCGAAGCCACCCCGATGTAGAGAAAACTCAAGCCCACGATGACGAACCCGACCCCGGTCACGACTACCGCGCCCAGCTCGAATGCGCGACCGCGGAGGCCCTCGCGAAGACTCTGTATGTGCTCGTCCCGTGGTCGTATCATGGGTGCGCGGCCGGGAAAACCATCACACCTCGTCGAACCAGTTGTCGTCGATGCTGCCGGCGCCGAAGAAGTTGATGTTGCTCACGGTGTCGGAGACCGGCTCGGGCATGTCGGGGATCTCCAGATCGTGCCCCGGACATCCGAGCCGGGCGCACACGTAGATCTTGTTGCGCCCGCCCGGTAGATCGAGCTGTATCGCCTGATTCGAGCCGCAGCCGTCTATCCCACAGGCACGCTCCACCATCAGGCTCGTCTCGGTGTGCGGCACCTTCGCCGTTACCAGAGAGTTCATCGAGGCGGCGTCGACGAGAAAGCTGTAGAGCTTGGCATGGCTACCCCAGTAGGAATCTACGAAGATCATGCCCTCGGAGTTACCGACTCCGACCTGCAGCTCGATCGCGCGTTCACCGTGAATCCGCACGTTGTCGGACATCAAGCTCTCGCCGTTCGGGCCGTAGAGCTCATCAACGACCAGAAACTGTCGTCCGTGCCTGGTGACCAGTTTCATGCCTTCCGGGAGCCGTTGTACGAACTCAACCGGGATCTGCGTGTGTTTCAATTCCATATGTATGCCTCCTTGCCGTCCGCCGGGCACGGGGTCAGGAACCCCGACCGGCGAGCATTTGATCGATCATAAACAGCCCCTGCGGGGTGTCGCCGACGCGCTTGAGCTGCTGCACGACTTCGTCGACCGACGACTCCTCCTCGACCTGCTCTTCAACGAACCAGTGCAGAAAAACCTTGGTGGCGTTGTCCTTTTCCGCATCGGCAAGCGCCCAGTGCTCGTCCATTTCCCGCGATACGCGGCACTCGTGCTCGTAGGCGGCCTCGAAGGCGGCCAGTGGTGAATCCCACTCCACCGGTGGCGCGGTGAGTTCAGAGATGACGACACGACCGCCGCGTTCTTTGATGTGCGCGTAGAATCGCATCGCGTGGCCGTTTTCCTCCTCGGCCTGCTTCTCCATCCAAACCGTCGCGCCGGGCATATTCAGCGAGTCGAAATAGCCGGCCATCGCATAGTAGAGCCGGGCATTGAAGAACTCGCGGTTCATCTGAAGGTTCAGGGCGTCCTCGATCGTCTTGCTGATCATGGCGTTTTCTCCTTGTGGGGCTGATGGGCCACGCTACCATACTGCGCCGCCTTAAACAACGCACCTCAGCCGGTGTCCGTGTCGGCGCCGCTGCGTACCGGTGCCGCCGCGCGGCGACCTCAGGGCTCCACGATGATCTTGCCGCCGGCGAGCCTCCCCTCCTCGAGCATCGCATGCGCATCGGCGGTTTCATGGAGAGGAAAGCGATGGGCGATGTGGTGGCTGAGGAACCCGTCCCGCAACGTGGCGGTGATGTCGGCGATCGCCTGTCGCCGCTCCTCGGGAGAGAGCAGGAATACCAGAAACGGGTGTACGCGGATGTTCTTGTAGAGGAGGTCATAGAACGGAAACACCGGCTCCCGTTCGGCGTCGGATCCGTAGCTCGCTATGCTGCCGCCGGGAGCAAGCGCGTCGATGTTCATCCTCAGATTTCGCCCGAAGGCGACATCCACGACCCGGTCCACCCCGGCCCCGTCCGTAAGCTGCCGGACGCGTGCCGCGACATCCTGCGCGGTGTAGGTGATCACATGATGGGCCCCGGCCGCCCGCGCAAGAGCTTCTTTTTCCGGTGAGCTCACGGTGGCGATGACGGTGGCCCGACCCCAGCGCGCCCACTGTACCGCGTAGTAGCCCACCCCGCCCGCACCGCCGTGCACGAGCAGCGTCTTCGAACGCACGGGGCCGTCGCCGAAGACCCCGAAATGCGCCGTCATTGCCGGGATGCCCATGCAGGCGCCGGCTGCAAAGTCCGCGGCATCCGGCAGCGGCACCGCCTGCGCCGCCGGCAGCAGCGTATACTCGGCGCAGGTCCCGGTTGACCGGCTCCCCGTTGCGCCGTACGTCCACACCCGCTCACCAACCCGGGCCTCGTCGACGCCGGGCCCAACCGCCTCGATCACACCCGCCCCGTCGTTGTGCGGAATGATCCACCCGAGGCGATCGAGCGCCTGACCCTTCGCGCGTGCTTTCACGTCCGTGGGATTGACCCCCGAGGCATATACGCGAACCAGCACCTCGTTCGGGCCCGGCGCCGGCGTTTCCATCTGCCCGACCGTCAGAACATCGGCCGGCGCACCTGCGGTTCGGTACCATACTGCGCGCATCGGATTCCTCCTGACGAAAGAGCGTAACGGAATCGGGCCCGCCGAACAACGGCCGCTCGGACGGTTTCTCTGGACGCGAGGCACTCCGGAGTGGCACCTTAGAGAACGGAGAGCCGAGCATGCTCGAGCACAGCCGAACGGGGGTAGCGAGATGGCACGCACTGAGCCCTTCGAGACACACACGCAGCAGTACGAAGACTGGTTCGTGGAGTATTCCGCCGTATACGAATCCGAGCTCGCCGCCCTGCGGGAGCTCATCCCCGCAGGCACCCGCGGGGTGGAAATCGGCGTGGGAAGCGGTCTGTTTGCCGCGCCGCTCGGCATCGCGGAGGGCGTCGAGCCCACCGCGGCAATGGCGGAGCGCGCGAGGCGCCGCGGGATCGAGGTTACCGAAGGCGTCGCCGAGGACCTGCCGCTTCCGAGCAACACCTACGACGTTGCCCTCATGGTCACCACCATCTGCTTTGTCGACGATCTCGACGCATCGGTCGACGAGATGGCCCGTGTGCTCAAGGCCGACGGGCGCATCGTGTTCGGCTTCGTGGACCGCGAATCGCCGCTCGGTGAAGTCTACCAGCAATACAAGGATCAGGACCCCTTCTACCGCCACGCCACCTTCTATTCGACCGCGGAGGTCATCGAGATTCTCGAGCGCCACGGCTTCACCCCGGAGCGGACGCTGCAGACCGTGCACGGGATGCTCGATGAAATCACCGAGCCCGAGACTCCGAAAGAAGGCTACGGTGAGGCGGGCTTCGTCGCGATGAGCGCCCGCAGAACGGGGTGACGGGTACGGACGACGTCAGCCCGATCAGCCGACGAGGCGGTAGAGCCTCGACTCGAACGGAGACAGCGGCCCCACGGTGGTGCTGCCGTCCTCGGGGCGCACACGCTCGCCCGACCACACCTCCTCGAGCATGCCCCAATCCCCGGGAGCCTCGGCGTCCCAGATTATGTTCACCGTTTCCGCCTCCTCACGTATCGCGGAAAGCGGCACGTTCACCGTCCTCCCGTGCTTTGGCCCCATATTGAAGACACCGAGGTAGCCGGCGGTGTTCACCAGAACGGCGGGAAGCTCCCGCTCCATCATGTCCCATGGGAGCAGCCGTCCGTTGAAGCACGCGCCGGCAATGCGCTGAATGGTCGTGATCTCGCTCAGCGTCTCCGCCTTCAGGCGTGTAAAGTCGTCGGAATACAGAAGCAACCCGCCCGTGAGCGCCAGCGCGTTGATCTGGCTTCGGCGCTGAGCCGGCGTAAGCTTCGTGCCGGCGGTCCGAAGCATGAGGCAGTCGGGATCGTTCAGCCACAGTGCGCGGTGCATGGGGGCACGCAGGACGCTGTTTCGTACGGCGTTGCGCACGCCGACCATCGCACCGGTGCGCAGGAGCGCGCCCTTCTTCTCGATCCAGTATCCCCCGGTGTCGGGACCGACCCGCATCGCGTCCACAGTCCCGATACCCGCGACAAGCGGCATCCCGCAGCCGACGAGGAAGACGTCGTCTCTCGTGGCCGCCTCGGCCTCCTCCCGGATCAACGCCATCCCGCGACGTAACACCTCGGCGCGGGAGAGCTCCAGATCATGGTGTGTGCCGCCGCGAAGGCATGCACCAAAGAGAAAATCGCACTTGAGGTAGGGATAGCCCCACTCGCCGACCAGGGTGCGGATGACGCGGCGCATGTACTCCTCGAATCGCGGGTTGGTTACGTCGAGCCCGTAATAGAGGCGCCCGCGCCAGAAGAAGTTAAACCCCGCAACGATAGGGCTGCCGTACTCATCCCGCAGGGCGTACTCGGGATGGATGCGCAGAAGCTCCGACCTGCGTGAGGCAACGAAGGGAGCAATCCACAGCCCGGGCCGGAAGCCCGCCTCGCGAATGGTGTCTGCGAGACGCCGCATCTCACCGTCGAAATCTCTGCGAAGGCGCAGCCAGTCCCCCACCGCCTCCTCATACCCGTCGTCGATCTGGATGAAGTCGATGCGCGCACCGTGCTCATCACGCGCCCGCCGCGCGGCCTCTATGTTCCGCGTGATGATCTCCGGTGTGATGCGGGTGTAGTAGTAGTACCAGCTGCTCCACCCGTGGACGCTCTCCGCCGGCACGCGTGGCGCCGCCGTGCGCCGAAGCTCCCGGAAGTATCTGTGCTGCAAGCCGTGGGTGGTCCCCCGTGCGATGATGATTGCCGAGAGAGTTACCGTGCGCCCCGGCGGAATGAGCTTTCTGCCGAAATCGTAGGTCAGCTCGAAATAGCTCTGCTTCGAGCCGTGACGATACAGATTCAGCTTGATGTAAAAGAACTGATCGAAGGGCGCGTCCTGCCCCACGAGAAAGCTCTCTCCGGTCGATCGATCGGTGACGAGGGCGTACATATCGGAGCTGAACACGCCGGGCACATTCGACGGAAGGTTCGCCAGGTTGCTCGAGGCGAGGCTCACGAGCTGAAGCCACGGACGCAGGGGTTTGTCTCTCGGGAGGTAACTCCGCACCGTGGACCAGCTCTGATATCCGTTTCTGAGAAAGGACAGACGCGAGGCGTCGAGGGAGGCGACATAGCTGTGAATGCCCGCCCCGGCGGGAAACATGAGCCGGGTGACGCGGATCGACTCCTCCGACACATTGGTGAGCTCCAAGGACAGCCTGCTTCCGAAGCCCGGAATGTCCCGCCAGGTTCCGAGGAGTCGTGCATGCTGGTTTTCGAAATGCATCCGGGCCCTGGTGCCGGTGTCCCTGCGCTCGAGCGCAAAGGTCCGGCGGGTCACACCGAACTTCAGCTTCAGGACGGGCGAAAGATCGATCTGATCCCAGGAGATCCGCCGGTCGGCGTTGCTCTCACCCGTCCCGCCGATCATGTCCCTGCGCCCCATTCCCGTCCTCATGTACCGCGGCCCGCGAAAAGCGCCGCCGTCTTCGTGGCTTCAATCGGGTAACCGCCGACAGCCGTTTCATCGGAGAGCACGACACCCGCAAAGCCCGCGGCAAGCAGCTCGTAGAGCTGCACCACCTCGGCGCGCGTCGGCTGGGGTTCCCGCGTCATATGCTCGAGAACCTGCCCCGCCATAAGACAGGGGAGCTGTAGCCCGGCGACCCGTTTCGTAACCGCGTGGACCGCCCGCGCCATGTCCGCCGGCCCCACCTCCGCACCGAGGTCGCCACGGCACAGCCACAACTCCTCCGCGACCGAGGCGATGCCGTCGATATCGGCCAGGGCGCTCGGACGTTCCAGCTTCGCCGTAAGGCGTACCTCGCCGCCGACCTCGGCGCGGTATGCCGCCGTCTCCGTTCCGTCCTTCACGTAGGAGATCGCTACCTCCACACCCGCAAACCGACGCGCCAGCGCGAGAATCCGGCGATCCTTCTCGCTCAGGGATTCCCGGCGAAAATCCGTTTCGGCCAGAGTGATCCCTTTCGCCGCGGCAACCGGTCCGCCGGTGGCAACGCGGGCCGTCGCCCGTCCCGCCGCTTCGTCGAGGTCTTCGATCTCCAGGTGCACCCGGGCGTCGTTTACCAGAACGCGGCCGTCGCTGCGAGCGGCGGCGGCGAAAAAATCGCGGTGCGGCACCGGCAGGATCGCCCCGTGGCGCCGGGGGCCGGCGGCTGTCCCTGCCCCGTCGCCGAGCTCGAGCGCCACCACGTCGCCGGGGACGAGCCGCTGCTCCGCCACCCGCCCGAGGCGCCACTTGCTCCCCTGCAGATCGAGCATCACGGGCACTTCGGCGCCCGTGCGCCTCGAGAAACCCGCGAGGCGCTCGAGCCAACCGCCGAGCTCCTCGACATCGAGGTGAGAGGTGTTCAGCCGAAAGCGCGTTGCGCCGGCCTCCACGAGCGCCCGCCAGGCGTCCGGCGAGGCGGTCACCGGACCCAGGGTGGCAACGATGTCATATCGGTATGAAACGCGGTCGGTCGGCATGAGTGCGAGCCTACCGCACATGTGACCGGCGTATCTACGACCGCGTCGGCGCGGCGGCGCTTTCAGCCGAGTCGTTCCCCTCGACAAGCTCGCCGCCGTCTATCTCGGCTCCCGTGAAGCGGCGCTTCTCGTCGAAGCGAAAGAGCGCGTCGGCACGCCCGAGGGTGCGCGGCCCGGTGATGACCTTACGCGAGAAGTATCCGCCGTTCTGGTAGTCGGGCACGAGCTCCTGCCGGGGAATGAGGCGGATTTCCACAACCTCGCCGGTCTGCACGAGACGCACGTGGAAATACAACCCGTCGTCGCGGGGTTTCGAAGCGCCGCCTTTGGAGGCGGGGCCGAAGAGCTTGCGGGCAAGCTCGCCGAATAGTCCCATGTCGCGTTCCCCCTTCTACCCAACGATCGCCCGCCGTAGCCGTCCTGTCAACACCGGTGCGACCACCGCGCTGCGTTGTGCCCGGCACACCCTTTCTCCTCGGCCCGATCTCTGCTACGGTACGGCACATGTCGTTACCCGGAGCCTACCGCACGGAGGACGGAGTTATTCTCCCGGCGGTTACAACAGAGGAAATGCGCGAGCTCGACGCGATCGCGACCGAGGAAACCGGTCCGAATCTGTTTCAGATGATGGAGAACGCGGGCCGGAATCTGGCCGGGGTGGTGCTCGAAGAGCTGCAGGGAAGCGACGCCTCGCCGTCGGTCGTCGTACTTGCGGGCACCGGATGCAACGGTGGCGGCGGCATATGCGCCGCACGGCATCTCGCAAACCGGGGTCTCGACGTGACGCTGTGCGTGAGCCACCCCGACCGACTCAGCGGGGTTCCCGCGGAGCAACGCGCGACCTACGGACACAGCAGCGGCGCCGTCGTCGATGCGGCGTACCTAGCCTCGTTGGAAGCCGAGATCATCATTGACGCACTGATCGGGTACAGCCTCGCGGACGCCCCCCGGTCCGAGGTGCACGACATGATCGCGTGGGCCGTCGATCAGCGCGCCCGGTTCGGTGCGCGGATCGTATCGCTCGATCTTCCCTCCGGCATCGACGGCTCGACCGGTGAAGCTCCCGGCGCACATATCTGCGCCGACACGACGCTGGCACTGGGGCTTCCCAAGAGCGGTCTTCATCCGCGGGGAGAGATCTCTCCGGTGTGCGCCGGCCGGCTCAGGCTCGGAGACATCGGGGTGCCCTCGGGTCTCTATGCCCGTTTCGGCAGTCCGGCACCCTTCCGCACATCGTTCGTGGTGGATCTCCATCCGGTCGGTTTGCATGCACCCTCCCCTTGACGCCGCCGCGCGGGCGCGGTAAATTCGTCAGCACAGGGGTGCCGATCAGGCTGAGATCATACCCGTTGAACCTGAACTGGGTAATGCCAGCGTAGGGAGCTCACGTGATTCGTTCCCGTCCAACGAGTTCAGCCTCATCCAATCCCCGCATGTACGTCCGTACGGGGGTTATCCATGTCCACGCGAACACGAAACGTCTCGGTACAGGTCCTGCCGCTCACCGATGATGCCCTGCCCGTAGTTGATCGGGCCATCCGGGTCATACAGGAGAGCGGGGTACGCTACGAGGTCGGGCCGCTCGAAACCACCCTCGAGGGGGAGGACCTCGACGAGCTCATAGAGGTCGCCAAGGCCGCCCACCGGGCCTGCTTCGAGAGTGATGTCGAGAACGTCGTCACGGTGATAAAGATCGCGGATTCGGTCCACGGCACGACCATCGACGGAAAGACCGGCAAGTACCGCGGCGGGGGCACGAGTTGAACCTGCGAACCGTCGCGCCACCGGCGACCGTGATTGTCGGGGCTATCGCGGTCTGGCAACTCATCGTGGTCGCGAGCGGGCTCCCCCCGTTTATACTCCCCTCTCCGGCGCAGGTCGTGCAGGCCGGCGCGGACACCTGGGGTGTACTCGGTCCGGCGATTCTCACCACTCTCTTCGAAACCCTGCTCGGTCTCGGTATTGCCGTCGTCCTCGGGGTTACCTTCGCGGGAATCATGGACCTGGTTCCGCTCCTGCGCCGCGCCGTGTATCCGATACTGGTGGCCTCGCAGACGGTGCAGATTCTCGCGGTCGCCCCGCTGCTCATCATCTGGTTCGGCTTCGGACTGACACCGAACGTGATAGTTGTGGTGCTGTTCACCTTCTTCCCGATGACGGTGTCGACGGTGGACGGGCTCACATCCGCGGATCCCGACTACATCGGTCTTCTTCGCTCGATGCGGGCGACGCGTGCGCAGATCTGGCGGACCGTGCGCCTACCGGCCGCGCTCCCGTCGTTCTTCAGCGGACTCCGACTCTCGGTGACCTACAGCGTGGTGGCCGCGACCATCGGTGAGTGGGTGGGCGGCTCCGGAGGTCTCGGGCTCTACATGCTGCGCTCCAAGAACGCGCTACAGACCGACCAGGTCTTCGTCGCGATGCTCATCACGACCCTTTTGAGTATAGGGCTGTTTCTGATTGTTTTCGCAATTGAGCACCTTGCCCTCCCCTGGTATTACACCGCACGCCGGCGCGAACAGTGGGAGGAACAGGGGATCTACTGAATGCACACACACACCAACCCTGGAGGTACATTATGACACGCAAAGCGATGCTGGCCGGTCTTCTCGCACTCCTCGTAGCCGCAACCGGGGCGTTTGCCTCGGGCGATATGGAAGAGGAAACGCGGGAAGTCACATTCATGCTGGATTGGGTACCGAACGTGAACCACGTCGGTATCTTTGTCGCACAGGAACGCGGGTATTTCGCCGAAGCCGGGCTCGACGTCGAAATCATCCAGCCGGGCGAGGTCCCGGCAACAAGCGCCGTGGCAAGCGGACGCGCGGACTTCGGTGTGGACTTTCAGGAAAACCTCACGCTCCTGCGCGCCGACGACGTGCCGCTTGTCTCCATTGCCACGATACTGCAGACAAACACGTCCGGTTTTGCGGTGCGCAGCGGTGAAGGCATCGAGTCACCCGCCGACTTCGAGGGGCTTCGCTACGGGACGTTCCAGTCGCCGTTTGAGGAGCCGACACTCGACAGCCTCGTACGCTGCGAGGGCGGCGACCCCTCGGCGGTCGAGTTCGTGACGGCCGGAACGGACCTCCTGGCCATGCTCCAGCAGGAGGAGGCCGACATCGTGTGGATCTACTACGGCACGCAGGGCTTTCAGGCGGAGCGCGTCGGCCTTGACATCACCTACTTTCCCCTGAACGACTTCACCGACTGCGTTCCCGACTACTACACGCCCGTCATCATCGCGAGCGAGCAAACCCTCGAGAACCGGCCGGAGCTGACTCACGATTTTCTCGAGGCCCTGGCCAGGGGCCATCAGTTCACGATGGACAATCCGGGCGAGGCGGCCACGATACTGGGGGAAGCCGTGGCGGAGCTCGACGCCGGGGAGCTTCAGGACAGCGTGCCCTGGCTGGCGGAACGAATGAAGATGGACGCGCCGCAGTGGGGCTTCCAGGAGTCCTCGGTGTGGCGCGACTATGCGGAGTGGATGCGTGAGGCCGGCGTCCTGGAGGGCGAGTTCGATCCGGACGCCGCCTTTACGAATGAGTTTCTGCCCGGGCTCGGTGAGCGGTGAGCGACGTGAGCCCGGCCACCCCGAGGCTGCAGCTGGACTCCGTCTCAATGACCTTTCACGGAGAAACCCGCAGCGTCGAGGCGCTGCGGGACATCTCCCTGGAGGTGTTCCCACAGGAGTTCGTGACCGTCATAGGTCCGAGCGGCAGCGGGAAGAGCACCCTCTTCAACCTCGTCACCGGTCTCCTTCAGCCGCAGGAGGGTCGGATTCTCATCGACGGCGAAGAGGTTGCCGACCGCACCGGCCACGTCGCCTACATGCCCCAGCGGGACCTGCTGCTGCCATGGCGCACGGTTCTCGACAACGTCATCCTCCCGCTCGAGATCCAGGGTGAGCAACTCGATGAGGCGCGCGCACGCGCACGGGAGCTCATGCCCAGATTCGGACTCGAGGGCTTCGGCGACTACTATCCGCAGGTGCTCTCCGGCGGTATGAGGCAGCGGGCGGCGTTTCTGCGCACGGTCATGAGCGGACGCGAGACGTTGCTCCTCGACGAACCCTTCGGCGCGCTCGACGCTCTGACGCGACGACAGCTGCAGGACTGGCTCCTCGATCTGCAGCGCAGTCTCCGCCGCACCATACTCTTTATCACGCATGACGTCGATGAGGCCGTGTACCTCGCCGACCGGGTGGTGGTACTCAGCGCGCGTCCCGGCAGGGTACGGAAGACCCTCACCGTGAACTTGCCCCGCCCGCGCCACCAGCACATGATCGGCCTGCCCGGCTTCGGCGCCCTCGTCACGGAACTCCTCGACGCGCTCGGGCTGGATTCCACACACCGGACCGCCTGATCCCCGCGTCGTTATCGGCACCCGCGCGGGTTCGCGGCGGGGCGGTCTCCGGCAACACGGACCTCGCGGGGCTCGGCCGCGCCGCGGGGCGAACCGTCGACAACGCGGACGGGCGGTGACATACTGTAAGGGACATGCGACGCTACAGAATCGGCATTCTCGGCTACGGGTTCATCGGGAGGGTTCACGCATGGGCGCATGAGAACCTTCGCTTCCATTACAGGCTGCCGTTCGAAACGGAGATCGCCCGCGTGGCGACCTCGCATGCGGAGACGGCCGAGCGTGCGGCCGGGGAGCTCGGTGCGGAGTGGACCGTCGAGAGCACCGCGATCACGCGCGCCGAGGACATCGACGTTGTGCACGTGTGCACGCCCAACCACCTGCACCACGAGGCGCTCCTCGAGGCAATCTCCGCGGGCAAGCATATCTACTGCGACAAACCCCTCGTCGTCACGGCTGACGAGGCAGCCGACATCCGCCGGGCAGTCGAAGAGCAGAGGCGGAATGCAGGGAGCTCGCCCGCGTTCGGTATGACGTTCCATAACCGGTTCTTCCCGGCGACGCTGCACGCACGCCGCCTCGTTGAGCAGGGATTCCTCGGCATTCCGCTGAGCTACCGGGCGGCGTACCTGCACTCGGGCAGCGCCGACCCCGAGGCTCCTCTCACGTGGAAGCTGAGCGCCCGGGCCGGCGGCGGTGTCCTACGTGATCTCGCCTCTCACGCCCTGGACCTGGTCTCCCGGCTGCTCGGTGAGTACACCGAGGTGCGGGCGGTCACCGACATTGCATACGCCGAGAGACCCGATCCGGCCGACGCCTCGCTTCGACGAACAGTGGACGCGGAAGACAACGCGCTGGTGATCGCACACATCCTCCCGAGCGTGTCGCCGGAGCACCGTCGCGAGCCGATCCCCGGCGTCATCGAGGCCTCCAAGATTGCGACCGGCTCGGAGGACGAGCTGCGCGTTGAGATACACGGCAGTCTCGGCTCGGTCCGCTTTAACACGATGGACCCCCACCACCTGGAGATATACGACCGGCGCGACGCTCCCTACCGAGGTGCGGCGCCCGGAGGCTGGACACGGCTTCAGACAGGCGGCCGATACCCCGAGCCCGCGCGTGACTTTCCGAGCCCGAAGAACTCGATCGGCTGGTTGAGGGCGCATCTCGCCTGCATCGCTTCCTTCATGCAACACGTCCACGCCGGTACGCAACCCGATCCGGGACTCGCCGACGGGCTGTACATGCAGCAGGTCATCGACGCGGTGGAGCGAGCCGCGCAATCGGGGACGGCTGTGCAATTGTGATAGACATGGCTCGGAACACCGTACCGTTCAGCGCCCGTGAGGTCGTATTCCGGGACGGCGAGCACGTCGCACGCACCCGGGACTTCATTGCCGCACACCCGCGCGCGAGAAGGCTCAACGATAAGCAGGCACGCGGCGCCGGAAGCGCGGGCGGCGGCGAGTTCGTGCTCTACTGGATGCAGCGGGCCCAGCGCACCACCGACAATCATGCCCTCGAAACGGCGATCGCAGCGGCGAATCGCCTCGGCTTGCCCGTCCTCGTGGTGTTCGTTCTCACCGATGACTATCCGGAGGCGAACCTGCGCCACTACCGTTTCATGGCGGAGGGGTTGCGTGACGTTGCCGCCGGCTGTCGCCGGCGTGATATCGGCTTCACGCTGCGCCACGGGGCGCCGCCGGCCGTCGTTTCGGAGCTTTCACGGCATGCCGGATGCGTCGTATGCGATGCCGCCTACCTGCCTCACCTCCGGGACTGGCGGCGCGCGGTCGCGAGCGCTTCTCCGGTCGCCGTATTCGAAGTCGAGACGGACGTCGTCGTTCCCCTGGAGGTCGCCTCCGACAGGCGCGAATACGCCGCGCGCACCCTCCGAAAGAAGGTCATGAGGCACCTCGAGGACTTTCTCGAGCTTCCCGCATCCGTGCCGCCTGCATCCCCGGCATCGCGCATCCCTCCCGGGTTCGGCTCGCGCGGCGTCGGCGAGGCTCCGGGCATTCTCGATCCCGCCGACCCGGAGACGCTGTGCGCCTCCTTGGATCTCGATCGCAGCGTGCCGGCGGTGCCGTGGTTCCTCGCCGGCGGCGAGCAGGAGGCTGCCCGCCGGTTCGACCGGTTCCTCGCCGACCGCGCACATCTCTATGCGGAGAACCGCAGCGAGCCGGCGACAACAGGTACATCATACATGAGCGCCTACCTGCATTTCGGTCATATCTCCCCGGTACGCCTTGTGATGCGAATGCGCGAGGCGGCGAAGGCCGACGGGGGGATTCGTGAGAGCCTTGCCGCCTTCGTGGAGGAGCTCGTCGTCCGGCGCGAGCTCTCGAAGAACTACGTGTACTATGAGCCGGCGTATGACCGCTACGAGGCCCTGCCGGACTGGGCGCGGACTACACTGCGCGAGCATATCGACGACGAGCGCCCGGCGCTCTACTCCACCGCGGAGCTCGAGCAGGCCGGCACCCATGATCCGTACTGGAACGCCGCCATGCGCGAAATGCTCGCGACCGGTTACATGCACAACTACATGCGGATGTACTGGGGCAAAAAGATCCTCGAATGGAGCGCCTCGCCCGCCGAGGCGTTTCGTCGCACGCTCTACCTCAACAATCGGTACTTCATCGACGGCCGGGATCCGGCCTCATATGCCAACGTGGCCTGGATCTTCGGCCTGCACGACCGTCCCTGGCCGGAGCGACCGGTGTTCGGCAAAGTCCGCAGCATGAAGGCGTCGGGCCTGGAGCGCAAATGCGATATGCAGGGTTACGTTGCTCGAGTCGAGCGTCTGGAGGCGGATGCCGCTACTTCGCCGGGTAACCGATAGCCTCGAGGTCCTCGCGGGCTTTCGACTCGTCGAAAACCGACTCATCAACGACACGAAAGGTAACGGTTCCCTTCTTGTGATCGGGCTTCACGTCCTCGACACCGCCTACCATCTCGAGTGCGGTTTTTACCCGCATCTCACAGTGGCCGCAGTGCATATCTGGAATCTCAAACGACTTCTTCCCGGCTTTTGATCCGAACAGTGCCATAGTGGTGCTAACATAGGTAATTCCGATCTCGGCCGTCAACTACGGCAGGGCAGTTGACATCCCTTCGCGTAGGTCGTAAAGAGAACGCATGGTGATACACTGGATCGCGAAACTTGTGGCCGGGCTCATCGCGAACAGGAGACCCGGCGAAGTCGCAGCGGGAGTCGCCTTCGGACTGCTTCTCGCCCTTCTGCCGCCGGGGAATCTGCTGTGGCCGCTATTCCTCGCATCGACCTTCTTTCTTAAATTGAACCATGGCGTCGAGCTCGCCGCC
>CAZWNS010000052.1:0-18805 GCA_964635245.1 uncultured Spirochaetaceae bacterium
GGCCTACGCGGTGGCCGATTTGGCCGCGGCGGGCCAACAGGCTGCTTGATACCTTACCAAGATTGACAGCACGTGGGCCATCCTCTACGATACGGCCTCAATTGCGATGCGTGTGCAGCTTTTCCGCATCAACCACGGCGACTGCCCATACCTCCCCGACCGCACCTGGGTTACACATACCTTCCAGGTTGGAAACCTATCCGAATCCCTCTACGAGTCGATGATGTCCCAGGGCTGGCGCCGCAGCGGCACTGCGTTCTACCAGAATCACTGTCCCGGCTGCAATCTCTGTATTCCGATCCGCGTGCCGGTCGACGGCTTCGAGCCCAGCAAATCGCAGCGCCGTGTGCTGCGAAGAAACACGGATGTCGAGGTGCGGGTGAGCCCCCTCGAGAAGGAGGGGGAGGCCTTCGACCTCTACCACCTCTACAACACCGCCCGCCATGGTGAGGAGGAGACCGCATCCCGTTCCGGCTTCCGGAGCTTTCTCTTTGACTCCCCCATCGACACGCGCATGATGTGGTACACCGTCGCCGATCAACTCATTGGTATCGGCTGGGTCGACGTCGTACCGAACGGGCTCTCGAGCGTCTATTTCGTCTTCGATCCCGCCGAGTCCGCCCGCAGCCTCGGCACCTTCTCGGCAATGAAGGAAATCGAAGCGGCGGCGGCGATGGGCAGGAGCTGGCTGTACCTCGGCTTCTACGTCCCGGGATGCCGGAAGATGAGCTACAAGCGCCGCTTCCGGCCCTTCCAGCTGCTACAGGACGGACGTTGGGTGGACTACCCGGAGTAATGGATCCGCCGGACGCTATTCCTCTGCGGGTAGCAGCCGTACTCACTCGGGCGGCAGGCGTTCAGTTATCCGCGATCCCGGCTCCACGATGCCGGCTACGCGGCCCGCGGCGAGCCCTTCCCGCCGGAAGCCACGGGAGCTGCCGCTCCACGGAGAGGAGGTTATCCATCGCCGCGGCGCCGATACCGGAGGGTCCGCCGGCGCCCGCCGCCGTCTCCGGCCGCACCCGTGCGAACTCGCGCCGAACGAGCAGGCTTACCCGCCCGCGGTCGGGGAACTCGAGGCCGGCAATCATCGTGAGGGTAAGCACATACTGACTTCACGATACCGGAAAGGCGAAAGCGATCCGATCATCACGCCGGGGAACACGCTCGGCAACGTACCGTGGCGCAGCACCTGCAGGGGCGCGAGCCGAGGCTGCGTGCCCGCACCTCGAAATCACTGTCGTAGTTCGCAAAGGCACCCTTCATCACCAGAATCATGTAGGGAAGCATGGGCAGCAGGTGGGAGAGTATGACACCGGTGCGGGTATCGGCACGTCCCATCCGGATGAAGACCACCTGTATGCCCATGATAACCGCGATGCCGGGGACGATGAGGGGCGATAGAATGAGGATCACGAGCCCATCCTTCTCCGCGGGTCGCGTGGTCCCGAGCGCGCGCCAGGCCGGCACACCGAGGAGGATGTTGATGGTGGTCACCGCGGCGCCTATGAGCAGGCTGTTCGCGGCCGCGGCGAGCACGAACACCGCGATGAACATGCGTGTCACCATCGCCTGCGGCCGGGCTGCGAGGTCAACGTCGATGTAGAGCCGAGAGGCGAAGCGTCCGGCCCCGTGTGGCACCGAGGGGGCGGGCGGGTTGCTCGTAGTCCGGGCCCACCGGCTGCAGCACTGCAAACGCGATCCGCCCGATAAGGGGGATCCGCTTCCACATGTACACGAGAATGGTGGCGATGCCCCGCTCATCGTGGACCACGGCAGAGAACGCCGCCGGCAGCCTAAGCCCTCGAAGCGCTCAACTCACCGCCGTCCGCCAGACAAAATCGGGTAGCACGTGCAGACCGGCGGGGTATGTACTCCCCTCGTGTACGAGGAACCCAAGCGCCTCGGTGAGCACGGCGAGAGTGACGTCGAAGGCATTAAGGCTGTCTCCGGCGCCCGCCACGAGGTTAAGCATCGATCCGCCCGCCAGCAGATACACCTTCCTCCGGCCGAGGGAGATCTCTTCCACGAAGGGGATGATCTCCCGGTGGTCGTGGCTTCTGAGGTAGGCAACGTCGATCTCCTCGGGCCGGTGGCCGACATTCAGCAGAAAGGCCCCGTCGGGCAACCGGTCTATGAGTGCGCGGCCGACAACCCCGTCCGCCCCGGTAGCGGTGGCAATGACATCCGCACGCGCCGCCGCCTCCGGCAGCTCCGCCGTCTCCCAGCCCGCGTAGGCGGCCCGCAACCGCCGGGCGGGGTCCCGCTCGGCAACCATCACGTGCGCCCCGTAGGCCTTCGCGCCGTCGGCTACGCCGGCGCCGACGTCCCCGTACCCGATCACGAGCACCGTCTTCTCGTGCAGGGTAAGCCCGGTGCGCGCGAAGAAGGTGTGCCAGGCAGTGAGGCCCACCATGTGGCGGTTGTGCAGCCCCTCCTTCACCGGCAGGTCGTCCCAGTTGAACACCGGATAATCGAGGTCGAGGGACTCCATGCGGGTGATGCCCGAGCCGGTCGCCTCGAGGCTCGCGCGCACGCCGCCGCCCGCAGCGCCGCCGCCGACAACGCCGCTCCCGCTGCGGGCTTTGCCCCCGCCCCGACGAACCCACGCCGCCGAGAGCTCCGCCCCCATCTCGCAGAGGTGCGTCGGCCCCCACTCGAGGGCGGCATCCGCCGCCGCGCGGTACTCTTTCATCGACATGCCCCGGTAGGCCGTGCCCTCCGCCCCCCGCGCACGCAGGTGTTCCACCACATCGTCACGGACCGTATCCGGGTTGCAGGTCGTCAAATACACAGCTCCGGAGCGCGCGAGCACGCCCTCGACGAAGGGAATCATCTTCGGGTCGAGGTGCATACTGAAGGCAATGCGGAACCCCTCGAGGCTCGGCAGGCGTTTTACTGCACCGGCAAGGCGGGGCATCTGCCGTCTCATCCACTCGGCCTGTTGTTCCCTGCGTGCTCCCTGTATCACGGGGCATAGTAGACAGAAGTGGCGTCTGATGGTCAAGGTAATCGCCTCAGGGGTATACAGCAGCGTGTTGGTGAGAGCTTACGCAAGTCCGGCCGGCGCAGTTTCTTACGGGCTAACCGGTGTGCGTGATGCCCTCAGACAGCTCAGACTGCGGGGAACTCTCCGTTCTGCAACGACTTATTCGAGCTGCACCAACACGCTTCTTGATACCCTCGTGACATTCACGGGCACGGCGCATATTATTGTCCTACCATGAGAACCTTCTCGAAACGAACAACAATTCTCGCAACGGCACTGCTTCTTCTGATGACGGCCGGCCTCGCCGCCTCCGGAGTCCGGGAGCCGGCCGACGCACTCGACGCACCGCAGACCCTGCTCCCCTTCGATGAAAACATCGTCTACGGTCGGCTCGCGAACGGCCTGACCTATTACATTCGCGAAAACCCGGAGCCGCGGAATCGCGCATCACTGCGGCTCATCGTCGACGCCGGGTCCGTTCTCGAGACGGACGAGCAGCGGGGTCTCGCCCACTTCGCCGAGCACATGGCTTTCAACGGCACCGAGGACTTCGCGGGAAACGAGATCATTTCCTTCCTCGAATCGCTGGGTATGCGCTTCGGCCCGGACCTGAATGCCTACACGAGCTTCGACGAAACGGTCTACATGCTCGAGGTGCCGACCAACGATGAGGAAAAGATGGAATCCGGTTTTCACGTACTCGAGCAGTGGGCATCCTCGATCAGCTTCGATCCTGAAGAGGTGGATGCCGAGCGCGGCGTCATCCTCGAGGAATGGCGCGTCGGCCGCGGTGCCTCCGCGCGCATGAGTGACGAGCACCTGCCGGTCATTTTCCACGGGTCCCGCTACGCGGAGCGGCTGCCTATCGGCGAACCGGATATCATTCGCAACTTCGAGCGCGAGCTCCTCCTCGACTTCTACGAGACGTGGTACCGCCCCGAGCTCATGGGCGTCATCGCGGTAGGTGACTTCGACGCCGAACGGGTTGAGGAGCTCATTACCGAGTATTTCGCGTCGATGGAGCCGAGGCCCGCCGCTCCCGAGCGACCCGAGTTCGACGTCCCGGCCCACGAGGAAACCCTCGTGTCGGTCGCCACCGATCCGGAAGCAACCCAGACGCGGGTCAATATCTACGTGAAGCACGAGCCCGAAGCCTTCAATACCGTCGGTGACTATCGTCGGAGCATCACGCGAAGCCTCTACAGCATCATGCTCAATGATCGGCTGAGCGAGATCGCCGACGACCCCGACGCTCCCTTTCTCGAGGCGGGGGCGGGGCGCACCGGCTTGGTGCGCAGCGCCGAGGTGAACGTCCTCACCGCGCTCACCGAGCCGAGCGGTATCTCCCGCGGCCTCGACGCGGTGCTTCGTGAGACACTTCGCACCCGCGAGCACGGATTCTCCGACTCGGAGCTCGATCGCGCGAAGCGGGAGCTCGAAGCGTCCTATCGCCGTGCATACGAGGAGCGCTCCAAGACGAGGTCGGCGAGCTACGCGCAGGAGTACGGGCGCCACCTGCTCGAGGAGGAGGCCTCGCCCGGAATCGCGTACGAGTACGAGCTCGTCACCGCGGCGCTTCCCGACATCTCTCTCGAGGAGGTGCGCGCCGTGGCGGATGAGTATCTCGGCGAGGAAAATCGCGTGGTGACGGTGAGCGCGCCGGAAGCCGAGGGGACGCTCATCCCCGACGAGAGAGAGATTCTCGAAGTGCTCGCGGGCGCCCGGCGGGCGCGCCTCGAGCCCTATGAGGAAACAGTCACTGATGAACCGCTCATGGCCGAGCTCCCCGAGCCGGGAAGCATCGTCGAGGAGACCACGCGGGAGGAGATCGGGGTCACCGAGTGGCGCCTCTCCAACGGCGCCCGCGTGGTGGTAAGGCCGACCGACTTCAGGGACGACGAGATACGCTTCGGCGCGTTGAGCCCCGGCGGCACCTCCCTTGCCTCCGACGAACGCTACCGCTCCGCCTCGCAGGCGGCCTCCATCATCAGCTCCTCCGGTCTTGCCGGATTCACCCGCGCCGAGCTCGAGAGGGTACTTGCGGGGCGCACCGTCGAGGTGACGCCCTATATCGGCGAGCTCACCGAAGGGCTGGAGGGCTCAGCCTCTCGACGGGACCTCGAAACCATGTTTCAGCTGGCTCATCTCTACTTCACCGAGCCCCGGCGGGATGAGCAGGCCTTCGGCGCCTTCATGCGCCGGTTGCGCACGAGGGTCGAGTCCCGCCGGTCCCGGCCCGAAAACGTGTTCTTCGACCGCCTGCGCAGCATACTTGCCGGCGGCGCGGAGCGCCGACGACCGCTTACCCTTGAGACTCTCGAGGAGATCGACCTCGACGACGCATACGAGTTCTACGCAGAGCGCTTCGCCGACGCCGGAGACTTCACCTTCTTCATCGTCGGCAGCATGCAGCCGTCCCTGGTACGCCCCCTCGTGGAGCGTTACCTCGCGAGCCTTCCGGCTGCGGGCGGCGGAGAGAGCTGGGAGGATACCGGGATCGAGCGCCCCGACGGCGTGGTCAGGGAGCGCGTTGAGAAGGGCATCGAGGCTCGCAGCCGCGTGTCCTTCGTCTTCCACGGCGACTACGAGTGGTCCCGCGAGGAAAACCACGTGCTGCGATCCATGGCAACCGCCGTGGAAACACGGCTGCGGGAGATCATTCGCGAGGAAGAAGGCGGCACGTACGGCATCAGCGTGTGGGCGTCACCGAGTCGC
The DNA here is from genome assembly GCA_964635245.1 of uncultured Spirochaetaceae bacterium. Taxonomy (GTDB): domain Bacteria; phylum Spirochaetota; class Spirochaetia; order DSM-27196; family PWMO01; genus JAAAOH01. The sequence goes on from CAZWNS010000052.1 coordinate 5,705, forward strand.
TACCCCAACGAAGAGTATAGCGTCCACATCAGCTTCGGAACCGACCCCGAGCGGGCCGCCGAGCTCTCCGAGCGGGTGCTCGCGGTTCTCGCCGACATCCGCGACGAAGGACTCGACTCGTCCTACGCGCAACGTGTTCGCACCACGCAGACCGAAGACTTCGAAGACGACATTCGCAGCAACGATTACTGGCTGAACACCTTGCAGGGGCTCTACTTCCACGAGCTCGACCCGACCCGTATTCTCGAGTATCCGGAGCTCGTCGACGCAATCGATGCGGAGGTGCTCACTGAGGCGGTGCGGCGGTATATGAACGAAGACCGGTACATCGAGCTCGTCCTCTACCCCGAGGACGGGCGGCAACAATAGGAATGCCGGAGGGGACCCCATGACGGTCGGAAAGCGCATTCTCATAGCAGTGGCCGTCGTCCTGGTCATCAACATCATCGGGGCGACAACGGCGTTCTTCATCATCACCCGCAGAGCGCACCCGAAGACCCGCGGGGAAGTGACCGTCGGTGGCCTCGACGCGCCGGTCGAGGTCCTGCGTGACGAGAACGGCATTCCGCACATCTTCGCGGAAACCACCCGTGACATGTACTTCGCTCAGGGGTACGTCCACGCGCAGGATCGATTCTGGCAGATGGATTTCTGGCGCCGCATCGGGGCCGGCCGTCTCTCCGAGCTCCTCGGATCGGCGACGCTCTCCACCGACGTGTTTCTCCGGACCATGGGCTTCAGCGAGCTGGCCCGGCAGGAGTATCAGGCGATGGCCGCCGGGCCGCGGGCCGCCCTCGATGCCTACGCGCGCGGGGTAAACGCCTACATCGGAGACCGCACCCCGGGACGGGTTTCCCTCGAACACGGGCTCCTCGCCCTTCAGGGGGTGGAGGTGGAGATCGAGCCGTGGAAGCCCGAGCATACACTCACCTGGCTCAAGATCATGTCCTACGATCTCGGCCAGAACCTCCAGACCGAGCTCGATACCCTCGCGCTCGTCCGGGCGGTCGGCACCGAGCTCGCCGCCGAGTTCTTCCCGGCCTACCGCGAAGATATGCCCTACATCGTCAGCGCGGCGGAGCTCGAGCGGCACCTCGGCGATGAGCTCATCGGGGCGATCGAGACCGAAGGTCCCGAGGTAGCGAACGGAGCCTTCGTCGCAGGCGGTCTGCCGCTCCAGGGTCTGGCCTTCGGCCGCGGGCCGGGTCTGGGCTCCAACAGCTGGGTCATCGGCGGCAGCCGCACTGCCGACGGCATGCCGATCCTCGCAAACGACCCTCACCTCGGCATTCAGATGCCCTCCATCTGGTACCAGGTAAGTCTCCACAGCTCGGAAGAAGAGCTCGGCGTCGCGGGATTCTCCTTTCCGGGGGCGCCGGGCGTGATCGTCGGCCACAACAACCGCATCGGGTGGGGCGTCACGAATCTTGCTCCCGACGTTCAGGACCTCTACATTGAGCAGATCAACCCCGAGAATCCGACCGAGTACCGCGTCGGCGGGGCGTGGCGGGAGATGGACGTGCGGACCGAGCGCATTGAAATTGCCGGGCGGGAGGAGCCGCATGTCATCCGCGTGCGTGAGACCCGAAACGGGCCGGTCATCACCGACCTGGCGTCACATGCGCAGTTTCGGGGATTCGGGGTGGAGACCCCGTCCGTCCGGGCCGAGGGACTCGAGCTCGCCGAGCTCACCCTTCGCTGGACGGCCCTCGAGCCGAACCGGACCTTCGAATCGGTCTACCGCCTGAATCGCGCCGAAAACTTCGATGAGTTCCGCGACGCGGTCTCGCTCTTCGACGTCCCCGCCCAGAACTTCGTGTACGCCGACATCGACGGGAATATCGGATACCAGGCGCCGGGGCTGATTCCGATTCGCCGGGCCGGCACCGGTCGTCTCCCCGCACCGGGGTGGGACGATGCGTATCAGTGGGACGGCTATATACCCTTCGAGGAGCTGCCCTACCTGTATAATCCGGAGAAAGACTACATCGTAACGGCGAATAACCCGGTCGTCCCCGACACCTACGCCTACCTCATCAACACGGAGTTCAGCCACGGCTATCGGGCTCGGCGGATCGTCGATCTCATCGAAGAGGCAGGCACGAGCATCGACGTCGCGGCGGTCGAAGCTATGCACGCGGACTCGTTCAACATCCTCTTCGACGAGCTCCGCCCCTTCCTCCTCGATTCCGAGCCGGCGCAACAGCAGGAACCGCACGTTGCCGAGGCGATCGACGTGCTGCGCGCCTGGGACGGACGGATGGTCCGCGACAGTGCGGGGGCCGCGGTCTTCGCCATGTTCTTCCAGCACCTCGTGGAGAATCTCTTCCTCGACCAGATCCCCCCGGAGTTGTGGGTGGGCTCAGCGCGGCTGAGCGAAGGATCGCGCGTGCAGAGCGCTGTGCAGTCGCTGCTCTCGAGGCCCCACAGCGGCTGGTGGGATGATGTGCGCACGCCCGACACTCGCGAGACGCGCGAGGATATCCTCCGCCGCGCGCTCGACGAGGCGCTTGCCGAGGGACAACGCATCTTCGACGCACCGGTGTCCGAGTGGCGGTGGGGCGAGATCCATACGGCGGAGTTTCGAAATCAGTCCCTCGGTGAGTCCGGCATCGGGTTCATCGAGCAGATCTTCAACCGCGGTCCCGTGGCGGTGGACGGCGGTATGGAGCAGGTGCAGTCGACCAATTGGGACATGAGAGAGCCCTACGAGGTCAGCCTCCTCTCATCAATGCGGCTTATACTGGACTTTTCGAGCCTCGACGCTGCCCGCACGATGCACACCACCGGTCAGAGCGGCCATCCCTTTCACCGTCACTACGACGACATGATCGACGACTGGGCCGAGGTCGACTACAACCCGCATTACTTCAGCCGAAACGCACTCGAGGCCGCCGGCGTGCGGCGCCTCGAGCTCGCTCCGGCCGAGTGAGCGTCCCTGTTTTCGATCGGCTGTGCGCCCCGCCGCCTCACCCCGCGGCATCGGCCTCTCTGCGGCGCCGCGCGAACCGGTTGTCGTACAGCACGCCGTAGATACAGGGGATGAGTATAAGGGTGGTGATGGTCGAGAAGAGCAACCCGAAGGTGATGGTCGCCGCCATGGGTCCCCACACCACCGAGTAGCCGCCGAGTCCGAGCGCCGTCGGAAGCAAGCCCGCGATCGTCGTCAGGGACGTCAAAAGGGTCGGACGAAGGCGGGTCTTTGCCGCCTCGATAACGGCGGGTCCGGTATCGACGCCCTCCCGGCGCTGTTCGTTGATGAAGCTGATGAGCACGATGGCGTCGTTCACCGCGATACCCACGAGCGCGATGCCCGCGTAGATGACGGTCGTCGAAAGGGGCGTGCCCGATATCAGCAGGTACAGGAAGACTCCCACGAAGGCAAACGGGACGGTAAACATGATCAGGATCGGCTGGGTGTAGCTCTTGAACTGTGTCGCGAGGATCAGGTAGATGAGGAAGATGCCGACGAGAAACACCCGCAGGATATCGACGAGCAGATTCTGGAACTCCGCGAACTCCCCGCCGACCTCGAGCCGCACGCCCGGATAGCGCGACGAGAGCTCGCTGCGGAACAGTTGCTCTATCTCGCTGTTGATGGTCGGCACGCCGGCTCTGCTGTAGGCCTCGGACTCGATCTGCACCTCACGCTCGCCGTCGAGGCGCTGTATGGAGGAGAACGCCTGGCCCTGCTCGAGGGTGGCGACCGCCGAGAACGGCACGAGCTCGCCCCGCGTGGTGGGAATCTTCAGTTGCATGAGCTCGTTTACCGTCCTGTCGCCGTGCTGTGCGTAGCGCACGAGCACGTCCGTCTCCTCATTCTCCTCGAACACCGTCGTGGCGGTTATGCCGTCGAAGGAGGCCCGCAGAAACCCGCCGACCGACTGCGGGGTCAGGCCGTATCGGCTGGCAAGCTGCTCGTCGAGCGACACCCGCAACTCCGGTGAGCCGCCCTCGAGGTTGTCGGTCACGTTGAAGAGCTCCGGATACTCGCGGAGCTCGGCCTTGATCGCATCGGATGCCCCGACGAGACTGTCGTAGTCGTCCCCGAAGATCCGAAACACCACCGGTGGATCGGTCGGGGGTCCGGTTTGCTGCTTGCGGAACTGAACGCTCTCCGCCCCCGGAATATCGGCTGTCGCGTCCCGGGCCTCGGCCATGATTGCCGCGATTGTCCGCGTCCTGCCCTCCGACGTCTCGAGGACATCCACGGTGATCTGGGCAACGTCGGGCTCGCGTACATTCTCCGTCTCCCCGGAGGAGAATCCGATGGCGGAGCTCACGCCGGTGATTTCGCCGTTTCCCACGAGCGGAGTGAGCCGCTCCTCATACCGCTCCACGAACGCATCGGTACGTGCGAGCGGCGTTCCCGGCGGCATATCGATATCGATGTAGAACAGTGAGGCATCCTCTGCTTCGAAGAGGTTTGTCTGTATGCGGGGAACGAGCGCGAAGACGCCGACCATGATCGCGGCCATCGCGAGCAGCGTGAGAACCCGGTGGCGATACAACGGCCGCAAGAGGCGTGCGAAGAACGTGCGGGCCGCATCGAACCATTCGCGCTTCGTTGCGCCGACGGCGTTCCCGCCCGGCCAGTCGGCATAGTGAGACGGAAGAAAGAAGCCGGCCTCCAGATTGGAGGCGATCAGGGCCACCGAGACCGTAACCGGCACGATCGAGAGAAACTCCCCGATAATGCCGGGCAGGAAGGTCAGCGGGAGAAACGCGGCAACGGTGGTCGCCGTCGCCGCGACGACCGGGACGATCACCTGATCGACGCCCTTGACCGCCGCCTCGCGCCGGCTGAGACCCTGCTGTTGGAGGCGATAGCTGTTCTCCACGATTACGATGGCATGATCCACCAACAGCCCGAGCACGAGAACCAGACCGAAGAGCGTGTTCCCGTTCAGGGTGTTTCCGGTCGCCTCGAGCACCACGAAGGTGATGGCAAAGCTCAGCGGGATGCCGAGCGCGGTCATAAGCGCATTGCGGAACCCGATGAACACGAGCAGCAGGGCAACCACGAGCACCAGGCCGAAGACGGCGTTGGTGAGGAGCACGTTCAGGCTGTCGCGGATCTGCACGGTCGAGTCGTTGATAAACTCAACCCGTATTCCGTCGGGAAGCGACTGCGCAAACTCGCCGGTTCGCCGTCTCGCCTCGTTCACGATATCGGTAGAGCTCCCGCCGGGCACCTTGGCGACCTGAAGGCTGATCGCACGCTCTCCGTTGTACCGGGATATCGAGCCGTCGGGATCGAACGTGCGGCGAACCGTTGCGATGTCGCCGACGGTAATCCGCCCCGAGCCCGCCTCCTCGTTCCGCCGCACGACAATCTCGGCGAGATCGCTGTAGTCGGTGACCTCGCCGACGGTTCGAAGCAGGTATTCTTCGGCTTCCGCGGTCACCGTTCCCGCCGGTACGTTCACATTGTGAGCGCGCACCGCATCGACCACGCTGTTGATATCCACTCCGTAGGATTCCATCCGCACCGGATCCGCATCCAGGAGGATCATGCGGTCGCGCGAGCCGACCTCCGTCACGCCCGATACCTCCGGTATGCCCTCGAGCCGGTCGTTGAGGTCTTCGGCGGCGGTGCTCAGTGCATCGAAGTCACCGTCTCCGTAGAGCACGACTTCGACGACGGGTAGAAAATCATTGGTCGAAAAGTCGTCGATCGTCTCCTGCCCGACGCCGTCCGGCAGATCGATATTCCCGAACCTGTTCTGTACTTCCTGGAACAGGTTATCAAACTCCCGCTCGGAAATGCCCTGCGAGAACTCCAGCGTAACCACGGTGACGCCGTCGCTCGCCTCCGATCGTATCGAGTCGAGATTGCCGAGTCCCTGCATCTCGTTCTCGACGGGCACCGTGACACTGCGCTCTATGTCTTCCGCCGAGACGCCGGGATAGGGGACGATGACGTTCACAAAGAAGAAGGGGATCTCGGCAAACTGTTCCTGAGGCAGCTGCGTGACGCTGAAGGTACCGAGCGCGAGCACGATGATCATGAGAATGTTGATGAGAACCGGATTGCGGGTTGACAGACGCCCCAGGCTCATAGCTCGGTTACCTCCGCCCCGCTCGCGGTGGCGTCCTCGCGCACGGTGGCGCGGATCGCATCACCGTCGCGAAGCCCGCTGGTTCCGGTCGTCACAACGACATCTCCCTCGGAGAGTCCGTCGGTGATTTCGGTGCGAGCGCCCATGCGCCGGCCGGCCTCAACCCGTGTACGCCGGGCGACGCCGTCGGCGGCGACGAAGACAAAGGTGTCCTCGCCGTTGCGTACCACCGCCTGCGAGGGCACGAGCAGCGCGCGCTCAACACCGCGGGGCTCTATCGACACGTTGGCCGACATCCCGGATCGGACCCGCTCGGTACACGTATTGTCCCAGCGGATCACAACCGCGAAGCTACCCGTCCCCGGGTCGGTGCCCGCCGCAATCGAGGCCACCTCCGCATCCGGTGCCCCCACGTCGGGACAGGCCGGGATGCTCACGCGCACGGGGGCGCCGACTTCGAGGTACCCGATCTCGCGCTCCCCGACGGATATCTCCATCTCGAGCCGATCGAGGTCGACGACACGCGCCACCTCGACGCCCTGGCTGAGATAGTTCCCGGCGGTAACGCTGCTGCTCTTGGCCGCTATGCGGCCGGAAATGGGGGCGGTAATGTTGCGGTCCTCGAAACGCTTTTTCGCCTGCTCATATGCCGCCTCCGCGCCCGACGCGGAGGCGCGCACGCGCGCGAGCTCGACCTGCGACGCATTGCCGCGCTCGGCGAGTCGCTCGGTTGCCTGTAACTCCACCCGCGCGGTATCCAATTGTCTTCGGGCCTGTTCCATCTGGAGGCGCTCGATGTCGTTGTCGAGCCCGATCAGGCGGTCTCCGGCAGCTACATCCTGCCCGAGCTCGATGTCCGTACGCCGGATGATGCCCTGAGCTTCCGAAACCACGCGCGCTTCGCGGATACCGCGGATCACACCCGACGCGGTTATGTTCGTGATCAGGGGCGCCCGGCTGACTTCCACCGCCTCGACGGCACGGGGACCGTCGCTGCCCTCCTCGTAGGCTTCCGGGGTGGCCGCCGAGCCGGAGTCCTCTCCGCCTTCGGCCCGGTCATCTCCCCGGCCACCGCCGCAGGCGGCAATCGTCATGATGATGCCGAATACGAGCAACACCCACTGCGCAGTCTTCATCCGGTCCTCCTTGCACCTATGCGGACGATTCAGAAAGTATACAAAGCTTAGTTAGAAATCAAGCAATATGTACACGGTCCGTATGGGCCGCAATGGGAGCGCCTGTTGTGCTCACAGGCGCCAGGTCATCTCGAAGAGATCGTCGAGGGCCGACAGGAATCGCGCGCGCTCGGCGGCAGAGAGTACGGCCAGCTTGGAAAGGATGTGATTGTGCATGCGACCGATTTCCTCGTCGACGAAGCGCTCTCCATCGGGAGTGAACTCGAGCATGACCCGACGACGGTCGCCGGGGTCGCGGCGCCGGTGCAACAGGCCCTGCGCCACAAGCCCGTCGATGACCGAGGTGAAGCTGCCGCGCTCGAGGTTCATATGTGCGCCGAGCTCGGAGAGCGGCCGATCACGCTCATAGTGCACGAGCATGATCGTGCGGTACTGCGTGTAGTTGAGCTCCACACGCCCGGATCGGTAATCGAAGTCGTAGAGCAGCTTCCGCATGAGGTGCGGAAACGTGCGAAGGATCTTGAGAACGAGATCACTCTCGCCGGCGGAAGGGTTTTGTTCGTCGTTCACGCAGGACTCCGCCGGCTATTCGGTCACCAGGACCCGATACGAACCGTCCTGGTCGTCCCAGTAGGCCGAAACGGCGATGGTATAGGTACCTGCCTGCTCAAACTCCACCTCCACGCGGGAGTTCCACCCGGTGCCGAAATCGTCGTTTTCGGCGATGAGGTCACCCTGCGGATCGCGGACGGAGAGGACGGGATCGAACTCGGTGGAGCGGACCTCGATGACCGCCGTCTCCCCCGCCCGCGCCGGGTACCGGTGCTCGGACACCGGACGACCCGCCTCATCCACCGCAGAGTCCGGGGCGATCTCGCCCTCGAACTCCTCGACCAGCGCCCGGGGCTCACCTTCCTCGTAGGTCACGGCGTACGTTCCGAGCCCGCCCGGGCTGTAGGAGGTGACCCGCGCACGGTATATGCCGCTTTCGGCGGCCTCGAACTCCACGTACGCGTCACCATTGCCGCCGCTGTCGTCATCGGAGAACACGCGCCCCGAGGGGCTGTGGATCTCGATGTACGGATCGAAGAGGTCTGATGTAAGCGAGACCTGCACCAGCCGACCCGCGTCCGCCGCCAGCGTGAAGTCATGATAGTAGCGCCCCTCGGCGCTCGGCGCCTCCACGGTGAGCATACCGTCGAACTCCTCCCCCGCCTCGAGCCGCCGGCCCTCACGGTAGGCAGGGTACTCCCGGTCGGTCACGAACCGCAGCGCGGAGAGTCGGTACGACCCTCCTTCTCCGGGCATCAGGCTCGCCGCCTGCAGCGTCAGGAGACCGTCCTGGGGAAAGGAAAAGAAGAGCTCGGAGTCCGTCGTACCGGGCCCGGCGTCGTCATTTTCCGCGTAGAACCCGGCCCCGGCGCGGAGTCGCAGCACGGCATCGAAATCGTCCGACTCGAGCTGCACGAGAACCATCTCTCCCTCCGTGCCCGAAAGCACGAAGTCGTCGGTGTAGCTCCCGTCGTTGCCGAGCCGCCCGTTTACGGTGCTTCCCAGCTCGAGCTCCCGCGGGGGCTCAAGTCCCTCGACGACAAGCTGGTAGGCACCGCGCTCGGTGGGTGCGAAGGCGGTCACACCGACCTGTGCGATCCCCGGTTCGACGGCCGTATGCACGAGCCCCGCATCGGTTCCTTCGAGGTCGTCGTTTTCCAGTACCCCGCCGTCGGGCGTACGCAGTGTGAGAAAGGCGTCGAACTCCACCGACTGAAGCTCGAGTCGTATGCGCTGCCCTCGCTCGAGGCGAAGCGGGAACCAGTCGACAACGCGTCCGTCTTCGAGGCGCTCGTCTCCGTCACTGAGCCGACCCCCGCGTGTCTCTCCCGGCTGAAGGAGCTCGGGCGCCGGACCCGCGACCGCGCGAAGGCTGAATCCCAGCGGAGGGGCCGCCGCAGCGTCGGGATCCGCACTGACACCGATACGGAGTTCTTCGCCGGCTTCGAGGAAGACGGCTCCCGACGCGGCGCCCGCGGTACTCGCGTGCTCGCGCAGACGCCGGTCATCATGTTCCAGCAGCAGAACCGGCTCGAAGTCCACGGACACCACCGCCACCTGTAGGCGGCTGCGCTCCTCGGCCGATACGGAATGCCAGACGACCGGCTGTCCCTCTTCGGTCATGGTCCCGGAATCCAGAAGGGTGCCGTCCTCCCTGAGCAGTGTCTCCTGTGCTGCGGACACGCCCGCGGCCAACATTGCAATCGTAACTGCGATCACCGTTACCCTGTAGTTCATAGGCGCCTCGTGCATACCTTATACCACGCCGACACGCCATTGCAAAACGCTTTCCCCGCCGGCCCTTCCTCGCTATCTTAGGCCCTATGGCCGAACCGCTCATCCATGTCAGGCACCTCTACAAGTCCTACGGCGACCTCGTGGCGGTGAACAACCTCAACTTCGACGTGCCGGCTGCGCACTGTTTCGCCTTTCTCGGTCCGAACGGAGCGGGCAAGACGACCATGATGAAGACCCTCTACGGCAAGGCGGACCCCGACGCCCGGGACGACACCAGGATACGGGTGCTCGGATTCGACCCGCGCACCGACGAGCTCGAAGTCAAAGCGCGCTCGGGGGTCGTTCCCCAGGAAAACAGTCTCGACGTCGAGCTCAACGTTCTGCAGAACCTGCGGATCTTCAGCACCTTCTACGGCATCCCGTGGCGCACGGCGCGCGAGCGTGTCGACTATCTTCTCGAGTTCATGGAGCTCGAAGAAAAGCGGTCTGCAAAGGTGCGGGAACTCTCCGGCGGCATGCAGCGGCGACTCATCATCGCCAGGGCACTTCTGAACAACCCCTCGCTTCTTATACTCGATGAGCCGACAACCGGCCTCGACCCTCAGGTACGCCAGCTCATCTGGGACAAGCTTCGCAGCCTCAAGCGCAGCGGCGTGACGATTCTGTTGACCACCCACTACATGGATGAGGCCTTTCAGATTGCCGATTCGGTGCTCATCATGGACCACGGGGTGAAGGTGCTCGAAGGTAACCCGGCTCGCCTGCTGGAAGAGCACATCGAGAGCCATGTCCTCGAGCTCATCAATATCGATGCGCAACCGAAGGTGGAGTCGCACGTATTCGACGGCGAAGTTCGCACCGAGGGCTCCGGTGAGCGCATCCTGTACTACAGCTCCGACCTCGATCGGCTCCAGGCTATGGTCGGCGAGCTCCGCCCGGGAGACTATCTCCTCAGGCAGGTAAACCTCGAGGACCTGTTTCTCAAGAGCACCGGAAGGAGTCTCAATGTCCACCAGTAGCACCGCCGACGCGGTCGGCACCGCCGTCCCCGCCGGCACCGCCGGTCCCGGATACACCGACGGCACCCACCACGAGCTCTCCGCCGGACGGCCCTCTCTTTCCCACCGGCTCTACAGCGTGTGGCTCCGCCATGTCCGCGTGTACTCGAAGAACCTCATAAGCAACGCCCTCCCGCCCTTTCTCGAGCCGCTCATCTTTCTCGTGGGTCTCGGCCTCGGCCTCAGCCGCTACATCGGAGTGATGGAGGGACTTCCCTACGTCGAGTACCTCGCCTCGGGCCTCATGATCACCGCGGCCATGTTCACCGCGGCGTTCGAATGCAGTTTCGGGACCTTCATCCGCCTGGAGTTCGACAAGGTATATGACGGCATGCTCGGCGCCCCCATTACCGCGGACAATCTGCTCGTCGGAGAGATTCTGTGGGCCGGCACCAAGGGCTTCGTATTCAGTCTTTCCGTTCTCATCGTCGTCGGCGTGTTCGGCATACTGCCGGTGGGACCCATGCTCCTCGCCCCGTTTCTGGGATTCCTCACCGGCACCATGTTCGCGGCACTGGGTTTTCTGGTGACCTCCTGGGTGAAGAACATAAATCAGTTCAACTTCTTCTTTTCGGGATTCATCTCGCCGATGTTCTTCTTCTCCGGCGTGGTCTTCCCCGTGGAGAACCTTCCCACCGCGGTCCGGCCCGTCACCGAGATCCTGCCGCTGACCCACCCGGTTCGCGTCACGCGGGCATTCTCGACCGGAGAGTTCGACCCCATCCTGTGGTGGGACCTTGCCTACATGATTCTCATGACCGTGGGTGTCGGCTGGTACGCCATCCATCGGCTGCGGCGGAAGCTGATTCAGTAAGCGGCGCCCACGGCGGCGCCCACGGCGCCCACTGTGCTGCCGCGTCGGCCGGCGACACTTCGCACGGCGGCCGGATTCTGCTACACTCACTCCATGCCACTCGAAATCGATCCGCGCGCCCGAGCGCTTGTCTTCGATGTCGACGGGACGCTCGCCGACACCATGCATCACCACTACGAGGCCTGGCGCGAGGTCATCCGCCGCTACGGCGTGGAGCTCACCGAAGAGCTCTTCGTCGAGCTCGCCGGCCGCCCCTCGCCCGCGGTCGCCCGCGTTATTGCAGAGCGGTACGGGCTCGACCTCGACCCCCGCGAGGTGGCCGCGGCCAAGGAAGAGGCGTACATCCATCACGTGGACAGCATCGAGCCCATCGAGCAGGTTGCCGCCCTCGCCCGCCGGGGACACGGGCGTCTGCCCATGGGGCTTGCCACCGGTGAGCGTCGCGCGATTTCCGAGCGTGTGGTCCGCGCCACCGGCCTTGCCGAGCTCTTCGACGCCTTCGTCACCGCGGACGACGTAACCCATCACAAGCCTCATCCGGAGACCTTCCTCCGATGCGCGGAGCTTCTCGGCGTGGAGCCCGCCCACTGCCAGGTATTCGAAGACAGCGTGAGCGGGATGGAAGCAGGCCGGGCGGCGGGCATGATCGTCACCGACGTGACGGTGCACGTGTAGCCGGGCCGCCCGGGGGCAACGAACCTGCAGAAACGGAACAGGGCCGCCCGCCCTCCTGATTTACGTGCGTCGGCCCAGGGTTTCAAGCTTGACGATCTTTCGATCAATTGAAATTCATTGACGCAACAACAATGGTTTTCGGGGCGGGGTGAGCGCGCTGTCGCGCGCAATTCCCGACCGGCGGTGATAGCCCGTGAGCTCCACGCACGTGGAACGGAACCGGTGAGATTCCGGTGCCGACGGTACAGTCCGGATGGGAGAAAACCAGTCACGTTCCGGGACGATGGTCCCGGTTTTGTGAACGTGAGGCGAACGCCCCGAGGTATCCACCGATGGATGTCTCGGGTTTTTTTGTGGCTCCGGCCCGACCGGCTCGGCATCGGGAGCGCCGACCGCCGCCTGCTCGCACGCGCCCTCGAACTGGGGGCCCGGGGCGGCGCTGCGGTCGCACCGAATCCGAAGGTGGGGACGGTCATCTGCCGGGACGACGAGATCGTCGCCGAGGGGTACCATGCCGCCTACGGCGGCCCGCACGCGGAGGCTGTGGCACTCGAGCGCGCGGGCGCGGCGCCGCCGCGGCGGTGCTGCGGGAGGCCGGCTACGCGACGGTACGGCTGCTTACAAACAATCCGGAGAAAGTCCGGGCGGTGGAAGCTTCCGGGATCGTCGTGGCCGACCGCGAAGACCTCACCGTCGGGATCACACGTGCGAATCGGCCCTACCTGGCGACCAAGATCGCCAGGTTCGGGCACGTCATACAAGGAGTATAGGATGACCATTTATGAAGGCAAGCTATCGGCACAGGGGAAAAAGTTCGCCATCGTCGTGAGCCGCTTCAACTCATTCGTTACCGAGAAACTGCTTGAAGGCGCAACCGACTGCCTGCTGCGTCACGGAGGCGCCGATGAGGACATCACGCTGGCGCGGGTCCCCGGGTCCTGGGAGATCCCGCTGGTGGCTAAACGGGTGGTGGAGAGCGGTCGCTACGACGCGGTCATATGCCTCGGCGCGGTGATCCGGGGGGATACCCCGCACTTCGATTACGTCGCGGCGGAGGTCAGCAAGGG